>NZ_CP092712.1:660190-990286 GCF_023983475.1 Aliivibrio fischeri ATCC 7744 = JCM 18803 = DSM 507
AATATGGCTGAGTTTTTAAATAAACTAGAGCCGGTTATTGCTGCATAGTTAATTGGTAAATGATTAAATCAATTCCGGTGTAATTACGTCGGAATTTTTATTTTTAAAGTGGTTAGGAAAAGAGCGTTAATGTTTGTTACTGAGTTAGATTTTGAAGTGTATTGTGATACTTCGATGGCAGCGGTAGAAAAGGCAATAAATTATTGTTTAGATTGCCTACGTTACAATGGACAAGTTATTGGCCGTGAATTACCTGTTGTGATGAAAGGAACGAACTTTGTTGCTCGTGTTGTTTGTCCTGAAGTAGATTCATTACATCCGGATAATCACAGCCCTCAGGTAAAGCTAGCTTTCAAACAACTGAGTGAGTTTGGATTATTACAACCTAAAGTTAAAGTGGTTGGCCAAGACATGAACTCAGATCCTAGTGATGAGAGTGAAACCGTTAGTTGGCAAATTCTTTATACTAGCCATTTACATACGTGTTCGCCGATTCGACATGGTGAGACATTCCAACCTATTCCATTATACCGTTTACCTGCGGTAGCCAATGGTGATCAAAAACAGCTTATTAAATGGCAAGAAGATTGGAGTGCATGTGATCAATTACAGATGAATGGCTCTGTTGTTGAGCATCCTTCATTACATGAGATCAGTTCAAGCAAAAGTCACCTATTTAAACGTGGTTGGGATTTGTGTCGTCGTATGGCGGTAGTAAGTGGCATTCCAACGTATTTATACATTTATCGTGTGGCTGGCGAGAGTAAAGAGAAAGAGCAAGCACGTCGTTGTCCTGTGTGTGATGGGGATTGGGCTTTAAAAGAGCCGCTTCATGAAGTATTTGATTTCAAATGTGATGAATGCTTATTAGTAAGTAATTTATCTTGGGACTTTAAAGACTAAGTTTGGTTGAATAAAAATGGGAGCCTAGATGCTCCCATTTTTTATATTTTGGTTTTGGCTAAAATGCGATCCAATTGATTCGCAAATTCTCGACGTTCTGTTTGAGAAAGTGGAGCTGGGCCACCAGTTTGAATGCCACTGGCACGCATTGTATCCATAAAATCACGAATATTTAATCGAGCTTTAATGGTTGCTTCGGTGTATAACTCACCACGAGGGTTTAATACTTGTACTTTCTTCTCAATGAGCTCTGCGGCTAATGGAATATCTGCACTGATCACCAAATCGCCCGCTTCAGAGCGCTTTACAATTTCATCATCAGCAACATCAAATCCAGATTCGACTTGCATTGAGCGAATATTGGCGGCACTTGGCACTGGAATATAATGGTTAGCGACTAAAGTTAGTTGAATTCCAGTTCGAGTTGCAGCGCGAAATAGCACTTCTTTTACTACTTTTGGACATGCGTCAGCATCAACCCAAATTTGCATTATTTATTCTCCAGAGCCATCAAGCGGTTGGTTAGCTCTTTGACTTGTTGTTCAAGTTGAGCAATACGCTCATCTGCGGTTAATGAGGTTTCTCGAACTTCTATTTTTGGTACATGAGAAGTCGATTTAAATGATTTTACCGCAGCAATAATAGCAGGCATAGGGACTGGAGTCGTTAAGCGAGCTCGTACCAATGCCGTGGTTGGTTTTTTGCCTTCACCGGTTAAATCTTGCAGAATTTTTTGCAGTTCATCCGTTACATTTTTCATTGTGACTTCCTATATTTCAGCTTTGTTTATAATAACGAATTCTCTATACCAATCCTAGAAGAATAAAAGTGTGATGAAAATCACGTGAAATAATGGGTATTAAATAGATGAAAATGGAAAAAAGAGAACATGCTTGTGCGATATCTCTCACGTGCAAGGTGAGAAATATCGTTTATTTTATCGTAAATTAGAATAAGAGTCTTATTAAGTTGTTGTTATTAATGGTGTTTTATTTTTTGATATGATTGTGGATGCAAAGAAAGATAAAAAATATGTCGCTAGACCATTGTTCAAAAAAGTCAAAAGCGTAATCTTATTGGTGTCGGAAGGATACTGACACGGAACAGGAACTAGCCAAGGATTTGGTAAGCTTCAGGATGAAGCATTCGGTTATTTAGGATGAATAATCGGCAAGGAAAGCAAAGGACATTGAACGGACGCAATAGTAACTTGGATGGTTGCTACTAAGGAAGACAATGGATACCTCTAGGATAGAGGAAGGACTGAACATCAGGATGATGTAAGGGACACCGCTCACGGAACAAGTGAAGAGAGTTAACGACGGACTGTTGACGGATCAGGATGAGATCAAGGACACCGCTAGGACGGCGACGAACGGAATAAGCTGAAGGAGTCAGCATACTATCATGGATTTGATGCATGGAGCACCACTTAGTAGCCGGACTGCTGCGAGTAGAGTTATAACCCCATTAAGCGAGAGCTTGATGGGGTTTTTCTTTTTTACGCAATCATTAGCACTTATACCCCCACCGAATACGCCCATTTCCTAGTTTAAAAAAACATCAATTTATCTAGATCACATTTTTAATCTGTAAATTATTAATATTCGTGAGTTGAATCATATTTGCTCAATTATGTTATGTAACCGGTTACTGAAACCGGTTACATTTCTCACCAGTGAATAAAAGTTAATAAATTTATAATTCTAATTAGGGGTGAACAATGAGTACTCAAGCGGTAAATTTGCAAAGTACTATCATGGAAAAGGTGAATAAATTCCTACCTAAAGTTTTAAAGGTTGTGAATTCAAAACCGATCGTAGCGATTAAAGAAGGCTTCATGTTAACAATGCCATTGACCATTATAGGTTCAGTGTTTTTGTTATTGGCGTTTGTACCTATTGATGGTTACAGCGAGTTTATGGCTGGAATTTTTGGAGCAGAGTGGTCAACACCATTGTTCCAAGTTGTAGGGGCAACATTTGATATTTTGGCACTAATTGGTGCTTTTGGTATTGCGTATACTTACGTTAAATATGAAGGACATAATGGTGTAAATGCGGGGGTATTAGCCATTGTTTCTCTTCTTATTGTAATGAATGCCTTTGTTGTCGCACCTGATGGTGTAACTCAAATTGGTGGCGTAATACCGAAAGCCTTTCTTGGTGGTAAAGGTATGATTGCAGCCATCGTGATTGGTTTAGTTGTTGGTATTATTTATTCAATGGCCTTTAATCGTAATTGGGTTATCAAACTGCCTGATAGTGTGCCTGAAGGGGTATCCAATGCTTTTAAATCGCTTATTCCTGGTTTTCTTATTATCACTCTTGCTTTCTTAACTTACATCTTCTTTGAAGTTGTATTTGAAAGAACCTTTATTGAAACCATCTATCATATTATTCAAACGCCACTACAAAGCATGTCTGATTCATTCTTTGGAGCGGTTGGTATTGCTTTACTTATCTCTCTACTTTGGTGGTGTGGTGTTCACGGTCCAGTTATTGTTATGGGCATTATGGGACCAATCGTGACAGCGAACGCACTTCATAATCAATCTATCGTGAATGCAGGCGAAGCATTGATTGCTGGCGAAAATGGCAAAGTAGTAACTAACCAGTTTGTTGACCAATTCATTACTGTTGGTGGGTCAGGTTTAACGTTTGGTTTAGTGTGCTGCATGGTGTTATTTGCCCGCTCTATTCAGTTCAAACAGCTTGGTCGCCTTTCTTTTATCCCAGGTATTTTCAATATCAATGAACCTGTGATTTTTGCAACTCCAATTATCTTTAACCCAATCATGTTTATTCCATTTGTAACAGCACCTGTGCTATCAGCAATTATGGTTTATACGTCAATTAATATGGGATTTGTTGGTCCATTTACCGCAGTTCAAGTGCCTTGGACAACGCCTATGGTGCTTAGCGGATTCATCGTTGGTGGTTGGAGTGCAGCATTACTACAAATAGCCGTGTTCTGTATGACAGTGTGCGTTTATTTCCCATTCTTTAAATATCAAGACAAGTTAGCTGCTCAAGATGAAGCAAAGGCAGCAGCGCCAACATCACAAGCAACAGCTTAATTAAAACAGATTAGATGAGTATCGAGGTTATTATGAAAAAGATTTTATTACTATGTGCAGCAGGTATGTCTACGTCAATGGTTGTAAAAAAAATGCGTGAATCAGCAGAACAAAAAGGATTAGATATTCATATCGAAGCCCACGGCGTTGAAACGATTCAAGACTATTTATCTGAATATGATTTATTCCTATTAGGGCCACAAATTCGCTTTAAAAAAGACGAACTTCAGAAATTGGCAGATGAAGTAAATAAGAAAGTCGAAGTCATCGACATGATGGATTACGGCATGATGAAAGGCGAGAAGATCCTAAATGATGCATTGGCTCTTTTAGACTAACCATATTCAGTTGGCTACAGTAATAGACAGGAATTTGAAATGAAATTTGCACATGATTTTTTATTTGGCGCAGCAACCGCTTCTTATCAAGTGGAAGGCGCGTGGGATCAAGATGGTAAAGGTCCAACAAACTGGGATGAGTTTACCAAAATACCAGGAAAAACGTTTGAAGGAACTAACGGTGATGTCGCTGTTGATCATTACAATCGTTATAAAGAAGACATCGCTTTAATGGCGGAAATGGGATTAGAGTCATACCGTTTCTCAATTTCTTGGGCTCGTATTTTCCCAAATGGAACGGGGGAAATTAATCAAAAAGGCATCGATTTTTATAATAATCTGATCGATGAATGTTTGAAATATGGCATTGTTCCTTTTGTTACTCTATATCACTGGGATCTGCCATTAGCACTAGAAAAAGAAGGTGCATGGTTAAATAAAGCAACGGGCGATGCGTATGTCGAGTTTGCTAAATTATGTTTCAACGAATTCGGTGACCGTGTTAAGCATTTTATAACGTTTAATGAAACGGTTGTGTTCTGTGCTCTAGGATACATGGCAGGCGCACACCCACCAGGCATTCAAAATGACCCGAAAAAATACTTCCAAGCAACACATAACGTATTTTACGCTCATGCTAAAGCGGTGATTGAATATAAAAAATTAAATCAATTTGGTGAGATTGGTTTGAGTCATGTATTTAGCCCTGCATTTGGGGTTGATGATTCTGAAGAGAGTCACTTTGCTGCAATGCATGCGAATCAATTTAGTATGAACTGGTTCTATGATCCTATTTTGCTTGGTAAATATCCAGAGTATGTAGTTAAGCAATTACAAGAAGAAGGTAACCTTCCTGATTGGACGGATGAAGAGCTACAAACTATTTTTGAAGCCGCACCTTTGAATGACTTTATGGGATTGAATTATTACCAGCCTCAGCGTGTAGAGAAAATTCAAGGGGATGTTGAAGCTCGTACGATTACACGAGAAAACTCAACGGGCTCACCTGGTAACCCTAGTTACGATAATGTGTACCGTACTGTGAAAATGGCAGATAAAAAGTACACGAAATGGGATTGGGAAATTTCACCCGAAGGGTTTGTTGGCGGATTAGAAATGCTGAAAGAGCACTATGGTCAAATTAAACTCTACATCACGGAAAATGGTTTAGGTGATGAAGATCCTATCATTGATGGTGAAGTGTGCGATATTCCACGTATTAATTTTATTAAAGAGCACTTAGGTGCGGTAAAAGAAGCGGTTCGTCGCGGTGTTCATATTAAAGGGTATTACGCTTGGTCTGCCATTGACTTATTAAGTTGGTTAAATGGTTATAAAAAGCAATATGGTTTTATTTATGTTGATCATCAAAATGGATTGGCTCGTAAGAAAAAAGCATCATTCCATTGGTTTAAAGATGTCATTGCCACTCGTGGTGAAGATATTTAACTGAAATAAAGGGAGAAGTTTGCATTATGGCAACGTACATTTCGTTTGATATTGGTGGTACAGACATAAAGTTTGGCGTGTTAAATGAACAAGGAAAAGTTCTTGAGCAAGGGAAAGTGAAAACTGAAACTTGCGGAGAAAAAATCATTGCCACTCTTGTGGATATAAAAGAGCAGTGGTCAAAAAAGTATACGTTCGATGGTGCAGCTTTCTCTCTTCCTGGATTTGTAGATGTAAACACAGGGTATTTAAAAACAGGTGGAGCAATTGATGATTTCTACGGTTTTCAATTTAAAGATGAATTAACTAAGAGATTATCGTTACCTGTTGAATTAGAGAATGATGTTAACTGTGTAGCGCTTGCTGAAAAATGGCGCGGTAAAGCACAACATGTTGAGAATTTTATCTGTATTACGATAGGCACAGGAATTGGTGGTGCTATCTATATTAATAATCAAATGGTTCGAGGTCATGGTTTTATGGCTGGCGAGTTTGGTTATATGTTTACAAAAAATGTATTTGATATTGAAGATAAAGCAACAGCAAGTATGAGTTTTACTGCATCAGTCAGAGAAGGGCTAAGACGTCGATATTCAAAATTAAAAAATATTAATAGTATTGATAATATATCAGGAAAAGATATTTTTGAACTCGCATCAACAGGTGATGAAGTAGCAATAAAAGTAATAGATGACTTTTATAATAATATTGCTATCGGATTATATAACCTTACGTTTATTTTAAATCCAGAAAAAATAATTATTGGTGGAGCGATAAGTAGTCGAGAAGATTTGATTTTTAATATTGAAGAGAAGTTTAATCAGATTATTAAAAGCCAAAGTTCAATTAATGAATTTAATGTTAAAGAGTTAGTTTCCATTGAGAAAAGTACATTTAATAATGACAGTGGATTAATTGGAGCGGTATATCACTTTTTAACAATGAAAAACAAATTTAAATAGGAATAAATAATATGCTAGTCGGTGAAGAGTTAGAAACTACAGTAATGGAACTTATTATTAATGCAGGTGAATCTAAATCATGTGCAATGGAAGCATTACGAGCAGCAAAATCTGGCGAGTGGGATAAAGTTGATGATCTTTTAAAGCAATCAGCTGAAGCTTCGAAAAGAGCGCATGATGTGCAAACACAGCTTATTGGCATGGATGAGGGAGAAGGAAAAGTGCCAGTAAATTTAATTATGGTGCACGCCCAAGATCATATTATGACTTCTATGCTTGCAAAAGAGATGATTCAAGAGCTAATTGAGATTCATCGCGCGTTGCAGAATAAATAATAAAGTGTATTTAGCGTAATAACTTAGCTATTATTACGCTAATTTCATCTACATATTTTTGAGGGCTCAATGGCAACAATCAATGACGTATGTAAGCTTGCAGGTGTTTCTAAGGCGACCGTTTCTCGAGTAATGAATGGAAAAGGTCCAGTAAAAGAAGAAACAAAAAAACTGATTTTTGATGCAATGGAAACATTAGACTATAAACCGAGCCTTGTCGCTCAAGCATTGGCAACAAATAGTTCTAATAGTATTGGCCTTATTGTGTCGTTCTTTGACGGTTATTATTTTGGTATTTTACTCAAAGAAGCGACAAGAATTGCAGAAGAATCAGGAAAGCAATTAATCGTCACTGACGGTCATAATCAAGTTGAAACTGAAATCGAAGCCATTAATTCACTAGTGGCAAGAAAGTGTGATGCTATTTTAATTTATAGCCGTACGATGACGGCTGATGATTATTGTGAAATTCAGAAAAAACTGCCAATCCCACTTGTGGTAATTAATCGAACCTTACCAGATGGGTTAGGGCACGCAGTTGCTTTTGATCAATATAATGCAAGTCAAATGGCTATTGAGCATCTTGTTGAATTAGGGCATAAAAACATTGCAATTATCACCCTTAATATGACATCAAGTACTGGCCAAATTCGTTTGAAAGGAGCGAAAGAAACGCTTGAAAAACATGGTATTACTTATGATGATAACTTAACTATAATAAAGAATGGTAAGTTAGAAGATGGGTATCAAGCATGTAAGGAATTGCTGAAGCGTTCACAAGATATTTCCGCTATTTTTTGTTTTAATGATCATTTAGCACTCGGTGCAATTAAAGCCTTAAAAGAGATGAATATTCGTGTTCCTGAAGATATTTCCATCGTTGGGATAGATAATGATGAGATCTCTGCATTTTTATCTCCAGCATTAACAACGATTAATATTCCTATTCAAAAAGTAACTCAGTTGGCAATGGATAAAGCATTAAGATTGATTTCTGATAAAGAAGTAAAAGCAACAACTGAAATATTAAAAGGTAATATAATTGTTCGTGAATCAACAAAGGATATTAATTAAACTATTTTATTTTCAATAAGCATCGATTAATTGGTGCTTTTTTGTTTTTATTGAATGGATATCTATTAAAAAGCTAAAAATAAAACATATATAAATATAAAACGTGCGTGATCAGGTTAATATTTAAAAATTATGATTGTTGAATATTAATAATATAACAGTAAATAATTTAATTAGTTCATGAATGAGTCGTAAATATAATTCGATAATGTTCATGATGATTTTAAATTGCTGTTTTAATATTTATTAAGGAATTATAATGAAATTATTACCTGTTGCTCTGGCTGTTACTGCGACCCTTTCTTCATTTTCTACTTTTGCTGAAACAGATCCATTAGATAATATTCAATTAGATGATCAACAACCTTTAGTTATTTCTCCTGAAACCAAAATCCCTGATGGGATCGTTTTTTCTGGTTATGCTCGTTATGGATTTCATTTTTCTGATGATACACAAAAATACGTCTCAGCTGATGGCCAATTAATTGGTAATGCTACTGGTCGTTTAGGTAATGAAGGCAATGGCGGTGAGTTTCAGTTTGCAAAAGGATTTGTTTCTGATAATGGCACCATTTGGGATGTAGTTGTCATGCTAGAGCATTGGGGGGATGAGGTTGGCTTGAAGAAATTCTATGCGGGGGCGACGAATGTCTTTGAATCTCAACCTAATGCTTATATTTGGGCTGGTCGAGATTTCCATAACCGACCACAGACAGGATTAAACGATTACTTCTGGATGATGAATGATTCTCAAGGTGCTGGTATTAAAAACCTTGAGTTTGGTAACGTGAAATTCGATATGGCTGCAGTTGCACAAGTTGTTGATGGTGGTGGTACTGGTGACAGTGGTAATTACGCAATTACATCTAAATTACATGGAATTAATTTAACGGACGCCTTAGATCTTTCTTTCTATGCGAACTATGGTTTTTCCTCTAAAAATACTGAGACTGACAAGGACACGCAAACTTGTACGGGAACCGGTGCAGATAAGCAGTGTTATGTCGATGATATTGACTCGTACCAATTGGCGCTTGAGTTAAATCATAGTGTTGGAATGCTGAGTAATAAGTTTGTGACTCGCTATGGTAATAACGTTGATAACAATATTTTTAATAAGACAGAAGATTTATCAACGTTGTTGATGCAGCTAGAAGGTAAGTTAGTGATGAGTAATCAAACTAATATTGAATATTTAGTTGGTTATCAATCATTAGAAGATAAAAATGCGAGTCAAGATGACCGAGCTAACTACAGTGCCATTGTGCGTCCCACTTATGCATGGAATAACATTCACTCTACATGGCTAGAAGCGGGTTATTCAGTGGTTGATTTTGATAATCAAAGCGGACAAAACGATGCTTGGAAAGTCACCTTATCTCAAAATATTAGCTTTGATATGGATTCAGGTGCAAGACCAATGTTGAGATTTTACGCAACCGTTGGTGACTCAAATACAGAAGTGGATTTAACTCGTGGAGAAACGGGTAAACAAGATACTTTTGCTGTTGGTGCTATGTGGGAAGCATGGTGGTAACCAAAAGGATATAAAATAAGGGGGGAATTGGGCTAGCAGCAATACTATGTGCTAGCCCAGTTTTCATTAGTATTCTTCAGCCATGCGATACGGAGGTAAATTAAACTTTGCTGCTTTAAAGCCTATCATGATCAATTTACCTGTGTAGTGGTCATCTCCCACGGAAGAAAACTCGAATTCATAAATAGTATGTAGGCGCTTTTTACCGTCAGGTAATTGAATACCGTAAGAACCTCTTGCGACACTAAGTAGCTGTAATTCCATTTTTTTACAATAATGTTGAATAGCTTGGTGAGCATATTCCGATTGTCTTCTTTGTTGCCAAAAAAGAAAGCAGAATAGGGTTAGTGCTAATATCGCAAGTAGATTATCCATATCTTAACTCTTGGTGGTTTGCTGCAATTTTAATAAAGCGTTAGCCAGTTTAGGATCTGCTTCTCCATGAAGGATCTGAAGCATGCACATACGAAGTTTCGGTTGCATTACTAAATCAGCAAACAACTGATTAAATAGCTGTTGATCACCCGTTTGAGCCAATCGTAATAAGAAAAGATTAGCAACAGACAGATCCTCTAATCCACTCCAGCAACGACCAGCAATAGCGACAAGAACTTCAGGGTGGCTTAGACGCTCACTCGATAAAATTAAAGTCAGTGCTTTAATTAAAGTATTCTTATCTGTCCCAGAAAGTGCACGAATATGTGCAGATAATAGAAACAGATCAGATTCTTTGTCGTTGCATAGCTCTTGGATTGTTTCTAATTGCTTTTGTGCTAATTTTTCAGGCAAATTGATGTGTTCTAAGCAGCCTAATGTGGCGTATAAAACCGTTGTCGGTAAATGAGACAGCGATTTGCGAAGTGCAGTACTGTTGTTGTCTTTATCTAGATTTGCACATACATCTGCTAACCCTTGCATTCCCACAAATTGCCAGTTATCCCAACCGTTTATACCCGAAAGATAAGTTTTCGCATGATCATAGTATTGACTCATAGGCTGTGCTAATTCCGCACGCAAGAAACTATGAAACATTGCCATCTTGTCATCTTTAGGCTTAAAGGTATAAGGGTTATTTGACAACTTTTGTTGTTGCTCTTCGCTTAAATCGCCGCTTAATGACACCCCAATCGCTTCGATAACGTACTTAATAAAATTACCTATATCAGCTTGTTGCAGTAGACTTCGTTCATCTAAAGGCAGTTTTAAAAACCAAATCCAAGGTTGTTTTGTATCATTCCAATAAGCGATAGCTAAATGAGCATGACGTTGTAATGGGTAAGGATAAGGTTGCTGTCCAGCTTCAATAGATTCAAATTGTTTATTTGAGATAGGTTGAACACGGCGACCTAAGTCATAAATCGTGTATTCACAATCTGATTGCTGTATCAGTTGGGTAAGCGTATAAATCTGATCCATGATATGTCTTATTTTATGGGTAATGTCGTGATTATACCCAAGCCTTGATAAGATGGTATCCTTTGTCATCAAAAGTATCAGAGAGTGCGAGTTTTATCGGATATGACGACATCGTTAGAATTATCAACATTATTAGAGCAGTTAGCTCAGCAATTAGAACATCATGGGCACTGGCAACGTATGTCACCATCGATAGCCGATTTATCAAGTACAGAGCCGTTTGCCATTGATACTCTATCTGCATCTGAGTGGTTGCAGTGGATTTTTATCCCTAAGATGAATTATCTAATTGAGAATAATAAACCGACGCCAAAAGGGTTCTCAATTGCTCCCTATATTGAAGAAGCATTAAAGGATATTGAAGGGTATAACGAGATTGTACGCTTATGTCATGCCATTGATGTATTAGGTAAATGAAGTGAATACAGAAGAAATTACAGCTGTGAATGATGAGTTATTAGAAGAACAAGTTGAGCCAATAGAGCTTGAGATTGTTTATCGTGATGAACATTTAATTGCGATTAATAAACCTGCAGGAATGTTAGTACACCGCTCATGGCTTGATAAGCACGAAACGGTATTTGCGATGCAAACGTTACGTGATCAAATTGGTCAGCATGTGTTTCCATTACATCGTTTAGACAGACCAACATCAGGAATCTTATTCTTTGCTTTATCAAGCGAGATTGCTGCACAAGTATCTCCACTTTTCGCAAGCAGAGAAATAAAGAAAACCTATCATGCGATTGTTCGTGGATGGATTGAAGAGGCGGACACGCTTGATTATCCATTAAAAAAAGAACTCGATAAAATTGCAGATAAAAAGGCATCACAAGAAGTCGAAGCTAAAGAAGCGATCACAGAGTACAAACCGTTAGCTAAAGTGGAGTTACCTTATTCAACTGGTAAGTTTCCAACCACGCGATATTGTTTGATGGAGTTAAAACCACATACAGGTAGAAAGCATCAACTTCGTCGTCATATGGCACATTTACGTCACCCAATTGTTGGTGATACAAGCCACGGCGATGGAAAGCATAATCGTTTATTTAAAGAAAAATTGGATAGCCACCGTTTGTTACTTCACGCATCTGAATTGAATTTTACTCATCCAATAACGGGGGAGGATATCGTGATTAAAGCGGATTTTGATGATACGTGGAAAAAACTATTTACTGAGTTTGGTTGGAATTTTTGATTTTTATAATAAAAAAGGGAAGACAGATAACCTGTCTTCCCTTTTTTTAAATCAATGTCTCGTCCTGAAATGTGTTTACACATTTAGGACTTTTATATGACAAATCAAGAAAAAAACAAAGAATAAGCGAACTCAACGCGATTATTCATTAGGCTTTAAATTGCAGCTTGTTGCCGCTATAGAAAAAGGCGATATGACCTATAAGCAAGCTCAAAACATTTATGGCATTCAAGGTCGATCTACCGTACTTACTTGGTTAAGAAAACACGGTAAGATGGACTGGTCTCAATCACCTAAGATTATTATGCCTAAATCCCCGAAAGCGAAAGAATCGCCTGCACAAAAAATTAAACGTTTAGAGCGAGAGCTTGATGATGAAAGAATGCGTAATTTATTACTTAATGAAGTAGTGAATATCATGGACGCAGAACATGGTGCAGGCCTTAGAAAAAAGTATATTGCCAAGGAGCAAGAAGTCTTCAAAAGCAGAAAATGATCAGCTTAGAGCGAGCTAGTCAGCTACTTGGCATTACAAGACAATGTATATACCAACAAGAACGTAGAGCTCTGAAACGTGCCGTTGAACTTTCACCGGTTAAAAATATGGTGCAAGAAATTCGTCGATATATGCCTCGTATTGGAGGTAAAAAATTATATTTTTTACTTAAGCCCAAATTCATCACTCATGGCATAAAGTTAGGCAGAGATAACTTTTTTTCCTATTTAAGAAATGAGTGCTTATTAGTAAAACCTAAACGAAGTTATACAAAAACTACCTATAGTAAGCATTGGATGAAAAAACATCCTAATTTACTTAAAGAAGTAACACCTCAAGCATCTGAAGAGGTTTTTGTTAGTGATATCACTTACGTTCAATCACAAAAAGGTATTCATTATTTATCTTTAGTAACAGATGCTTATAGTCGAAAGATAATGGGATATGAATTAAGTGATGAAATGAAAGCTACTGATGTAGTCAAAGCTCTTGATATGGCGATAGATAGCCGTCAATATCAAAGGAGTACGATTCATCATTCAGACCGAGGATTACAGTATTGTTCAAAGGTTTATCAGGAAAAATTGAATAAAAATGATATTAAGCCATCAATGACGGATGGTTATGATTGCTATCAAAATGCATTAGCAGAGCGAATAAATGGGATACTTAAACAAGAGTTTCTTTTGTATGACTGTAAAGATTTAGAGGAGTTAAGGCATTTAGTTGAAGAATCTATTTTTATTTATAATGAAATGCGGCCACATTTAAGCTTGGGAATGAGTACACCAAATCAAGTACACAAAAAAGCCAAGTGCGTACGCACTTAGCTTTCAATTAAAAATCGTCAACGTATTTTAGGACGAGACACAATAAATGAAATTACTTCATCATTGCTTCGTTGCCGTTTTCACGAACTTTTTTAAGCATCGCTTTAACAACACGTGGGCTACCAGCAACTAGGTTACCAGATTTAAGGTAATCAGTACCGCCAACGAAGTCAGTACAGATAACACCAGCTTCACGAGCAATTAAGTCAGCAGCAGACATTTCCCAAGGCTTAAGACCTAGTTCAACAAAACCATCCATACGAGCTGATGCTAAGTAACATAAGTCTAGAGATGCACAACCAGTACGGCGAACGTCAGAACCTTCGATGAATAGTGCACTAACCACTTTCATGAAGCTTTCAGAGTGTTGTTTGTGACGGTATGGGAAACCTGTAGAGATGATAGCTTCGCTAAGATCTTTTAACTCTTTAACGCGCATACGTTGGTTGTTGCGTTGAGCACCAGCACCACGTTGAGCAGTAAATAGTTCATTGCGAATTGGATCGTATACACAAGCGACTTCTGTACGGCCTTTGATGCGAACAGCAATAGAAACAGAGAAGTGTGGGATACCTTTAACGAAGTTAGTCGTGCCATCTAATGGGTCAATGATCCATTGAATGTCAGTGTCTTTACCTTCAATTAGGCCGGACTCTTCAGAAATGATGCTGTGATCAGGGTAAGATTTCTTGATCATGTCAACAAGAATGTATTGAGCATCGGCTTCGATGTTCGTAATAAATTCGTTGTTGCCTTTCTTTGTTGTTTCAATTTTGTCAGTTTGCTCAAAAGATTTAGCAACAAAGTCACCAGCTTTACGTGCAGCACGTACAGCAATGTTTAGCATTGGATGCATAGTAATATCCCAAAAGATGTTAAAGAACAGAAATCGGCGGCGAGTATACACAGACTTATTATAAAAAGGAAGTGTTTATTTTTTGTTCATTCATTCTCTTTATTAAAAAAAAAGCGATCCAAGGTTAAAATCTCAGCGAGATAAAGGAGAAAGCCGTATTGCTTTATGTTAGTATCCGGCGGCTCTTTTCATTAGATGGGAAATAACATGTTAGATAAAATTCGTATTGTTCTTGTAGGAACTAGCCATTCAGGAAATATTGGTTCAGCTGCTCGCGCGATGAAAGTGATGGGGTTAACTAATATGGTGCTTGTTGCACCTGAATGTGAAGTAGATGGTCAAGCCATTGCACTAGCTGCTGGAGCAAGTGATATTGCGAATAATGCACGTGTTGTTGATACATTAGATGAAGCCATTTCTGATTGTGGTTTAGTTATTGGTTCAAGTGCACGTTCAAGAACACTTGAATGGCCAATGCTAGAGCCACGAGAAGCTGGTATTAAAGCTATTGAAGAAGCGCCAACGCATCCAATTGCTTTTGTATTTGGTCGTGAAAGAGTCGGTTTGACAAATGAAGAGTTACAAAAGTGTCATTTCCATGTATGTATTCCTGCTAACCCTGAATACAGCTCTTTAAATTTAGCAATGGCAGTGCAAACTATTAGTTACGAAGCACGCGTTGCATGGTTAGACAGTCAAGCATATAAAGGCGAATCAAAAGAAGCGGATTACCCTTTAAACCATGAACTGGAATTATTCTACGAGCACCTTGAAAAAGTGATGACGAACACCGACTTTATAAATAAAGCACATCCAGGTCAGGTTATGAATAAAATGCGTCGTATGTTTAATCGTACACGTCCTGAAACTCAAGAATTACGCATTTTACGCGGTGTATTAACCGCCGTAGAACGCAGTATGAAAGACAAGTAATATCAAATAGTAAGTACTTGACTAAAATAGTAGGATAAATACTTGACCAAAATAGTCAGGTATGGGAAACTTCATTCCATACGAATAGTGTGGATATGAGGTAACTTATGAAATTAACTTCAAAGGGAAGGTATGCAGTAACAGCAATGTTAGACGTTGCACTTCATGCCCAAGAAGGACCAGTGCCGCTTGCTGATATATCAGAGCGCCAAGGGATTTCATTATCTTATCTTGAACAATTATTCTCTAGATTACGCAAAGCAGGTTTGGTTGCAAGCGTTCGAGGTCCTGGTGGTGGTTATCGCTTAGGATTAAGAGCTGAGCAAATTGCAGTTGGAATGGTTATTTCAGCTGTTGATGAATCAGTTGATGCAACCAAATGTCACGGAAAAGAAGGCTGCCAAGGTGGCACGCGTTGTTTAACGCACACATTGTGGCGTGATCTAAGTTCTCGAATCAGTACTTTCTTAGACGGTATTACGCTTGGTGAACTGATGCAAGATAATGAAGTTCAGCAAATATCTGATCGACAAAATGTTGATCTTGCCATAACAAATGGCTTAACTACGAATTCAAAATTAACAAATTCTGTGGGTGTTAATGTCCGTTCTTAACGGTCAAACGTCTGTATTTTTGGAGATGAAAATGAAACTGCCAATTTACTTTGATTATTCGGCTACGTGTCCTGTTGATAAACGTGTAGCGGATAAAATGGTTCAATACATGACAATGGATGGTTACTTTGGTAACCCTGCATCACGCTCACACCGTTACGGCTGGCAGGCTGAAGAAGCGGTTGATACTGCACGTGAAAATATTGCCGATCTATTGAATGCTGATCCTCGTGAAATCGTATTCACATCAGGCGCTACTGAGTCTGACAACTTAGCAATTAAAGGTGCTGCGCATTTCTATAATAAGAAAGGTAAGCACATCATTACTTGTAAAACAGAACATAAAGCGGTTCTTGACCCATGTCGTCAACTTGAGCGTGAAGGTTATGAGGTAACTTACCTTGAGCCTGAATCAAATGGTCTTATCGACCTAGCTAAGCTTGAAGCAGCGATGCGTGATGATACTGTTCTTGTTTCAATTATGCATGTAAATAACGAAATTGGTGTAATTCAAGACATTACTGCAATTGGCGAATTATGTCGTTCTCGTAAAATTATTTTCCATGTTGATGCGGCACAATCTGCGGGTAAAATCCCTCTAGATGTACAAGCAGTTAAAGTTGATTTAATTTCACTATCAGCACATAAGATTTATGGCCCTAAAGGCATCGGCGCATTATATGTTCGTCGTAAACCTCGCATTCGTTTAGAAGCACAAATGCACGGTGGTGGTCATGAGCGTGGTTTCCGTTCTGGTACTTTAGCAACACACCAAATCGTTGGTATGGGTGAAGCTTGCCGTATTGCAAAAGAAGAAATGCAAAAAGATTACGATCACTGCTTAGCAATGCGTGACCGTTTATTGGATGGCATTAAAGATATGGAAGCAGTACACATTAATGGTGATTTAGACCAACGTGTACCAAGCAATTTGAACATCAGTTTTGAATTTGTTGAAGGTGAGTCTCTATTAATGGCTCTTAAAGACCTTGCAGTATCTTCTGGTTCTGCATGTACTTCAGCAAGTCTTGAACCTTCATATGTACTACGTGCATTAGGTTTAAATGATGAGCTAGCACACAGTTCGATTCGTTTCTCTTTTGGTCGTTACACAACAGCAGAAGAGATCGACCACGCGGTTTCACAAATTAGCCAAGCAGTAAACAAACTGCGTGATATGTCACCACTGTGGGACATGTACAAAGAAGGCATCGACTTAAACACGGTTGAGTGGGCACACCACTAAAACACGGACGTTACAGAATTTAGAGGTATATATCATGGCTTATAGCGAAAAAGTAATCGACCATTACGAAAACCCTCGTAATGTTGGTTCATTTGAAAAAGACGACCCATCAGTGGGTAGCGGCATGGTTGGTGCTCCGGCTTGTGGTGATGTTATGAAACTACAAATCAAAGTATCTCCAGAAGGTGTTATCGAAGATGCAAAATTCAAAACATACGGTTGTGGTTCTGCAATTGCATCAAGCTCACTAGTTACTGAGTGGGTAAAAGGTAAAACACTAGACGAAGCTGCAGCACTTAAAAATGCTGAAATTGCAGAAGAGCTTGAGTTACCACCAGTGAAAGTTCACTGCTCAATTCTTGCAGAAGATGCAATCAAAGCAGCGGTATCTGATTACCGTAATAAACACCAAGATTAATTATTTTTGGTTAGATAAAGCACCTTTATTATTTGTTTTATTAATAAAAGGTGCTTTATTATTGAGTAATGTCGTTAATAATTAATGACTCCCATGACCACAAACAAAAAGTAAAGGTTGCAGTATGGCCATTTCAGTCACCGAAGCAGCGGCAAGCCGTGTACAAAAATTTCTTGAAAACCGAGGAAAAGGCGTTGGTTTACGTTTAGGCGTAAGAACCTCTGGTTGTTCGGGTATGGCTTATATTCTTGAATTTGTTGATGAGCTAAACGAAGAAGACCAAGTTTTCGAACAGTTTGGTGTGAAAATCATTATCGATCCAAAAAGCTTAGCTTATATGGATGGCACTGAATTAGACTTTGCAAAAGAAGGTCTAAATGAAGGCTTTAAATTCAACAACCCGAACGTAAAAAGTGAATGTGGGTGTGGTGAAAGCTTCAACGTATAGAGCAAAACATTACTTATGAATCATTTTGAATTATTTGGGCTACCGAACCAGTTTGAACTGGATGGTGGCCTTCTTTCTCTTCAATTTAGAGAGTTGCAAAAACGCTTTCATCCAGATAATTTTGCAACGTCTTCAGAGCGTGACCGTTTACTTTCCATTCAAAAAGCTGCGCAAATTAATGATGCGTATCAAACATTAAAAAATCCAGTATCACGAGCTGAATACATACTTTCAGAGCAAGGTCATGATATTCGTGGTGAACAAACCACAATGCAAGATCCTATGTTTTTAATGCAACAAATGGAACTGCGTGAAGAGTTAGAGTCATTACCATCAAGCTCAGATCCTGAAAGTGCTTTGTTTGATTTTGCTGAGAATGTAACAGCAATGCGTAAATCACAGTTAGTTCAACTGCAAGAACTATTGAAAAACGAAGCATGGATTGAAGCCGCTCAGAGCGTTCGAAAGCTCAAATTTATTGAAAAACTGAATCAAGAAGTTGAGCAGTTAGAAGAGAAATTATTAGGTTAACTCTTTTGGGGTTAATGAGATAAACGAAGGATACTTTCATGTTATTACAGATTGCTGAACCAGGACAAAGTGCTGTACCGCACCAACATAAACTGGCGGTAGGTATTGATTTAGGAACAACAAACTCTTTGGTTGCTTCAGTTCGAAGCGGTGAAGCTAAAACATTACCAGACATGAAAGGTAATGTTATTTTGCCATCTGTTGTTCAGTATCAAGAAGATAAAATTTGTGTAGGCATGAATGCATACCAATCTGCAGCAATGGATCCACAAAATACGATTATTTCTGTAAAACGTTTAATGGGACGTTCACTTAAAGATATCCAAGCTCGTTATCCTGAGCTTCCATATCAATTTTCAGAAAGTGAAAATGGATTACCAGTAATTCAAACCGCTCAAGGTGAAGTTAACCCTATTCAGGTATCATCTGAAATCTTAAAATCGTTATCACGTCGTGCTCAAGATACACTAGGTGGTGAGTTAGAAGGGGTAGTAATTACCGTTCCTGCTTATTTTGATGATGCGCAACGTGCAGGTACTAAGGATGCTGCGACATTAGCAGGCCTAAATGTTCTTCGTCTACTAAATGAACCGACTGCAGCGGCAATCGCATACGGCTTAGATTCCGGCCAAGAAGGTGTTATTGCCGTTTACGATTTAGGTGGTGGTACGTTTGATATTTCAATTTTACGCTTATCTAAAGGCGTATTTGAGGTACTTGCGACTGGCGGTGATTCTGCGTTAGGCGGTGATGATTTCGACCATGCTCTAGCTCAGTGGATTAAAGAACAAACAGGTATTACAAGTTCACTATCAAACCAAGAACAACGTGAATTATTGACATTAGCAACACAAACGAAAGTTGCATTGTCTGATAGTGATAACGTTAAGATCAGTTTTAAAGATTGGAGCGGTGAGATTAGCGTTGAGCTTTTCAATAGTCTAATTCAACCTTTGATTAAAAAGACCCTAATGGCATGTCGTCGTGCACTTAAAGATGCGGATATTACTTCAGAAGAAGTGATGGAAGTGGTTATGGTGGGTGGTTCAACACGAACGCCATTTGTACGTACTTCTGTTGGTGATTACTTTGGTCAAACGCCATTAACCAGCATCGACCCAGATCAAGTTGTTGCGATTGGTGCCGCGATTCAAGCGGATATCTTAGTGGGTAACAAACCTGATTCTGAAATGTTACTGCTTGATGTTATTCCACTTTCTCTCGGTATTGAAACCATGGGTGGACTTGTTGAAAAGATCATTCCACGCAATACCACGATCCCTGTAGCAAAAGCT
The DNA here is from genome assembly GCF_023983475.1 of Aliivibrio fischeri ATCC 7744 = JCM 18803 = DSM 507. Classification (NCBI taxonomy): domain Bacteria; kingdom Pseudomonadati; phylum Pseudomonadota; class Gammaproteobacteria; order Vibrionales; family Vibrionaceae; genus Aliivibrio; species Aliivibrio fischeri. The sequence goes on from NZ_CP092712.1 coordinate 680,149, forward strand.
CAAGAGTTCACCACATTTAAAGATGGGCAAACAGGTATGATGGTGCACGTTGTTCAAGGTGAACGAGAGATGGTTGAAGATGGTCGTTCTTTGGCTCGCTTCTCTTTAAAAGGGATCCCACCAATGGCGGCGGGTGCTGCACATATTCGTGTAACTTACCAAGTCGATGCTGATGGTTTACTTTCTGTTACTGCAATGGAAAAGAGCACTGGCGTTCAATCTCATATCCAAGTTAAACCGTCTTATGGTTTAAGTGATAATGAGGTAGCTAATATGCTTAAAGATTCAATGACGTATGCAAAAGAAGATATGCAAGCACGTGCATTAGCTGAACAGCAAGTAGAAGCGGATCGAGTTATTGAAGGATTAGTTGTTGCACTTAATAATGATGGTGATGCGTTACTGTCAAAAGAAGAGCAAGCAGAAATTTTACAAGCAATTGAAGCGTTAATCACATTACGTCAAGGTACTGATGCGCAGGCAATTGAAGATGGAATTAAAAAGGCTGATGAAGCAAGTCAAGAATTTGCAGCGCGTCGAATGGACGCCTCAATTCGAGCTGCATTGGCTGGTCAATCTATTGATGAGGTATAGAAATGCCAAAAATTATCGTTCTACCACATGAAGAATTATGTCCAGAAGGGGCGGTTCTTGAAGCAAACGAAGGCGACAGTGTTTTAGATGTTGCTTTAAAAAACGGCATTGGCATTGAGCATGCGTGTGAGAAATCATGTGCTTGTACAACATGTCACGTTATTATTCGTGAAGGCTTTGACTCACTAGAGGAAAGCGACGAATTAGAAGATGATATGTTAGATAAAGCATGGGGACTTGAACCTGAATCTCGCTTAGGTTGCCAAGCTTTAGTTGCACAAGAAGACCTTGTGGTAGAAATTCCAAAATATACTCTAAACTTAGCATCAGAAGATCATTAATCTTTCTTCTATTAAGTTAAAGTAGATAAGAGGGCAAGTATTGAGAAGTAAGTAATTACTCCCCTCAAGCTTGCCTTTTTTATTAGCTAACAAATAGCAAATCAAAATAATAAGGAGTTTATTATGAGTTTGAAATGGATTGATTCGAGAGATATTGCAATTGAATTACTAGATAAATACCCAGATACCGATCCAAAAACAGTGCGTTTTACTGATTTATACCAATGGGTATTAGAACTAGAAGATTTTGATGATGATCCTAAGCATTCTGGTGAAAAAGTGCTAGAAGCCATCGTATTATGTTGGATGGATGAATGGGATTAGTTTTTTACCATTTATGATTCGCTTTTAGAAAGTATAAAATCCCATCACCTGCTTGGATCTACCTCTTACATTTTAGTGAAATACCTTGTATCGCTAGTGTAAAGTAGGCAAATTGTATAAAAAGATGGATGTTTTATTCATTTATAACCGTTCGACATTCACGCAATATAAATAATCATATGCAATTAAATGATGTTATGGAGTTATTGCGTATTTAAAGGAGATACACCATGTCACAAAAGATGACTGTACAACTTTCATCAATCGCAGCCCCTGCTCATTGGGGAGACAAAGCAATATTGTCTTTTACTTCTGAAGCTGCCGTTATTCATTGTATTGAAAGTGACGTATACAGTCTTATCCAGCGAGCGGCTCGTAAATTAAATTCACAAGGCTTAACCGCTGTTGAACTTGAGGGTGCAGACTGGGATCTTGAATCTATTTGGTCATTTATTCAAGGTTTCCGTGACTCTAAAAATAGCGATGATGTGAGTTGGACTGCATTAAGTGAAAATGATGAAAAAGAGTTAAAGGCTCGAATTCTAACAACGAATTGGACTCGTCAAATCATTAATAAAACGGCTGAAGAAGTCGCTCCTCGTCAACTTGCCACTATGGCTGCAGAGTTTATTAAATCTGTTGCTCCAGAAGGCACAGTCACAACTAAGATTGTAAAAGATAAAGATCTTCTGACTCAAGGTTGGACGGGGATTTATGCCGTAGGTCGTGGCTCAGAACGTACCTCTGCAATGTTACAGTTAGACTATAACCCTACTGGAGACGAAAATGCGCCAGTATTTGCTTGTCTAGTAGGTAAAGGCATTACGTTTGATTCTGGTGGTTACAGTATTAAACCATCTGCAGGCATGGCATCGATGAAAGCGGATATGGGAGGCTCTGCATTAGTGACAGCTGGTCTTGCGATGTCAATTCTTCGTGGTTTAGATAAGCGTGTTAAGCTGATTCTATGTTGTGCTGAAAATATGATTTCAGGCCGAGCATTAAAGTTAGGCGATATCATCACTTATAAAAATGGTAAGACGGTAGAAATTCTAAATACGGATGCAGAAGGACGTTTAGTTCTGGCTGATGGTCTTCAGTTTGCATCAGAGCAAAAGCCTGAACTTATTATTGACTGTGCGACGCTAACGGGTGCAGCGAAAATGGCTGTAGGTAATGATTTCCATTCATTATTAAGCTTTGATGAAGCATTGAGCCAAAAAGCGTTAAATGCGGCTCAAGAAGAGAATGAAGGTCTATGGCGCTTACCATTGATGGAGTTTCACCGCGCTATGCTGCCATCAAACTTTGCTGATTTAGCGAATATTGGCTCAGGTCCATATTCACCAGGTGCAAGTACTGCCGCAGGCTTTTTATCTTACTTTGTTGAAGATTATCAGAAAGGATGGATTCATATGGACTGTTCAGCGACGTATCGCACAGCGCCATCTGATAAGTGGGCTGCCGGTGCGACCGGAGTGGGTGTAAGAACACTTGCTAATATCTTAACTAAATAATTAAAATGAAGATCGAGCTCGCTCGGTCTTCTTTTTTAACAGGTAATTCCTATCAGTATTTATAGTAGTTGTAGTAAATAACTGCTCATCCTAGCTTGTTAAAATGCTCGATAACGGCGTTGGTTTTTGATTTTAGAGTCACTACTTATCGAAAAATTCCGTCTTGTTCTCAAGCCTTTTTTCTTTGCTATTTCTGAGCATTGACTTACTGTGATTAGTATTAGATAAATAAGTACTGATTGAAATTAATATAAGAAGTAAAAGAAACCTAAAGGAAAGTAGAATGACAATAGAACGTACTTTTTCAATTGTAAAACCAGATGCCGTTAAGCGTAATTTAATTGGTGCTATTTACCGTCGTATTGAAAAAACAGGTATGCAAATCGTTGCTGCTAAAATGCTTCGTTTAACTAAAGAACAAGCAGAAGGCTTTTATGCCGAGCATGAAGGAAAAGAGTTTTTTGATGAATTAGTGGCATACATGATGTCAGGACCTGTAATGGTTCAAGTTCTTGAGGGTGAAAATGCGGTTGTACGCTACCGTGAGCTAATGGGTAAAACTAACCCAGAAGAAGCAGCATGTGGCTCACTACGAGCGGATTATGCAATTAGCATGCGTTACAATTCTGTTCACGGTGCTGATAGTCCAGAATCTGCTGCACGTGAGATTGCGTATTTCTTTGCTGAAGATGAAATCTGCCCACGTCCAGTGGAATAATAGGGACGAGAGCCTAGAACGCTCGCAAGCTCCCTAAAGAATAAAGGGGGCTTGTTTTGTTGAATGCTCTAGTATTGTAATTAATTTCAGAATCAGTTTTCTTTTTGTAGAGACTCTACATTCTCTCACTCGAACCTCGACCCCCTAGTAATATCCTCCCAAAGGCTGTACAATTCTGCGCCCATATTCGCGGTGATGTCATTTATCAGAGAGGCAACATGACTACAGCTAAAATCAATCTACTGGACTTTGATCGTAAAGGACTTCGAGTATTTTTTTCTGAGGAATTAGGAGAGAAAGCCTTCCGTGCAGATCAAGTAATGAAGTGGATGTATCACTTTGGTTGTGATGACTTCGATCAAATGAACAACATCAATAAAAAGCTTCGTGAAAAACTAAAGCACAAGTGTGAAATTCGCGCACCTTACGTATCAGAAGCACAACATTCATCTGATGGCACGATTAAGTGGGCGATGAAAGTTGGCGATCAAGACGTAGAAACGGTATACATCCCAGATGGTGACCGTGCAACGCTTTGTGTATCTTCACAGGTTGGTTGTGCATTAGAGTGTAAATTCTGTTCAACAGCTCAACAAGGCTTTAACCGTAACCTAAAAGTTTCTGAGATTGTGGGTCAAATCTGGCGTGCAGCTCGTGAAATTGGTCTAGAAAAAGAAACGGGTCGTCGTCCAATTACTAATGTAGTAATGATGGGGATGGGTGAGCCATTACTTAACATGAAAAACCTAATTCCTGCATTAGAAATTATGCTAGATGATTTAGGTTTTGCTCTATCTAAGCGTCGTGTAACGGTTTCTACATCAGGTGTTGTTTCTGGTCTTGACCAAATGACAGGCAAAATTGATGTTGCATTAGCGATTTCGCTGCATGCACCAACTGATGAACTTCGTAGCCAAATTATGCCTATCAATGATCGTTGGGATATTGATGCGTTTTTAGCTTCAGTTCGTCGTTACATTGCATCATCAAATGCAAACCGTGGTCGTGTAACGGTTGAGTATGTTCTTCTTGATCATGTTAATGACGATATGGATCATGCAAGACAACTCGCAGAATTGCTAAAAGATACGCCTGCGAAGATTAATTTGATTCCATTTAACCCTTATCCTGGGTCACCATATAAGAAACCAAGTAACTCACGTATTGATCGTTTCATGAAAACCTTAATGGAATACGACTATACCGTGACAATTCGTAAAACTCGTGGCGATGATATCGATGCTGCTTGTGGTCAATTAGTTGGTGATGTAATCGACAGAACTAAACGCACTAAAGTTAAACAGCAAGGTGAGGCAATCCCTGTAAAAACTGTTTAATCTTGGTGTATTACAGCAAGGGAAAGCAGGATGAGAAAATGGAGTGCAGCACTATTAACGATTGGATTGTTAACGAGTGCTGGTTGCGTCACTGTTGACAAAGCCGATGAAATGACCAAAGAAGAGGTAATTCGAGCTGCTGAAGCTCGAATTACACTTGGATTAAGCTACTTAAATGCGGGCGATATGATGAAAGCTCGCGAGAATTTGGAACTGGCTGTACAATACGCTCCCGACTATTACCGCTCTCAAACCTCCCTCGCTTATTATTATCAACAAGTAGAAGAAGACGATTTAGCTGAAAAGGCATACAAACGAGCATTACGTTATTCGTCAAAAAATGGTAATGTATTAAATAACTACGGCGTTTTTCTATGTAAAAAGGGCCGATATGAGGAAGCTCAAGAGAAGTTTACTCAAGCAATAGACCAACCTTACTACTATCTTGTCTCGGCAAGTTATGAAAATGCAGCGATGTGTGCATTAAGTAGTGGGGATAAAGTGACAGCAAAAACGTATTTTGAGCGCTCGTTAGCTCATGATCCGAATCGGATTCGTTCGACCCTTCAATTGGCTAAATTGAATATTGACGAAGGTAATTATTCCGAACCGAGAATTTCGCTGTTTAAATTTAATAAGAAGTACGGATACAAACCAGTTAGCCTAAGCTTACTCATAGAATTAGAAAAAAAAGCAGGCAATGCGCATTTAGTTAAAAAATACGCAAATATTCTGGGAAAAGAGTATCTGGACTCGCGAGAATATCAGAATTATATAAATCATGACGACAGAACATATTGAAGAAACAGTAGAAACATTTATCGCACCTGGCCTATTGCTTAAAGAGGCTCGAGAAGAATTAAATTTAACGCTTGAAGATATCTCTTCACGACTGCGTTTACGCGTAGAAGTGCTAGAGCAAATTGAAGCGGATCAGTTTGACATGGGTAAACTAGCCACGTTTACCCGTGGTTACTATCGTTCATATGCAAAAGTGGTTAATGTTCCTGAACAAAAAGTGCTTGATGCATTAGATCAACTTGGTAAAGCTCAAATAGAACAACATGATATGCAAAGTTTTTCTCGCAAAACGAAGAGAGAGAAACACGATAACCGTATTATGAAACTAACGTGGGTTATTTTTGCGTTGATTTTAGGTATGTCAGTATTGTGGTGGTGGCAAGAGCAAGCACAACTAGAGAGTGCCAATGATGCAGAATTAATTGCAGAAGTTGAAACCGCTAAATCAATGGAACAAGTTGAAGAAACTAAAGCTGATGCCCCTCAAACCGAAGAAACAGCTCCAGCATTAGATGAGGCTGAAATGCTTCAATTAGATACTAATATTTCAGAGCTAGAGACTGATTCGAAAACGCTTGAAAAAGAAACCATTAAAGCTCCTGAAGTTCCTGTAGAAGCTAAAAAAGAAGAACCAGTAGCTGAAAAAGCTGTTGTTACTGAAGATGTTGTTATTACATTTAGTAGTGATTGCTGGTTACAAGTACAAGACGCTTCAAATAATCGCCTGTACTCGGGTGTGAAAAAATCGAATCAAACACTAAAATTAACAGGTAAAGCACCTTATAAGTTAGTTATTGGCGCTCCAAATGTGGTAACACTTACTTACAAAGGCAAACCTGTTGATTTATCTGCATACCCTGCAGGTAAAGTTGCACGATTAACCCTACCTCAATAATGAGTTGATTCCATGCATATAGAGTCCCCAATTAAACGCCGTCAATCTACTCGCATTTATGTGGGTAATGTTCCTATTGGTGATGGTGCACCCATTGCCGTTCAATCAATGACGAATACACGCACTACTGATGTAGATGCAACTGTTGCTCAAATTAAATCACTTGAAAAAGTAGGCGCAGATATTGTTCGAGTTTCTGTACCGACAATGGACGCTGCTGAAGCATTCAAACTAATTAAACAACAGGTATCAGTGCCGCTGGTTGCCGATATTCATTTTGACTACCGTATTGCTCTCCAAGTTGCGGAGTATGGTGTTGATTGTTTACGTATTAACCCTGGTAATATTGGTAATGAACAGCGTATTCGCTCAGTAGTTGATTGTGCTCGTGATAAAAACATTCCAATTCGAATTGGTGTTAATGGCGGCTCATTAGAAAAAGACATTCAAGCAAAATACAAAGAACCAACAGCAGAAGCGTTATTAGAATCAGCAATGCGTCATGTTGATATTTTAGACCGTCTTAATTTTGATCAATTTAAAGTAAGTGTAAAAGCATCTGATGTTTTCCTTGCGGTTGATTCATACCGTTTATTAGCAAAACAAATTGCTCAACCATTACATTTAGGCATAACTGAAGCGGGTGGCGCTCGTGCTGGTTCGGTTAAATCAGCGGTTGGTTTGGGTATGCTGTTATCTGAAGGTATCGGTGACACATTACGAATTTCTTTAGCTGCGGATCCTGTTGAAGAGATCAAAGTAGGTTTTGATATCTTAAAATCATTGCGTATTCGTTCTCGTGGTATTAACTTCATTGCTTGTCCAACGTGCTCTCGTCAAGAGTTCGATGTAATAGCAACAGTGAATGAGCTTGAGCAACGTTTAGAAGATTTAATCACACCAATGGATGTCTCTCTTATTGGATGTGTAGTAAATGGCCCTGGTGAAGCTGAAGTTTCACATATGGGTATTGCGGGCAGTAACCGTAAGAGTGCTTTTTATGAAGACGGAGTACGTCAGAAAGAGCGCTTTGATAACGACAACATTGTTGATCAACTAGAAGCAAAGATCCGCGCAAAAGCGGCAACGTTATCAAAAGAAAACCAAATTGATATCAATCAGATCGACTGATTGGTAGTAGATATAAACAAACCCATTGGGAAGTAAACGTGGCTAAAACAATCCAAGCAATTCGAGGCATGAATGATTGCCTTCCAACACAGTCTCCATTGTGGCAAAAAGTTGAAGGTAGCGTAAAACGCGTTATCAGCGCATATGGTTATAACGAAGTTCGTATGCCAATTGTTGAGCAAACTCATCTATTTAAACGTGCTATCGGTGAAGTAACTGATGTTGTAGAAAAAGAGATGTATACGTTTGAAGACCGTAATGGCGATAGCTTGACTCTTCGTCCAGAAGGTACAGCGGGTTGTGTTCGTGCAGGAATTGAAAATGGTTTACTGTACAACCAAGAGCAACGTTTATGGTACATGGGTCCAATGTTCCGTCATGAACGCCCTCAAAAAGGTCGTTACCGTCAATTCCACCAAGTAGGTGTTGAAGTTTTTGGCTTAAACGGCCCTGATGTTGATGCTGAATTGATCATGATGACAGCTCGTTTATGGCGTGAACTGGGTATCGATCAACACGTCCGTCTAGAGTTGAACTCAATTGGTTCACTAGAAGCTCGTGCTAACTACCGTACAGCATTAGTTGCTTTCTTAGAGCAACATTTAGATGTATTAGATGAAGATTGTAAGCGTCGTATGCACACAAACCCAATGCGTGTATTAGATACTAAGAACCCTGATGTTCAAGCTATTTTAGGTGATGCACCTAAGCTATCAGAATACTTAGATGACGATTCTAAAACACATTTTTCTGGATTATGTGAACTACTTGACGCTGCTGGCATCCAATATCAAGTTAATGAACGTTTAGTTCGCGGTTTAGATTATTATAACCGTACTGTTTTTGAGTGGATTACTGAAAGTTTAGGTGCTCAAGGTACAGTATGTGGTGGTGGTCGTTACGATGGTCTAGTTGAGCAGCTTGGTGGTAAAACAACACCAGCAGTTGGCTTTGCTATGGGCTTAGAACGTCTTGTTCTTTTAATGGAAACATTAGAATTAACAGACGTTCGTCGCTCTGTTGACGTATACATGGTAACCGCTGGTGAAGGTACACTTATGGCTGGTATGAAACTGGCTGAATCACTACGTGAACAAGTTCCAGGCTTACGAGTTATGTGTCACTTCGGTGGTGGTAATTTTAAAAAGCAATTTAAACGTGCTGATAATGCAGGTGCAGCAGTAGCCCTAATCCTAGGTGAAACTGAAGTTGCAGAGCAAACAGTTAACGTTAAAGATTTACGTAATGGCGAGCAAGTGACTCTGCCACAATCAGACGTATTCACAAAATTAGCTGAATTGATTTAAGAGGATAGGACGTGGAAGCCTACGAAACTGAAGAACAACAAGTTGAAGCCATTAAAAGTTGGTGGAAAGAAAATGGCAAGGCTGTCGTTATTGGTGGTGTTGTTGGTATTGGTGCAATCTTGGGTTGGAAATATTACCAATCATCACAGATCACTGCGAAAGAAACAGCTTCTGCTGCCTATGAAAGAGCGCTAACTGCGTTACAAGCTTCTGGTGCAGATGCGGTTGAATCTACACAAACATTTATTGATGCAAATAAAAGCAGTGAATATGCATCATTAGCGGCACTTCAGTTAGCTAAAGTACAAGTAGAAGCTGGTCAACTTGAAAATGCGCTTGAGCAATTAAATTGGGTTGCTAGTAACAGCAAAGACGAATCATTAACAGCAATGGCTCAAGTTCGTTCTGCTCGTATTCAAGCAGAACAAGGTAACTTTGATGCTGCATTAGCAACATTAGCTAATGTTAAACCAGCAAGCTGGGCTGCTCGTGTTGCTGAATTAAAAGGTGACATTGCACTTCGTCAAGGTGATATTGCTACAGCTCGTTCTTCTTACACTGAAGCACTTCAAGCTGGCATGAACCAAGCAGTTCAAATGAAACTGGATGATTTAGCTGAGTAAGGACAACTGAATGCGTAAGGTGTTAAAAAAAGCGGCGTTATGTACCTTTGGTTTCTCGATGCTTTTTGGCTGTGCGAGTGAAGAAGATACAATCGTAATGGCACCGGTTCCTGTTGTTCAGAATCAATTTGAACCAACAACGGAATGGACAAGTTCAATTGGTGATGGTGTTGGACATTATTTTTCACGTCTAACACCAGTATATGCTTATCAAAAAATATACGTTGCTAGTCGAGATGGTCTTGTTAAAGCTCTGGATCCTGAAAATGGCAAGACCATTTGGGAAAGAGATTTAGAGCAAGATGATACAGCTCGATTATCTGGTGGTTTAACACTGACTTACGGTAAAGTCTTTATTGGTTCTGAAAATGGTGAGCTTATCACTCTTGATGCAGAAACGGGTGAAGAGTTATGGCGTGAGAAGGTAGATGGTGAAGTATTAGCTAAACCACTGGCTGATGAAGGTTACGTCATGGTTCATACCAGTCGTGGAGCATTAATAGCTTTTGATGCAGAAACGGGTGTGGAACAATGGCAAATCAATAGTGAAGTACCAAACTTAACACTTCGTGGTGATAGTGCTCCTGTGAGCATTTCAGGTGGGGTGTTTTGGGGCATGTCTAATGGTCGCTTAGCGGCAGCGTTGATTTCAAAAGGTCAACTATTATGGCAACAACCAGTTGGTACACCAAAAGGTGCGACAGAAATTGATCGTTTGGTTGATGTTGATGCATCACCACTGATCCTTGGTGGTCGACTATTTACTATTGGCTACAATGGCCAGTTAATTGCGTTGGATTTACGTACAGGCCAACCGGTATGGAAACGCAATTATTCATCAGCCATGAATATGTCATCTGATGGTAAGCGACTCTTCTTAGTAACAGAAAAAGATCACGTTGTTGCTGTTGATGCTCGAAGTGGTACTGAACTTTGGAGCAACGAAGAGCTAGAGTATCGTCAATTAACATCACCAATGATCATTGATAGCTATATTGTTTTAGCGGATAGCGAAGGTTATTTACATTGGTTAGATAGAGATACTGGGCTGTTTATGTCTCAACAAGAGATAGACAGTGATGGTATTGCTGTTTCTCCAATTTTAGTTGAAGACAGCTTCCTCGTTGTTACTCGCGAAGGCGATATCAAAAAAATGCGAATTAAATAATATTTATTTGCTATAATTGTGAATTGGCTCCAAGTCCTTTTGGTTTTGGGGCCTTTTATTGTTTTTAGATAGTGAAAGATAATCCAATTTGGTGATGGCTTTATGTGTAATCAATCAGTCAAAACCATCATCAAATTGGTATTAGCTCGCGCTATGCCTATGATTAAATAAAGAGGTATATATGATTCCTGTTGTTGCTCTGGTAGGGCGTCCAAATGTTGGTAAATCGACGCTATTTAACCGTCTTACACGCACAAGGGATGCATTAGTTGCTGACTTTCCTGGCTTAACTCGTGACCGTAAATACGGACGAGCTAAATTAGAAGAGCAAGAATTCATTCTGATTGATACCGGCGGTATCGATGGAACAGAACAAGGCGTTGAAACTAAAATGGCAGAACAGTCATTAGCTGCGATTGAAGAAGCTGATGTTGTGCTATTTATGGTTGATGGTCGTGCTGGTTTAACATCTGCAGATGAAGCCATCGCAAAACACTTACGTTCACGTGAAAAGCCAACGTTCTTAGTTGTTAACAAGATCGATGGTATTGATGCAGATGCTGCAAGTGCAGAGTTCTGGCAATTAGGTATGAACAAAGTGTACCAAATTGCAGCTTCACACGGTCGTGGTGTAACGTCTTTACTTGAACTTGCTCTAGCTCCTTTTATGGAAGAGCTTGTTGAAGAGTCTTTGAAAGATGAAAACGGTGAAATCACTGATTTAACTGAATTTGAAGATTTTGAAGACGAAGAGAAAGAGCTAACTGAAGAAGATGCAGAGAAAGATTTTGCTCGCCTTCAGGACCAACCGATTAAACTTGCGATCATTGGGCGTCCAAACGTAGGTAAATCGACACTGACTAACCGTATTCTTGGTGAAGAACGTGTGGTGGTTTACGATATGCCTGGTACAACTCGTGACTCTATTTACATTCCTATGGAACGTGAAGGTCAAGAATACGTATTAATTGATACTGCGGGTGTTCGTCGTCGTGGCCGTATTAACGAAACCGTAGAAAAATTCTCTGTAATTAAAACATTAAAAGCCGTTGAAGATGCAAACGTTGTTCTATTGGTTATTGATGCTCGTGAAAACATCTCAGATCAAGATTTAAGTCTACTTGGTTTTGCACTGAATGCGGGTCGTTCATTAGTAATTGCTGTGAACAAGTGGGATGGTTTAGATAACGATGTGAAAGAAAAAGTAAAATCTGAACTTGATCGCCGTTTAGGTTTTGTTGATTTTGCTCGTATTCACTTTATTTCTGCACTACACGGTACAGGTGTTGGTCACTTGTATGAATCGGTTCAAGAAGCATACGTTTCTGCGACTAAGCGTGTTGGTACTTCTGTTCTAACTCGTATCATGAAAATGGCACAAGATGATCACCAACCACCATTGGTTCGTGGCCGTCGTGTGAAGCTAAAATACGCTCACGCAGGTGGTTACAATCCACCGCTTATCGTTATTCACGGTAACCAAGTGAAAGAATTACCATCTTCATACAAACGTTTCTTAATGAACTACTACCGTAAGTCTTTAGAAATTATGGGCACTCCAATTCGTATTCAATTCCAGAATAGCGAAAACCCATTTGAAGATCGTGGTGGCAAACTAACTATGTCTCAAGAGCGTCAACGCAAGCGTCTGTTAGGTGCAGTGAAAAACCGCAACAAGAAGTAATCCAGAGTTACGTTCTTAAATGTATATTAAATAATAAAACGCCCACCTAGTTGTTGGGCGTTTTTTTTAGGTAAAAATCATGACTCAATTAGCAGCAACTGAAATTTTATTTTGTCATAACACATGGCAATCAGACTCCACTGTGCAACTTATCAAAGAAACAGAGCAAGGAAAGTGGATTATTACTAAAGCAACACCATTTCATCCTGTTAGCCATATTTGGCCAGATCACCCAGAAGATAAAGGTGTAATACTGATTAATAACGAAGAATACTCAGTACTTGCTTGTCAAACTGGAGCTATAGAACTTGCTACAGTTGAGCTTTATATTGGAAAAGATATTCCAATTAAACGTGGCGAAGAGGGATGGGTCTTTGTAGTTTCGCATTTAATCTCTAAAGATGCGGATATAGCAGTAGAAAATACTGTTACTTTGCGTGTTGATGAGGAGTATCAAAAAGCATTAAGTCGTGGTCATAGTGCAGGGCATATTGCTTATTTAGCACTAAATAAAGTGCTTCATGCTAACTACTGGCGTAAAGATGCTGATAGAAAAGACGAATTAGGCCACTATAATTTTAATAGCTATGCGCAAGAAACTAGCTTTGTATCTGAAGATCATTGTGAAGATGTATATCGTTTAGGTAAAACATTACGTAAGCGTGGTCTTAATAGTGCAGAGATGATGGCGGATCTTCAGACAATAGAAGAAGCTGTCAATCATCAAATTATTGAGTGGCTTGCCCTAGAAAGCCAAGTAACTATGCAATGTGATGGTAAAGCGTTAACCGATTCACGTTACTGGATAGTAGATTTTGGTATAGATGGAATAGCAAAACTTCCTTGTGGTGGTACGCATGTTAGTTCATTTAAAGAATACGCAACAATTACTGTCAAATTGGAAGAGAAAAGTGAGCAAGAGCTCCTTATGCTAACAACATCGATTAAAAAATAATCTAAAAAATGGAAATTACATTCCATGTATATTTCATTCTGCATTTTGTGTAATTAGAGTATTTTTCACTGAAAATCATAAGCCAAAGAATGATTGATGTGCTGGATCTTCTGATATTAAATGTTAAATTTAGATTTTTATGTGGTTTTAAATTGAAAAACAGCATATGTAACTAATGCTTTCGGGGTGTGGTTATATAAATGTTCTTAAAGGGCATGATCGCTGATCAGATCCCTATAAGCATGAAGATCCACATCATTTGAATATACTGAATAAAGAGTATTATTGAATAAGAACGATTAAAGAAGGAATGAGTGATGCAAGAAAATCAATGTCCAAAATGCCAATCTGAATTACGTTGGCAGAAAGAGGGTTATCATTGTGACTTTTGTCAGATAGATTTTAAGAAAGTGGTTTATTGCCCTGATTGTAATAAAGAAATGGAAAAGCTTAATGCTTGTGGCGCAGCAAGCTATTTTTGTCATGATTGCAATGAACTTAAGTCTAAATCACGAGCAAAAACGGAATTTTCTGAAATTGCAATTAGCTAAGTTCAGATGCTTTAGTTACCGTTGATGTAATATCACCATCAGCAAAACGAGTGGTAATGTTATCACCTAACTCCACTTGTTTTGTTGAAGTGATGATCTTCCCATCTTGATTGTGAGTGATGGAATAACCACGCATTAAGGTAGCTAAAGGGCTTACTGTATCGAGTTTCTCTGCTGCTAAAGCTAATTGATGGCGTTGCATTAGTAGATTTCTATCCATTGAATCTAATAAGCGACGTTTGAGTTCTTCAATATGCAATTTATCTTGAGAGATTCTTTTTGTTGGTGATAAATTGTTTAATCGTAGCGTTAAGTTTTCAACTCTGTATTGTTGACGTTGAAGGCGCTGCTGAATATGATTCATCAACCTCTGATTAAGATCATCTAAGCGTTGGCTTTGATTGTTTAGCTGCATCTGAGGGTGTTGCTTTTCAATTCGGTGTTGATAAGCAGATAAGGAGCGTTGTTGATGTGATAAATAACGTTCCATTGCACTATTTAAACGGCGCTTCTGATGAGCAACTGTTTGTAATTGTGCAGATAAATCACGACTCACTAATTCAGCGGCAGCTGAAGGGGTAGGTGCACGAACATCAGCAACAAAGTCAGCAATAGTAACATCAATCTCATGCCCTACAGCACTTACAATTGGGATCTCACTTGCTGCAATTGTTCTCGCTACAATCTCTTCATTAAAACACCAAAGATCTTCTAATGAACCACCGCCTCGACCAACAATTAAAATATCACATTCATTACGACTGTTAGCTCGCCCAATAGCTTGAGCTATCTGTATAGCGGCACCGCTTCCTTGAACCATGGTTGGATAAATCACAACAGGTAGGTTTGGATCTCGTCGCTTTAATACATGGAGAATGTCAAAAAGGGCTGCCCCAGTTTGTGAAGTAATGATACCAACACGTTTTGGCTGCTCTGGTAAGGTTTTTTTGGCTGTCTGAGCAAATAACCCTTCTGCGGCCAGTGACATTTTTAGTTGATCAAACTCTTGTTGAAGACGGCCATCTCCCTCAGGTTGCATACTTTCAATGATAAGTTGATAGTCACCACGAGGTTCGTAAAGAGAGAGGCGGGCTTTAACAAGAACTTGTTTACCGTTTTGTGGTTTAAAGGTAACTCGTCGGTTATTGCCTTTAAACATGGCACATTTCACTTGTGCTTGACTGTCTTTTAAAGTGAGGTACCAGTGGCCAGAAACAGGCACGGTAAGATTGGAGATTTCGCCGACTAACCAAACAATTCCCATCTCGTTCTCTAATAATAGGCGAACTTCAGCATTCAATCGAGAGACAGTAAAGATACGAGGATTTGAATCGAGAGACATCAGAATGCCTTAGACATGGCTATAGGAATTAGCGGCAATATAATACATATCAAGGGGGTAATTGCAAATTAAAAATAAATAAATGTGTAGCCAAGCGTTTGCGCTATGCGTATAATCCGTCTGCAATATCAAATCCAAAACACTTTATTATGCGAAACGATAAAGTGGGATTTATTCCTTTAAACACCTTTGTTGTGAGATATTGCAAATGCTACGAATCGCAAAAGAAGCTCTAACCTTCGATGACGTTTTACTCGTCCCAGCACACTCAACAGTTCTTCCTAACACTGCTGATCTTCGCACTCAGTTAACCAAGAACATTTCTCTGAATATTCCAATGATCTCAGCATCTATGGATACGGTAACAGAAGCGCGCCTTGCTATTGCATTAGCGCAAGAGGGTGGCATCGGTTTTATCCACAAAAACATGTCTATTGAACAGCAAGCTGAAGAAGTTCGCCTAGTTAAAATTTTTGAAGCTGGTGTTGTTTCGGCTCCTGTCACTGTTCGTCCAGACGCAACTATTCAAGATGTTAAAGAACTAACAGAGAAACACGGCTTTGCTGGCTTCCCTGTAGTTACTGAAACTAATGAACTTGTTGGTATTATCACAGGTCGTGATGTTCGCTTTGTAACTGATTTATCTAAGAAAGTTGACGTTGTAATGACGCCAAAATCACGTTTAGCTTCTGTTAAAGAAGGCGCTACTCGTGAAGAAGTTCAAGAGAAAATGCACGAAGCTCGTGTTGAGAAAGTACTAGTAGTGAACGATGAGTTCCAACTAACCGGTATGATCACGGCAAAAGATTTCCATAAAGCAGAACGTAAACCAAATGCATGTAAAGACGAGCGTGGTCGTCTACGTGTAGGTGCTGCAGTAGGTGCAGGTGCAGGTAACGAAGAGCGTGTTAAAGCACTAGTTGAAGCTGGTGTAGATGTTCTATTAATCGACTCTTCACACGGTCACTCTGAAGGTGTTTTAAACCGTATTCGTGAAACACGTGCTGCATACCCAGATTTAGATATTATCGGTGGTAACGTTGCTACAGCGGCTGGTGCAAAAGCATTAATCGAAGCTGGCGTAAGCGCTGTTAAAGTGGGTATTGGTCCAGGTTCAATCTGTACAACTCGTATCGTAACAGGTGTTGGTGTTCCTCAAGTAACAGCTATTGCAGATGCAGCATCAGCAGCGGCTGAATACGGTATTCCAGTAATCGCTGATGGCGGTATCCGTTTCTCTGGTGACATCTGTAAAGCAATCGTAGCTGGCGCATCATGTGTGATGGTTGGTTCAATGTTTGCTGGTACAGAAGAAGCACCAGGCGAAGTGATTCTTTACCAAGGTCGTTCATACAAAGCATACCGTGGTATGGGTTCTCTAGGTGCAATGTCTCAAGGTTCTTCAGACCGCTACTTCCAATCAGATAACGCAGCAGATAAATTGGTACCAGAAGGTATCGAAGGTCGTATCGCATATAAAGGTCGTCTAAAAGAGATCGTTCACCAACAAATGGGTGGTTTACGTTCAAGCATGGGCCTAACAGGTTCAGCAACAATTGAAGACATGCGTACTAAAGCTGAATTTGTTCGTATTTCAGGTGCAGGGATGAAAGAGTCTCACGTACATGATGTTCAAATCACGAAAGAAGCACCTAATTATCGTTTGGGTTAAAAGAAGCGCCTAGGCTAATTTTTCTTAATTTTCTTTGCAGAATCTTCCGATTTCGTTGTCAAAGGTACTCATTTACACTTGTAAACTCCGTGCCTTTTCCTAGAACTCGAATGATTCTGCTTTGAAATATAAAGAAAAAATACTTTGTACCAAATTCAATTTTAAGCGTGTGGTTTATATGAAAGCCACACTAAATAAATGATTTTTTGAGAAAGACTAATGACGACTAATATCCACGATCAACGTATTCTTATTTTAGATTTTGGTTCTCAATATACGCAGCTTGTTGCGCGTCGTATTCGTGAAATCGGTGTTTACTGTGAGCTTTGGAGCTGGGATGTAGAAGAATCTGACATCCGTGATTTTAATCCAGACGGTATCATTTTATCTGGTGGCCCTGAGAGTGTTACAGAAGAAAACTCTCCTCGTGCGCCACAATATGTATTTGATTCAGGTGTTCCTGTATTTGGTGTGTGTTACGGCATGCAAACAATGGCAGAGCAACTGGGTGGTAAAGTAGCGACATCAACTGAGCGTGAGTTTGGTTATGCAGCGGTACAAGTAACTGGTGAATCAGCGTTATTTAAAGATCTTGAAGCAACTCAAGATGTTTGGATGAGTCACGGTGATAAAGTTGTTGAAATCCCATCTGATTTCGTAAAAATTGCAGAGACAGAAACTTGTCCATACGCTGCAATGGCTAACGAAGAGAAAAAATACTACGGTGTTCAATTCCACCCAGAAGTAACTCACACTAAAAATGGCATGAAAATGCTTGAGAACTTTGTTCTTAATGTATGTGGTTGTGAAGGTTTATGGACATCAGCTTCTATTATTGAAGATGCCGTTGCTCGTATTAAAGAGCAAGTAGGTGATGATGAAGTGATTCTTGGTCTATCTGGTGGCGTTGACTCATCAGTAGTTGCAATGCTTGCTCACCGAGCAATTGGTGACAAACTAACGTGTGTATTCGTTGATAACGGTTTACTACGTTTAAATGAAGCTGATCAAGTAATGGAAATGTTTGGCAACAAATTTGGCCTAAACATTATTCACGTTAATGCTGAACAGCGTTTCCTTGATGCACTAGAAGGTGAATCGGATCCTGAAGCAAAGCGTAAGATCATTGGTCACGTATTCGTAGATATCTTTGATGAAGAATCTAAGAAACTGAAAAATGCTAAATGGTTAGCACAAGGTACTATCTACCCTGATGTTATTGAATCAGCAGCATCTAAAACAGGTAAAGCACACGTAATTAAATCGCACCATAACGTTGGCGGTTTGCCAGATGATATGGAAATGGGTCTTGTTGAGCCTCTACGTGAATTATTTAAAGATGAAGTTCGTAAGATCGGTCTAGAACTAGGCTTACCTTACAACATGCTTTACCGCCACCCATTCCCGGGTCCAGGTTTAGGTGTTCGTGTTCTTGGTGAAATTAAGAAAGAATACTGTGATTTACTTCGCCGCGCTGATGCTATTTTCATTGAAGAGTTACACAATGCAGATCTTTACAATAAAGTATCTCAAGCATTCACTGTATTCTTACCAGTTCGTTCTGTTGGTGTAATGGGTGACGGTCGTAAGTACGATTGGGTTGTTTCTCTACGTGCTGTTGAGACTATCGACTTTATGACTGCGCATTGGGCACATTTACCATACGATTTCTTAGGTAAAGTATCTAACCGTATTATTAATGAAGTTAATGGTATTTCTCGTGTAGTTTACGATATTTCAGGTAAGCCACCAGCAACAATCGAGTGGGAATAATCCTCAATAATTGTTGGTATGAATTTTGTTTATTAAAGCGCCGAAAGGCGCTTTTTTTGTTTCCATTGTAATGTAAATATTAACATTGTTAGATAGATGTTTCATTGAAACATTAATTTACAAATTAAACATTTGTATAGCGCTGAAAATGCAATGTATTAAGCTTTTCTTGGCAATATCTGGTTTACACTGATTTAGCAAAGGAATAGATAAAGAATAAAAAAAATCAAATCTCTTTATCTTTAAATACAACATTACAGAAAATGGAGTTACTAATGAGTAACCAAGTAGCAGAGAAAACACCTAAGCTTAGCGGCATGGATCGTTTTCTGAATACAATTGAACGAGTAGGTAACAAGATACCAGATCCTGCACTACTGTTTTTCTGGGGCCTTTTAATTGTTTGGGGTCTTTCAGCGCTATTATCACAAGTACAATTTGACTTAATTCACCCAGTAACCCAAGACGCGGTTCAAGTGAAAAACCTTTTAACTGGTGATTCTCTAGCAAACTTTTTAGCAACGATGGTAACGAACTTCACGGGCTTTGCTCCTTTAGGTATCGTATTGGTTGCTATGTTAGGTGTAGGTGTTGCAGATTCTTCTGGCTTTATTCAAACTGGTCTAAAGAAAATGCTTAACTTTACGCCAGCTAAACTATTAACACCTATGCTTATTCTTGTTGCTATCGTTTCGCATACAGCAGCAGATGCAGGTTACGTTTTAGTTATTCCTCTAGGTGGTATTATTTTCCACGCAGCAGGCCGTCATCCACTAGCTGGTATTGCAGCAGCATTTGCTGGTGTATCTGGTGGTTTCTCTGCAAACTTTATCCCATCAGGTATTGATCCATTACTGGCTGGCTTTACGCAAACTGCGGCTCAAGTACTAGATACGTCTTATATTGTTAATCCATTAGCAAATATTTACTTTACTGGCCTTTCTTCAATTCTAATTGTTGTGATTGGTTGGTATGTAACAGATAAGATTATCGAGCCTCGTTTAGCAAATACACCAGTAGACGAAGATGCTGAAGAAGCGCCTGATCTAGGTTCATTTACTGAGATTGAATCTAAAGCATTCAAATTTGCTGGTTGGGCGATGGTTGCAGGTATTGCATTATTAATTGCTTTAATCTACCCAGAAAACTCAGCACTTCGCTCTCCTGATGATGAAATTACATCATTCTCAGCACCATTAATGAAGTCAATTGTTCCACTTATCTTCATTCTATTTATTATTCCTGGCATTGTTTATGGTCGTGTTTCAGGAACATTTAAGAGCAGTAATGATGTAATCAAAGCAATGTCACAAACGATGGGTACAATGGGTGCATACATGGTTATGTCATTCTTCTGTGCACAATTCTTAGTGGCATTCAGTCAATCAAACATCGGTACAATTCTAGCAATGTACGGTGCTGATTTCTTAAAAGCGATGGACTTACCTGGTCAAATGACCATTATTGGTATGATTTTGCTAACGGCAATGGTTAACTTATTGATTGGTTCAGCATCTGCTAAATGGGCTCTAATTGGTCCTGTATTAGTACCTATGTTAATGGGTGTTGGTATTTCACCTGAACTTTCTCAAGCGGCTTACCGTGTTGGTGATTCAGTTTCGAATATCATCTCTCCTTTAATGGTATTCTTCCCATTAGTAGTGGTTTACTGCCAACGTTACGTTAAGTCTACGGGTATCGGTACTCTTGCTTCACTAATGATGCCATTCTCTATTGCTATGTTAGTTGGTTGGACAGTATTCCTACTTGCATACTGGGCTCTAGGCATTCCACTAGGTATCCAAGCGCCATACACATATAATCTTCCAGGTTAATTTGTATTAGTAAAAATAAAGCCCTGAGAATGTTGAGTTCTCAGGGCTTTTTTATGAGAGCAAAGAAAGGGGATTACTTGAACTTTCTTAGGTATCGATAAACAGAATCTTTAGATACATTAAGAATATTCGCTGTTATCTGAATCGCATCTTTAATATTAAAAGCCCCTTGATGATGTAAGCGCTCAACGATCGTTCTTACTCGGCGTGAAACGGCAATGGTTTCATCTTCAAATACATCATGTTGTATTTTGGCTATTGAATCAGTAAGCATTTCAATACTGTCTTTGGCAAACGTTTCTGGTGACGCGGTGAGTTGATTCGTTTGAGGAAACAGATCCATAAAGAAACTGTTCATAGGAACATCAAGATTTGAATTAATACAAAGTAAGGCAATTGGGGTGCCATCTTCATTTCTAATCATCGATGTGACAGAGCGTAGCAATTCCCCTTTTTCGGTACGAGTAAAATAAGGGGTAGAGACATCAGAATCTGTTTTTAATTTCTCTAGTGCTAGGTTCGTGATAGGCGCACCGATGCCTCGGCCTGTTACATGCCCATTAGCTATTTTAATAATGGATGGGTTATCCGAGTCTAAAGAGTGCAATACCACTTCTACATGTTTACCAAACATTGCAGCAATGCCATCAACAATACTGTAAGTTGATTTGAGTATGAGTTTATCGGCTGTAGTCAGTTTATGTAGCATATATGTTCTTTATGTTGGTGAAATGAGATGTCACTTAACGGGTAAGTGACATCTTTTCATTATGACGCCATTATTTCAATGATTTCATGATCAATATTCGGCATACCTGTTGTGATCATTCTGCCAATGTTTTTAATTGTCTTTTCAACATCATCAGCGATCACACCTTGTTTCGTTACACAATGATCATTTAGTGCTAATAGAGCGGATTTCATTGCTGATTGAGCGCTACTTCCCACTTTCATTGCACATGTTGATTTTGCACCGTCACAAATCATACCGCTGGTATCACTGATGGTATTTTGAATGGCTGAGCAAGATTGTTCAAACGTGCCACCAGCTAGATATACCATCGCCATTGATGCTGCTGCAGAAGTAACAGCATTACCACAAAAAGCAGAAAGTGGTGGGTAGTGAGATTTAATGTAAATAGCACCAAGATGACTCATGATAAAAGCTCGAGCTAATTTTTCATCATCAGCATTAAAAAAGTCAGCCATTTTTACTACTGGAATAGTCGCAGCAATGCCTTGATTACCACTGCCATAATTTGACATGGCTGGTAGCGTTGCGCCTCCCATACGAGCGTCAGACGCTGCAGAAGTATAGATCAAAATGTCACTATCTAGACTTTTAGCAAGTAACCCTTTTTCAATGTTCTTTTGATAGGTGCGACCGACTTCTAAACCGTAAGGGTTATTTAAACCTTCTTGAGCAAGAGCGATATTTAACTCTTTTGCTTCTAAAATAAATTTAATGTCATCAAACTCTGCTTGGGTAGCAAAGTCATAAATTGATGAGATAGTGATATCAACACCATCACAAATTGACGCTGTAGATGTTTTTGGTAAAGAGGAATCCAGCGTGAAAATGACGTTATCATCAAGACGTTTTTCAATAATTAGAGTGTGACCACCGCTAATCGTAACTTCAGCATTATGAACTGCATTTTTAGCAATAACTCGGCAATAAATAAATTCGTCAGTGGTTTCTCTTTGAACGACTACGCAGCCATTATCAATGAGCTTTTGTGCTTCATCTACTTCTTCTTCAGTTATCTTTGCTAATACTTCTAAGCCAGCATCAGGATTGCCACCTATTGCCCCTGTTGCTGCTGCAATAGCAAGACCAACTCTACCTGTTCTTGGTACAAAAACACCCATGCTATTTTTGTATAAGTTATCAGAAACAAAAACATCTATTGTTTCTGGTTTAGAACCAAGCATTTGTGTAGCCACGCTTGCAGCATAAGCGGCACAAATTGGTTCAGTACAGCCAAGAGCTGGTTTTACAACACCTTGTAGAATATCAATGTACTGTTTCCAGATAGAGTTCATGATGGTCACCTTTTATATCTAATTATTATTTTTGATGTGCAATCGCTTCAACTTCAACTAATACGCCAAGTGGAAGATCTTTAACGGCAAAACATGAGCGAGCAGGGCAGTCTGTTTTGAAAACGGTTTTGTATACTTCGTTAAACGCAGCGAAATCAGCAATATTTGCAAGGTAACAAGTTGTTTTTAAAACTGTGTTTACATCACCGCCACCAGCTTCAATAACGGCAATTAAATTTTGCAGAGACATTTGTGACTGTTCTGTGATTCCACCTTCAACTACTTTAGAAGTAGAACCATCTACAGGTAATTGACCTGATGTAAAAATAAGACCGTTAAATTGTGTGCCATGAGAATATGGGCCAATAGCTTCAGGTGCAGATGCAGCAACAATAATTTCTTTCATATAAACCTACTTACTTGCAATAAATTTTGAATTTTAAGTTATTTTTTAAGTTATGCAAAAATAATTGCATTAAACTTGTTGGGTGAATTTATGCTTAATTGGTAGGCAATGCAATAGGTTTTTGTTATTTTTGTGTTTATTTTTCGAACTGAGATCTCGCTATCATTTCAAATAAATTTGCATTGTTATTTTTATTATTAGGAGTAAATTCTTCAAAAGTTGCATTTGTACCTAGAAAGTATGATGCATTATTAATAATAAAAAATAGCGTACCCTACACAAAGATGGAGTTTTATATGAACACAGCTACATTGCCGAGTCATCATCATGAGAGAGATGGAATGAATGACTCTGAGTGGAAAAAAGCGACGAAATTCGATAGTACTGATATTGGTTGGATTGTAATCAGTATTGGTATGGCCATAGGCGCAGGAATTGTATTTTTGCCTGTACAAGTTGGCATCATGGGGCTTTGGGTGTTCCTTTTATCTTCAATTATTGGTTACCCAGCCATGTATTTGTTTCAAAAACTTTTTATTAACACTCTCGCAGAAGCAAAGACATGTACGGATTACCCAGGTGTTATTACTGGTTATTTAGGTAAAAACTGGGGGATAGCTTTAGGTGTTCTTTATTTCATAATGTTGGTTATTTGGGTGCTGGTTTACTCGCTAGCAGTCACTAATGACAGTTCATCATACTTGCATTCTTTTGGTGTGACTGAGGGGCACTTAAACGATAACGTATTTTATGGTTTAGGCCTGATTTGTATTCTTGCATTCATTGGTTCAAAAGGTGAAAAGTTACTGTTTAAACTTTCTGGTTTTATGGCTGTAACGGTTTTATCTTTAGTGGCAATTATGGGGTTATTATTGGTATCTCGTTGGGATATGGCAAATATTCCAGCAATGGGAACATTTGGACCAATGCTAAAAGATGCGATTATTACCTTACCTTTTACTTTAACTTCTATCCTGTTTATCCAATCATTAAGCCCTATGGTGATTTCATATCGTTCACATGAAAAATCTATTGAGGTTGCTCGTTTTAAAGCGCTACGAGCAATGAATATTGCTTTTGGTATCTTATTTGTTGTTGTTTTCTTCTTTGCTGTTTCTTTTACTTTTGCGATTAGCCAAGAGCAAGCAGCAGAAGCAATGAATAAAAATATTTCAGCACTAGCGATTATTGCACACTATTTCCCTGGCAGTTGGGCAACGGTTACAGGTATCGTGATTAATATCTTCGCTGTTGTGACATCATTCTTTGGTGTGTTTATGGCATTCCAAGAAGCGTGTCGTGGTATTGCCATGAATATACTATTAAGACGTATGGATGAATCTGCGATTAATAAAGAATTGGTAAATAAACTCATTACTGTATTCATTATTTTACTTGCATGGTCTGCTGTTGCGTTAAATGCGCCTATCTTATCTTTTACCTCGATTTGTAGTCCTGTTTTTGGTTTGGTTGGTTGTTTAATTCCAGCTTATCTTGTGTATAAAGTACCGACACTTCATAAGTACAAAGGGGTAGCAACAAATCTAATTATTATTACTGGTATTCTGCTTTGTATCTCTCCAATACTTGCATTTATCTAAGATTAATTTTCTAAATAACATAAAAAAGCCCAGAGATATCCTCTCTGGGCTTTTTCTATTTATGCTGTCTCGTCCTGAAATGTGTTTACACATTTAGGACTTTTATATGACAAATCAAGAAAAAACAAAGAATAAGCGAACTCAACGCGATTATTCATTAGGCTTTAAATTGCAGCTTGTTGCCGCTATAGAAGAAGGCGATATGACCTATAAGCAAGCTCAAAGCATTTATGGCATTCAAGGTCGCTCTACCGTACTTACTTGGTTAAGAAAACACGGTAAGATGGACTGGTCTCAATCACCTAAGATTATTATGCCTAAATCCCCGAAAGCAAAAGAATCACCTGCCCAAAAAATTAAACGTTTAGAGCGAGAGCTTGATGATGAAAGAATGCGTAATTTATTACTTAATGAAGTCGTAAATATCATGGACGCAGAACATGGTGCAGGCCTTAGAAAAAAGTATATTGCCAAGGAGCAAGAAGTCTTCAAAAGCAGAAAATGATTAGCTTAGAGCGAGCTAGTCAGCTACTTGGCATTACAAGACAATGTATATACCAACAAGAACGTAGAGCTTTGAAACGTGCTGTTGAACTTTCACCAGTTAAAAATATGGTGCAAGAAATTCGTCGATATATGCCTCGTATTGGAGGTAAAAAATTATATTTTTTACTTAAACCCAAATTTATCACTCATGGCATAAAGTTAGGCAGAGATAATTTTTTTTCTTATTTAAGGAATGAGTGTTTACTAGTAAAACCTAAACGAAGTTACACAAAAACTACCTACAGTAAGCATTGGATGAAAAAACATCCTAATTTACTTAAAGAAGTAATACCTCAAGCTCCTGAAGAGGTATTTGTCAGTGATATCACTTACGTTCAATCACAAGAAGGTGTTCATTATTTATCATTAGTAACAGATGCTTATAGTCGAAAGATAATGGGATATGAATTAAGTGATGAAATGAAAGCTACTGATGTAGTCAAAGCTCTTGATATGGCGATAGAGAGTCGTCAATATCAAAGGAGTACGATTCATCATTCAGACCGAGGATTACAGTATTGCTCAAAGGTTTATCAGGAAAAGCTGAATAAAAATGACATTAAACCATCAATGACGGATGGGTATGATTGCTATCAAAATGCATTAGCAGAGCGAATAAATGGGATACTTAAACAAGAGTTTCTTTTGTATGACTGCAAAGATTTAGAGGAGTTAAGACATCTAGATGAAGAATCTATTTTTATTTATAATGAAATGCGACCACATTTAAGCTTGGGAATGAGTACACCAAATCAAGTACACAAAAAAAGCCAAGTGCGTACGCACTTAGCTTTCAATTAAAAATCGTCAACGTATTTTAGGACGAGACATGCTGTTATTTATTTAAGTGAGAAGCGTGGAATTTTAAATGTTCATCAATAAATGTTGAGATGAAGAAGTAGCTATGGTCATAGCCTGGTTGCATTCTAACTTCAATATCAGTTCCTGATTTCTCTGCTGAAGAGAGAAGGTATTCAGGTTTTAATTGTTCTTCTAAAAAGCCGTCAGCTTCACCTTGGTCAACTAAGATTGGAAGTTTTGAGCCTTTTTTAAGAAGTTCAGAACTATCGTATTCTAACCAAGCTTCTTTATTATCACCTAAGTATAAACCTAACGCTTTTTGTCCCCATGGACAGTTAATTGGGCTAGCAATAGGGCTAAAGGCAGAAATAGATTGATACATATCTTGGTTTTTTAAGCCGATGGTAATAGCACCATGACCACCCATACTGTGACCAGAAATCGATTTTTTATCTGATACAGGGAAGTGTTCTTCGATTAATGATGGTAGCTCTTTTGTCACATAGTCATACATATGGTAGTGACGGTTCCAAGGAGCTTGAGTTGCATTTAAGTAGAACCCTGCACCTAGGCCAAAATCGTATGCACCTTCTGCATCATCAGCGACGTCTTCACCGCGAGGACTTGTATCCATAGCCACAATAGCAATACCTAATTCAGCTGCTTTTTTGAAAGCACCAGCTTTTTGCATGAAGTTTTCATCAGTACAGGTTAAGCCTGATAACCAGTATAAAACAGGAACCGGATTACTTTCAGATGCGTTTGCAGGTAAGAAAATAGCAAAGCGCATATTGCAGTTTAGAGATGATGAAGTATGTGTGTATTGTTTGTGCCAACCACCCGCAACTTTTGCTTGGCTGATATTTTCGATTGTCATGATGAGCCCTTTTATATTTGATTCGTATCAGCGAGATCACTGTATTGAATAGGTATCTACTGGTTGATTTTGAAGTGCTTTAAAATAAAGGATGAAACACTCAGTAAGATTATCTATAAATTGCGCCACCCACGCAGATAAGCATACTGTCTTTATATAAAGCACTTGGAGATCAAAAGTAGAATAGGGGCTAGAGTATCTAACCCCTCACTTTTACTTATTTATCCATATGTAGAACAGTACGGATAGATTTACCTTCGTGCATTAGATCGAACGCAGCGTTTACATCCGCAAGACCCATAGTGTGAGTGATGAAGTCATCAAGCGCGAACTCACCTTGCATGTAACGGTCAACGATACCTGGAAGTTCAGTACGGCCTTTAACACCACCGAATGCAGAGCCACGCCATACACGACCAGTCACAAGTTGGAACGGACGAGTTGAGATCTCTTGACCCGCACCAGCAACACCGATGATGATTGATTCACCCCAACCTTTGTGACAACACTCAAGAGCCGAACGCATAACGTTAACGTTACCGATACATTCGAAAGAGTAATCAACACCACCGTCAGTCATTTCAACAATCACTTCTTGAATTGGCTTGTCGTAGTTCATTGGGTTGATGCAATCAGTCGCACCTAATTTTTTAGCCAGTTCGTATTTACTTTCGTTCAAGTCAACACCGATGATGCGACTTGCTCCCGCCATTTTTGCACCGATAATAGCTGAAAGACCGATACCACCTAGACCGAATACAGCAACGGTGTCGCCTTTTTCAACTTTAGCAGTGTTAAGAACCGCACCCATACCTGTAGTAACCCCACAACCTAGAAGACAAACTTCTTCAAGAGGGGCATCTTTAGATACTTTCGCTAAAGAGATTTCAGGAAGAACCGTGTATTCAGAGAACGTAGAGCAACCCATGTAATGGAAGATAGTTTCACCGTTAATAGAGAAACGGCTAGTCCCATCAGGCATAAGGCCTTGGCCTTGAGTTTCACGAACCGCTTGGCAAAGGTTAGTTTTGCCAGATTTACAGAATTTACACTCACCACATTCAGCAGTGTAAAGAGGGATAACGTGGTCACCGACTTCAAGACCCGTTACGCCTTCACCCACCATTTCAACAATACCGCCACCTTCGTGACCTAAGATTGAAGGGAAGATGCCTTCTGGATCATCACCAGATAGAGTGAATAGGTCAGTGTGACAAACACCAGTAGCAACGATGCGAACTAACACTTCACCCGCTTTAGGAAGTTGGACATCCACTTCTTCCATTTTAAGAGGTTCGCCAGCAGCCCAAGCTACCATTGCTTTAGATTTAATGTGAGTTTGACCAGGTTTAATATCAAGCGCCATTGGATTTTCCTTTTAATATATTCGGATGAGCAGTCAACTAAAGCGTAGTTGAGTTTTCTATTTCTGCTCTCTCGTCTTGTTGGGTGCCATTATAAGTATTTCGCATCAATTGATAATACGTTAGAATGGTAAATAATTTTTACGAATACGTAATAATAGTAGTGGAGAATAGCCTGTGATTGATTGGGAAGGGGTAACGGAATTCGTTGCCGTTGCTGAAGCGCAAAGCTTTACAGGAGCCGCTAGAGCTCTTGATACTTCTGTTGCTCAAATTAGCCGTAAAGTCGCGGCCTTAGAGGATCGTCTTTCAATTAAATTATTGATAAGAACGACTCGAAAAGTTTCTGTAACGGAGGCTGGGCAAACTTATTATCAACATTGTCGTCATTTAGTTGAAGGTTTAAAACAAGCTGATAGAGCTATTACAGAGCTAAACGCAACTCCTCAAGGACGCTTAAAAATCACGTCTTCAGTGACATATGGTGAGCAATTGATCGCACCACTACTGAGTGATTTTATGCTGATGTACCCACAGCTTGAACTTGAACTTGTTTTATCAAATCAAACATTAGATTTGGTTGAACAAGATTTTGATTTAGCGATTCGATTAGGGCGTTTAACCGATTCAACCATGATGGCAAAACGTCTATCTAGCCGCCAAGTGCGCGTATGTGCTTCTCCTGGTTATATTGAAAAACATGGTGAACCTCATACCTTATCTGAACTATCGCAACATAACTGCTTAGTTGGTAGCTTGCCTATTTGGCGTTTTATTGAGAATAAAAAAGAAAAAAGCGTAAGAGTAAAAGGTTCTGTTCACTGTAATAGTGGAGCAGCTTTAACGAATGCGGCATTAAAAGGGTTAGGTATTGTTCAGCTGCCTGATTTTTATGTTCAAGAATCAATGGATAAAGGCGAGCTAGTAGAAATCCTCGTTCCTTATCGTGAGCCAAAAGAAGGTATCTGGGCTGTATACCCAAATAACCGACACCTTTCCACTAAGGTTCGTTTATTGGTTGAGTTTTTAGCACAAGAGTTAGCTGAATAAATGAGTGTTAAACAAGAAAGCAGAGATGCAAGTTTCTATATGCAACGAGCAATGGAACTGGCTGCTATCGCAGAACAAGAGGGTGAAGTTCCTGTCGGTGCCGTGATTGTCTTGGATGATGAAATCATAGGAGAAGGGTGGAATCGCTCAATCAGTACTCATGATGCAACTGCTCATGCAGAGATGATGGCAATTAAACAAGCGGGCAGTAAAATTGAAAACTATCGCCTAGTTGATGCGACATTATACGTTACGTTAGAACCATGCCCTATGTGTGCTGGTGCTATTGTTCATAGCCGCATTAAACGTGTTATTTTTGGTGCATCGGATATGAAAACTGGTGCATCAGGAAGCGTGATAAACCTGTTTACTTCAGCAACGGCTTTTCATTTTGTGGAATGTGAATCAGGCGTGATGGAAGACGCATGTCGTTCACAACTGCAAGCGTTCTTTAAAAGAAGACGCAAAGAGAAGAAAGAAGAGAAAAAAGCGAGAAGAGAAGCCGGGGAAAATAACGTTAAATAATATTTAATGCCAATTCTCTTAATGATCATTTCATTAGCTATGTCTCGTCCTAAAATACGTTATTCTAAAAAGGCAAGCCATTACAGGTTTGCCTTTTTTCTTTTGTATGTCTCGTCCTGAAATGTGTTTACACATTTAGGACTTTTATATGACAAATCAAGAAAAAACAAAGAATAAGCGAACTCAACGCGATTATTCATTAGGCTTTAAATTGCAGCTTGTTGCCGCTATAGAAAAAGGCGATATGACCTATAAGCAAGCTCAAAACATTTATGGCATTCAAGGTCGATCTACCGTACTTACTTGGTTAAGAAAACACGGTAAGATGGACTGGTCTCAATCACCTAAGATTATTATGCCTAAATCCCCGAAAGCGAAAGAATCGCCTGCACAAAAAATTAAACGTTTAGAGCGAGAGCTTGATGATGAAAGAATGCGTAATTTATTACTTAATGAAGTAGTGAATATCATGGACGCAGAACATGGTGCAGGCCTTAGAAAAAAGTATATTGCCAAGGAGCAAGAAGTCTTCAAAAGCAGAAAATGATCAGCTTAGAGCGAGCTAGTCAGCTACTTGGCATTACAAGACAATGTATATACCAACAAGAACGTAGAGCTCTGAAACGTGCCGTTGAACTTTCACCGGTTAAAAATATGGTGCAAGAAATTCGTCGATATATGCCTCGTATTGGAGGTAAAAAATTATATTTTTTACTTAAGCCCAAATTCATCACTCATGGCATAAAGTTAGGCAGAGATAACTTTTTTTCCTATTTAAGAAATGAGTGCTTATTAGTAAAACCTAAACGAAGTTATACAAAAACTACCTATAGTAAGCATTGGATGAAAAAACATCCTAATTTACTTAAAGAAGTAACACCTCAAGCATCTGAAGAGGTTTTTGTTAGTGATATCACTTACGTTCAATCACAAAAAGGTATTCATTATTTATCTTTAGTAACAGATGCTTATAGTCGAAAGATAATGGGATATGAATTAAGTGATGAAATGAAAGCTACTGATGTAGTCAAAGCTCTTGATATGGCGATAGATAGCCGTCAATATCAAAGGAGTACGATTCATCATTCAGACCGAGGATTACAGTATTGTTCAAAGGTTTATCAGGAAAAATTGAATAAAAATGATATTAAGCCATCAATGACGGATGGTTATGATTGCTATCAAAATGCATTAGCAGAGCGAATAAATGGGATACTTAAACAAGAGTTTCTTTTGTATGACTGTAAAGATTTAGAGGAGTTAAGGCATTTAGTTGAAGAATCTATTTTTATTTATAATGAAATGCGGCCACATTTAAGCTTGGGAATGAGTACACCAAATCAAGTACACAAAAAAGCCAAGTGCGTACGCACTTAGCTTTCAATTAAAAATCGTCAACGTATTTTAGGACGAGACAGTATGTCTATCGACAAGAGAAGGGTTCACCTGTATCGAATAATGCTTGAGCGTATGAACGTTGACGCTGTAAGACTTTTTTATGGTTATTCAGTAGCTTTCTACGACGTTGTGTACTGCTTCTTAGCGTACTTTTACTTTTTGGTTTTCTTCTACCAGAGAGCATAAACTCCCCCTAATTAAACGAATAAAAAGCGCGTTATTGTATTTGTAAAACGCGCATAAAAATAAATGATGTGGAATGCAGATTAAGCCTCTATTGTTACCGTATTATGACGATGAATCTGCGATAAGATTCACCATTATAAAATTACTTTTTAACCTCAATGGCTTGGCTAACACTGGCTTCTGCTGATGATAAAGGAACATCGATGACTTGTAGATCTTCAACTGTCAGCTCTTCTTGTTTTAACTTGTTCGCTTGCTCTTGTTCGTAACCAATAATACTTTGATAATAACGTCTAATATTTTCAACGTAATTTTGCGCTTCATCACCACGTGCAAAACCATAACGTAAGTATCGGTAATAACGCTGTTGACGAAGCAGCGGTAAATTGTCTTTCACATCAGTCCATGAATCAGGATCGCCACCTAAACGCTGTGTTAGACGTCTTGCATCCATCATATGACCAAAACCGATGTTATATGAAGCCAGTGCAAACCAAATCTTCTCATGTTCAGTAATTGAGTCAGGAACACGTTTCACAATCCGACGTAAATATTCAGCGCCACCACGAATACTTTGTTCTGGATTTAAGCGATTTTGAACCCCAACTGATTGCGCGGTTGGTAGTGTTAGCATCATCATCCCACGAACGCCTGTTGGTGATTTTGCCAATGGGTTCCAATGAGATTCTTGATAAGAAAGCGCTGCAAGGAATCGCCAATCAAAGTCGCCCGCGTATTTTTTAAATAGAGGTTCCCACTTTGGTAGTTTACTTTCTAATGCACGGATAAAGGCGCGAGTATCTACATAATCAAAAGATTCTACGTGACCAAAATATTTTTCTTCAAGAAGGGCAAGTTTACCGCTTTCTTTCAACTCACCAAAAAATTCAATTAATAGCGCCTGTAAGCTGTCATCTTCGGTTTGTTGTAAGAACCATGCAACGGGTTGATCTTCTGTAACTTCAAAAGCAACAGCCAGATCGGGATGAATACGCTGAGTGAGTGATAACTCTACTGAATCAGCTAAGGTGTAATGTATTTCACCTGTTGCTACTTTTTTCAGAAGCTCACTTACATCAGTATCTGCAGCGGTATTCCAATCAAGATTTGGGTATTTTTCTTTTAATTTTATAAGCGTACCTTCAAAGCTTGAATCTTTGTCTCGTCCTAAAATACGTTGACGATTTTTAATTGAAAGCTAAGTGCGTACGCACTTGGCTTTTTTGTGTACTTGATTTGGTGTACTCATTCCCAAGCTTAAATGTGGCCGCATTTCATTATAAATAAAAATAGATTCTTCAACTAAATGCCTTAACTCCTCTAAATCTTTACAGTCATACAAAAGAAACTCTTGTTTAAGTATCCCATTTATTCGCTCTGCTAATGCATTTTGATAGCAATCATAACCATCCGTCATTGATGGCTTAATATCATTTTTATTCAATTTTTCCTGATAAACCTTTGAACAATACTGTAATCCTCGGTCTGAATGATGAATCGTACTCCTTTGATATTGACGGCTATCTATCGCCATATCAAGAGCTTTGACTACATCAGTAGCTTTCATTTCATCACTTAATTCATATCCCATTATCTTTCGACTATAAGCATCTGTTACTAAAGATAAATAATGAATACCTTTTTGTGATTGAACGTAAGTGATATCACTAACAAAAACCTCTTCAGATGCTTGAGGTGTTACTTCTTTAAGTAAATTAGGATGTTTTTTCATCCAATGCTTACTATAGGTAGTTTTTGTATAACTTCGTTTAGGTTTTACTAATAAGCACTCATTTCTTAAATAGGAAAAAAAGTTATCTCTGCCTAACTTTATGCCATGAGTGATGAATTTGGGCTTAAGTAAAAAATATAATTTTTTACCTCCAATACGAGGCATATATCGACGAATTTCTTGCACCATATTTTTAACCGGTGAAAGTTCAACGGCACGTTTCAGAGCTCTACGTTCTTGTTGGTATATACATTGTCTTGTAATGCCAAGTAGCTGACTAGCTCGCTCTAAGCTGATCATTTTCTGCTTTTGAAGACTTCTTGCTCCTTGGCAATATACTTTTTTCTAAGGCCTGCACCATGTTCTGCGTCCATGATATTCACTACTTCATTAAGTAATAAATTACGCATTCTTTCATCATCAAGCTCTCGCTCTAAACGTTTAATTTTTTGTGCAGGCGATTCTTTCGCTTTCGGGGATTTAGGCATAATAATCTTAGGTGATTGAGACCAGTCCATCTTACCGTGTTTTCTTAACCAAGTAAGTACGGTAGATCGACCTTGAATGCCATAAATGTTTTGAGCTTGCTTATAGGTCATATCGCCTTTTTCTATAGCGGCAACAAGCTGCAATTTAAAGCCTAATGAATAATCGCGTTGAGTTCGCTTATTCTTTGTTTTTTCTTGATTTGTCATATAAAAGTCCTAAATGTGTAAACACATTTCAGGACGAGACATAAAATATAAAAAAAGCCAGCATGTTAATTATGCTGGCTTTTTACTTTTGATTGGATTTGTCTTATCTAAATTGTTTTGCTTCTTCTAGGTAGTCAAACCCTGCATCAGCTAGCTTTTTAATGAGATCGTCTTTATCTAGTTCATAGAATTTTACGTAGCTATCTAAATCACCGAATTCGTCTCTGATTTTCATATTAACCATACTCATCAGCATGACAGGATCCATTGAAGCCATTTTTTCAGGTGTCATTACTTATCCTCAAAATCTGAAATTAATAAGTTAGCAGCAGCAAAGGCAGCACGTTCTCGAGCTTCTTTAGGTAGTGATTCATCTGCCGCGATATCGTTTAGTGTTTTTACGGCACAAGTGATGGCTTGTGGGATATAACCTTGATCACCACTACCAATTAACGAATACAACTCACGAACTTTGTCACAACAATCATAAACTTTCATAATTTTTCTCATATAAATGATAACTATAGTGAGTTTACACGTTGAAAAAGGGAAAACATAGATCAAAAAAAGCTGAAAAACCTAGGGGGAAGTTTTTCAGCTTTAGAGCAAAGATAAGTCTGTATTTTATTGCATGAAACCAGCGTTTCTCATTCGAGTTGCTACGGTTACTTTCTGCTCTGCAGTTAACGGCATTAGAGGCAAGCGAGGATCACCGGCATTGATGTCGTGAAGCTCCATTGCTACTTTACCAGCAGCCACACCGCCGAAATCAACCAGTACACGGATAAGCTCAATAACATTTGTCATCTTATTGAATACCGCTTCTTGATCTCCACGATTAAACGCTTCGATAATTGAATTAAAGTGTGGAGCTGCGTAGTTATAAGTACTACCTACTGCACTTTTTGCACCAACAGCAAGTGCGCCAGGTAGGTGCTCATCAACACCAAATGGAACATCAAATTTACCATCGCAAGCTCGAAGGCAACGTTGGTATTCGTACAAATCACCGCTGTTAAATTTAAGACCAGATAAATTAGGAATACGTTTATCAGCTTGGATTAAAAATTCTTCCATATTTAAATTCACGCCAGACATACCAGAGTGGTAGTAGTAGAAGCCTTTTGATGGAGCAGCTGCTGCAATGGTTGCACAATATTCAACTAAATCAGCAACGCTACCTGGTTTGAAGAAACATGGACCAATTGCAGATGTAGCTAAAATATCTAGTGTATCTGCATGGCGTGTAAGTTCTAGCGTATCAACAATGCTTAATGCACCTGTATGTACAATGATATCTAATTGATTATTAGAAGCGCTTACCCAACGTTCAGCAATGGCTTTACGTTCTTCAACACTACAGTGAATGCCTTCTCCAGTAGTCCCACATACATAAATGCCTTTTACGCCATCTTTGATTAAATGCTTGGCGATTTTATCAATTTCTTCAAAGTTTACGTTGTTTGAAGAATCAAATGGAGTATGTGGAGCAGCAATTAAACCGGTTAACTTTTTCATTTAAGCCTCGTTAGTTTATTTTTAATGAAGTTATTCTTCATTTAAATATCAATATTGGAGTTAAACTAATCTTATGGAGTAAAGTTTCATTTAGCAACATGAAAATCACAGCGTAATGTCGTAAATGTGATCTGTGAGAGTAAATTTAGCGCTAATTATTTTTATATGTGTCGTATTTATTCTTTTTTAGTGCAAATAATGCGAATAATAATTATGGAGTTACACTTCACAAAGTGGGAGTGGCATGACAAAATGGAATTCATAACGTGTTTTATTCAAGGGTTACTTTCTGATGTCCAACCATAATATTCAAATAAAAGCGGGCAACATCATCGATACGATAGGCAGTCTTTATAATAGTCTGACTCCATCTTCAAAGCGTATTGCTGATTATGTTATGTCTAATGCGACTCAAGTGAGTAAACACTCGATTGCTGAATTATCACAGATTGTAAATGCGGGTGATGCAACCATTATTCGTTTTTGTCGAACTCTCGGTTTTAAGGGCTATCAAGATTTTAAAATGGAATTGGCGATTGAAGTTTCTAACCTTCAAGGTCGAGAAAAAGAGATCTTTGATACCGATGTTACTGCTGAAGATAATGCGGAAGTGATAGGGCATAAGCTTCAATCAACCATTGAAAGCGTTCTTGCAGAAACCATGAATTTGCTTAACTTCCAGTCTTTAGAGTCGGTAGCTGAAGCATTAAAAGATGCAAAAGCGATTTACTTTTTTGGTGTTGGTTCATCAGGTTTAACCGCTGAAAGTGCAAAACATAAATTTATGCGAATTGGTTTAAATGTGGATGCATTTACCAATAACCATTTTATGTATATTAAATCATCGTTAATGCAACCTGGGGATTTCGCAGTAGGGCTTAGCCACTCTGGTAACTCAGTTGAAACGACAAAAGCATTACGTTTAGCAAAAGAGAATGGAGCGACGACGATTGCCATTACGCATAATCCTCGCTCGGATATTACTAAGTATTCTGATTATGTTTTAGTGAACGGTAATAGGCAGGGACAACTGCAAGGTGACTCTATTGGTACTAAGATATCGCAGTTGTTCGTATTGGATTTAATTTATACCTTATTAGTTAAACGTGATATTAGCGGTGCAAAAGCCAATAAGCTGAAGACTACAGAAGCGCTTTCTAATCAATCGTAATTCTTTGACTGTATAAAAATTATAAGGCCGTGAATATACACATATTCACGGCCTATTTTTTATTTCTGATAAACCAATTTACCCATTTGAATCGTTGTTGTAATGTCATTATTACTGTCGATAAGAGTAATATTTGCTTTGTAGTCTTCTTTTAATTGACCGTATTCATTGTCTATTTTCAACGCTTGAGCTGGGTATAAGCTTGCCATTCTCAATGCTTCTTCTTTTGATAAACCCACATGTTTAATTAAGTTACGTACCCCATCAATCATGGTAATAGCTGCGCCTGCAATGGTGCCGTCTTTATAGTGACATTTTCCGTCAGTTACGTAAGCAGGCGTTCCTGCCATATCAAACTCTGTTAAATCTGTTCCTGCGGGAGTGACTGCATCGGTCACCAAAAAGAGTTTTTCTTTTAGTTGTTGGTGAGCAATTCTAACGGATGGGTATGAAGCATGAATGCCATCCACAATAATACCAGCATGAGGCTTTTGATCGAAAATATAACCAACCACACCTGGTTCTCTTGAACCTAGAGGTGTCATTGCATTATATAAATGCGTAGCCATAGTGAAACCAGTACGGGCGTTTACTTGATCATAAGTGGCGTTGGTATGCCCAATTGAAACCGTGATCCCAGCGGCTGTTAAGCAATCTAGGACGTCTTGTTTGATATGTTCTGGAGCAAGAGTAATGACTTTTATTTGGTCATGATGTTGCGCAAGTAGGTGAGCAGTATTTAAATCTAGTTCACGAATGTATTGAGCTTGATGAGCACCTTTTTTCTCAATACTGATGAAAGGTCCTTCAAGGTGAAGCCCTAATACACCTTCTTGTTCTGCATTTTCAAAATTGGTCATCATTGACAATGTATTATGAAGGTCGATTTCAGTACTGGTAATTAAGGTTGGTAAGTATTGAGTTGTTCCGTATTTTACGTTGGTTTTATTCATCGTCTCTAATGTTGAAAGCGCTATATCAGTATTGAGTAGCACACCACCACAACCATTAAGTTGAATATCAATAAAACCTGCAGTTGCTAATGCACCCTCTCCATCAATGCGATCTAGAGTTAAAGAATCAGCTTCTTTCAT
Organism: Aliivibrio fischeri ATCC 7744 = JCM 18803 = DSM 507; assembly: GCF_023983475.1. Lineage (NCBI taxonomy): Bacteria > Pseudomonadati > Pseudomonadota > Gammaproteobacteria > Vibrionales > Vibrionaceae > Aliivibrio > Aliivibrio fischeri. Next base: position 717,727 of record NZ_CP092712.1, read on the forward strand.
TGAAATTATGGATGAAATTGAGTCGTCATTGATAATAATAGCCTGTTTTTCTTCTATTTTTTGACCATTAAATACATCAACATTGGTAATCATATACTGATTATTTTGAGCATTTGTACTGTTCATTTTTCTGCCTTATCCATCAAATATTCATTCCTATTGGAGTTACACTCCGAATTTTATACAGTCAAAAATACAGTAATGTCGAAATGCAATCAATTAAAATCCTTATAAATAGGGCGATTTGTATCTTCCAATTTTGTTGGTTTTGTTTTTAAAGAGATCTAGATCTCCATTTTTATATCTTTAGATTGAAGTATTACTCCGTTGGTGTAGTTTGGAGTAATACTATTATGTTGCTATTAAGTTTGGAGTTCAGCTTTATGGGAAGCAATATCGACAAGACATTAAATGCATTATCTCAAGGTTTCGTTTCATCATGTCAGCCAGTTGATGATGGCCCAATGGATAAACCTGAAATTGTTGCTGCTATGGCAATGGCAAGTGTTGAAGGGGGCGCCATTGGTTTACGAATTGAAGGAATTGATAATTTAAAAGCAGTAAGACCACATGTATCGGTTCCAATTATTGGAATTATTAAGCGTGATCTTGATGACTCTGAGGTTCGAATTACACCTTATATCGAGGACGTAATTGCATTAAAAGAAGCTGGGGCAGATATCATTGCAATTGATGCGACTCACCGACCTCGACCTGTACCCGTCGAAGAATTAGTAAAGAAAATTCAAAGTTTAGGTTGCTTAGTCATGGCGGACTCTTCGACTTATGAAGAGGGGATGTTTTGTCATGGACTCGGTGTTGAAATTATAGGTACGACATTATCTGGATATACATCTCCAATCACTCCAAAAGAACCGGATTTCCCTTTTATTCAACAATTAGCAAATCAAGGATGTTTTGTTATGGCTGAAGGGCGTTTTAATTCACCACAACTAGCTAGAGAAGCAATAGAAGCGGGAGCATCTTGCGTCACTGTTGGTTCAGCAATTACACGTATTGAGCATATTTGTGGTTGGTTTAAATCTGAAGTTGAACTTGGTAAGAAAAACATGATTAAGGACATCGCATGAAGCCTTGCCTAGCGGTTGATATTGGTGGAACTAAAATTGCGGCGGCAATCATTGAATCTGGAAAAGTGCTACGTCGTCAGCAAATAGCGACACCATCGTCTAGCCAACCAGAAGAGATGGATAAAGCGTTAGAGGAACTATTAACGCCATTTTTAGATGATATTTCAACAGTGGCTGTAGCATCAACCGGGATCATTAATGACGGAGTATTAACGGCTTTAAATCCGTTAAATTTGGGTGGATTAAATAATTATCCACTAAGAACAGTGATTGAAAACATCACGAAAAAGCCAACAACAGTCATTAATGATGCGCAAGCTGCCGCATGGGCTGAATACCAAACACTCGAGTTAAACACTGTCAACATGGCTTTTATTACCGTATCCACTGGCGTTGGTGCTGGCGTTGTTATTAATGATGATCTGCTTATTGGTGCGAATGGCATTGCAGGTCACGCAGGGCATACGCTTGCGGATCCTAATGGGCCAATATGTGGTTGTGGTCGTCGAGGCTGTGTTGAAAGTATTGCTTCAGGTACCGCGATAGGTCAAGCCGGAAAAATCTATTTTGGCGATGACTGCACAGGGGAAATGGTTTTTAAACATTTTTCGCAAAACGACCCTAATGCTACGGATATCGTAAACGGTTCAGCTAAGGCGATAGCCAACTTAATTGCCGATTTAAAAATGGTATTAGATATTGAATTGGTCGCTTTAGGAGGCAGTGTTGGTCTTGCTCCTCATTATTTAGAACTAGTACAGCATTACCTAGCACAACAACCTTCACCATACCAAACCAAGGTTCAGCATGCTCGTTGCGGCGCTGATGCAGGATTGATTGGTGTTGCTCATTGGGCTAACACAATACGTTAAAAAAAGAACTTCTAAGAAATAGTAATTTAACCCTACAAAAATTATACAAGGTATATTCCGATGGAAGCACAATCATTTGGTACATTAAATTACATTGCTCTTTTTGTCTATCTAGGGGCAATTATGGCAGTGGGTGTTTATTTTGCACGTCGTCAAAAATCAGCTGATGATTACTTTAAAGCTGGGGGAAGGATCCCCGGTTGGGCCGCTGGTTTCAGTGTCTTTGCAACAACCTTAAGCTCTATTACTTTTATGTCTATTCCGGCAAAAGCGTATACAAGTGACTGGACCTTCCTAATTGGTCAGTATGTCGCTATTGCTATTCTTCCTATCGTTTTTTGGTTCTATATTCCCTTTTTTAGAAAGCTAAATCTGACTTCTGTATATGAATACCTAGAAAGACGTTTTGATGTAAGAATGCGCTTATTCGGTAGTATTTCTTTCATGCTTTTCCATATTGGTCGTATTGCGATTGTTACCTATTTAACGGCGTTGGCGTTAATGCCATTCATTGATATTAGCCCGTTAATGATTGTGTTCTTAATCGGTGTTCTTTGTATTATTTATACTTTTCTTGGTGGTATTGAAGGGGTAATTTGGACCGACGTAATTCAAGGTGTGATGCTTTCTGTTGCTGCAATTCTTATCTTTGTTGTTATTTGCTTTAATGTGGATGGCGGTATTGTTGAAGTGTTTAGCATGTCGAACCAAGCGGATAAATATTTCCCTGCAGAGCAATTCAGCTGGAGCTGGACGGACAGTACGATTCCAGTATTAATGATTGGTTTCTTCTTTGCTTCTTTACAACAATTTACTGCTAGCCAAGATGTGGTTCAGCGCTACATTGTGACAGACAATATTGATGAGACTAAAAAAGCATTGATCACTAATGCGAAATTAGTGGCTTGTGTTCCTATTTTCTTCTTCGCTGTGGGTTCTGCATTATTTGCTTACTACACTCAAAACCCAGAGTTGCTTCCTGAGAACTTTAACACGGGCGGTATTTTACCTTTCTACGTTATTTCTCAAATGCCTGTCGGGGTTGCTGGTCTTATTATCGCAGCGATATTTGCAGCGTCACAATCAAGTATTTCAAGTAGTCTAAATAGTATTGCAGCGTGTTTTACTTCTGACATTTACGAAAAAGTGAGCAAGAACCCAACCTCAGAGCAGAAGCTAAGAATTGGTCGAACACTAACTGTTGTTGCTGGTCTTTTAGGTGTCGTCGCTTCAACATACTTAATTATGTCTAACGAAAGTGAAATTTGGGATGCGTTCAACAGCTTACTTGGCTTAATGGGTGGCCCAATGACAGGACTATTTATGCTTGGTATATTCGTTCGCCGTGCAAATGCAAATAGTGCGTTATTAGGTGTAGTTGCAAGTATTGCTACTGTGCTTTGGGTACGTTCAGCTACGGATTTAAACTTCTTCTTCTACGGTGTTATCGGTACTTTGATGGTGGTTATCGTGGGTTACCTAACCGCACCAATGTTCAAGAATAATTTAAACAGTGATGAAATTGATGAGCTAAGTGCAACAAAAGAAAAGCGTTCAACCACCACTGAAAAAGCGTAATTGATAATTGAGTTTGAGCCTTTGTATTTATAAAGGCTCTTTTAAGGACAGTGTTATGATTTATGGTCATATTGAGCACCAAAAAACAAACCAGTATTTACCACGTGTTATTCAGCAGTGTTTAGTGTATTTAAATGAAACAGATTTAGAAGCGTTACCAACAGGAAAACACATTATTGATGGCGAAAACATTTTTGCTAATGTCATGGAGTTTGAAACGGGTGATGCAAGCAGCAAACAGGCTGAAGTGCATAAAGAATACGTTGATGTGCAGTGCTTAATTCGTGGTGAAGAGCGTATCCAATATTCATTAGAAGATGAGGTTAACCCAATAGCTAAACCTTATGATGACGAAAATGATTTTTACTTAGTTGAAAGTATGAATCAATGTAATGACGTGATTATGCATCCTAAAATGTTTGCCGTGTTTTTACCTGAAGAACCGCATAAACCGGGGTGTGTTGTGTCTCAATCTGGATTGATTAAGAAGATAGTGATTAAAGTGCACCGTAGTTTGTTAGCTTAATTAATGGAAAATAAAAGCCCTGATACGTACTTAGTTATGGCATAAGTAGTATCAGGGCTTTGTTTTATTTAGGAAGGTTTATATTGATGCTTTTTTATCGCAATTTGTTTAGCGTAATTACTTTGCGTCTAGCATGCCGCGATCAACGATGAACTCGATGATTTTATCTAAACCAACACCTTCTTTCAGGTTTGCAAACACGTATGGACGGGTTGGACGCATACGTGCCGTGTCAGATTCCATCACTTCAAGAGAAGCGCCAACATACGGTGCTAAGTCGATTTTATTGATGATCAATAAATCCGATTTTGTGATACCAGGGCCACCTTTGCGAGGGATCTTCTCACCTTCCGCAACGTCAATCACATAGATGGTTAAGTCCGCTAGTTCAGGGCTGAACGTTGCACTTAGGTTGTCGCCGCCACTTTCTACAAAAACAACATCTAAGTTTTTATGACGCTGTGCTAACTCTTCAACAGCAGCTAAGTTCATTGATGCATCTTCACGAATGGCAGTGTGAGGACAGCCACCGGTTTCTACACCAATGATGCGATCGGCTGCTAACGCTTCAGCTTGAGTTAGGATCTTAGCGTCTTCTTGCGTGTAGATATCGTTGGTTACTACAGCGATTTGGTACGTATCACGTAATGTTTTACACAGAACTTCTAATAATGCTGTTTTTCCTGAACCAACAGGGCCACCAACACCAATACGTAAAGGTTGTTTGTAATCTTGCATTTTATTTTCTCACGATCTAAATAGTCGAGTGTATTGACTCTCGTGTCGAGAGCTTGCCAATACTTGCGCTGGTGTGAAGCTACCTATCAAGTGTTCAGGCCAGTGCTGTGATTTTTCTACTGCTTGCGGGATAACATCAGCCATTTCTAATAGCAGTTGTTGTCCGGCACTTTGTCCTAATGGAACCAATTTAATACCAACGATAACGGCATTTTCTAACCATCCCCACGCATACGCTGCGGCGAGTTTGGTTGGTGTTAAGTTCCAATGGTTAGCGACTAACGCAAAAGCAGCAACTTGAGTTTGTTTTACCATTGGTAGGGTGGTTTGATTTAACTCAATCCCTAATTTTGGCAATAACATAGAGAAAGCGAGTCCTCTTTGTCTTTCTTCAAGACGTAACTCTTTGGTTTCTCGATTGGCGATAATAAAATCACACCAATCTTGAGCTTGTTGCCATTCTTCTTGCTGCAATAACTGAGTTAATTTGGCTAAAACAGGCAGCTCTAGAGTGGCTAAGCTGTCCATTAATTGATTGCTCAACCAATGCTTTAGCTCAGTAACATTGGTTACCCAGCCTTTTTCAATCGCCCATTCTAATCCTTGCGAATAAGTGAATGAGCCAACGGGTAATGACGGGCTAATTAATTGATAGAGCCGTAAATCCTCTAACACAATGACCGCCCTTAGTGGTGATGACCATCGTGTGAACCCGCACTTGAACCACCGTAAGCACCCGGTTCAGGTTGGTATTTTGCTTGTTCAACTTTTACGTTTAATCCTAAACGTTGCACCATGTCATCAAGTACGTGATCGTGTAGGTAACGGCACCAACCAGCTTCAACTTGTAGAGGAACGTGACGGTTACCTAAGTGATAACATGCTTTTGCAAGTAACAATAAGTCGTCGCTGTAAACTGTTGATACGGTCTCTTCAGCTGCTGTGATCATTGCTTGAACACCATCGTCACTTTCAATGATATCGTGCTCTTTTAATACGGTTCCACGAGGTAAAAACAGACCCGCTTCAGAGCCATCGCTTAAGGTGACTTTTAGGCGACTTTTGGTGCGCTCTTGCATCGTTAAGCAAATTGTTAGCTCAGCGGTGTTATGTGTATGTTCTTCACCGTGATGATGCTCATCATGGTGGTGATGTACAAGATGAGTAAATTTAATCATGATTGTTCACTCTAAAAAGTGCCCCGCCGGTAAATAGGTAGAAAACCAGCGAGGCAGGGGGTTAGAATAAGAAATAACGTTGTGCCATTGGTAGCTCTGTAGCTGGCTCGCATACAAGAGGAACGCCATCGGCTTTTACTTCATAGGTTTGGCTGTCTAGTTCAATGTTTGGTGTATAGCTGTTATGAATCATCGATTTTTTCGAGATATTGCGACACCCTTTTACTTCACCAATTTGGCTTTGTAGATTCAACTTCTCAGGCACACCCGCTTCGATACTCGCTTGAGATAGGAAGATCATTGAAGACTTGAATTTCGCTTTGCCGTAACACGCATACATTGGACGGTAATGTACTGGTTGTGGTGTAGGGATTGCCGCATTAATGTCACCCATTGGGGCGTAAGCGACTAAGCCACTTTTCATTACAAGCGCCGGTTTAACACCAAAAAATGCAGGATTCCACACGACTAAATCGGCTAATTTTCCGACTTCAACAGAGCCAACTTCGTGCGAGATACCATGAGCAATCGCTGGGTTGATGGTATATTTAGCCACGTAACGTTTAATTCGTTCGTTGTCGTTATGCTCGTTATCACCTTCTAAAATGCCACGTTGAAGTTTCATTTTATTCGCACATTGCCAAGTACGAATAATCACTTCACCAACACGGCCCATTGCTTGTGAGTCCGATGACATCACAGAAATTGCGCCCATATCGTGAAGGATATCTTCAGCAGCAATGGTTTCACGGCGAATACGAGATTCAGCAAAAGCCACATCTTCTGGAATAGAAGGATCTAAGTGGTGGCAGACCATCAACATATCCAAATGTTCATCAACGGTATTGATGGTGTATGGCATGGTTGGATTGGTTGATGCTGGTAAAATATTAGGTTCACCAACAGACTTAATTACATCAGGAGCGTGACCGCCGCCAGCACCTTCGGTGTGGAATACGTGAATAACACGATCACCAATGGCTTTAACCGTTTCTTCGTAAAAACCACCTTCATTCAAGGTATCTGAGTGAATGGCAATTTGAATGTCCATTTCGTCAGCTACGTTTAAGCAGTTATGAATAGCCGCAGGGGTTGCGCCCCAGTCTTCATGGATTTTTAGCCCCATTGCACCAGCTTCAATTTGTTCGCGTAGCGCTTCAGGTTTACTTACGCAGCCTTTACCAAATAGACCAACATTAATAGGTAAGTCATCAACCGCTTCTAGCATGCGGTGCATGTTCCAAATACCCGGCGTTACCGTGGTTGCATTGGTACCTGCAACTGGACCTGTACCGCCACCAATAAAGGTAGTTACGCCAGAGGTTAAGCCTTCTTCAGCTTGTTGAGGACAGATAAAATGAATATGCGTATCAATACCGCCAGCGGTAATAATTTTGCCTTCACCAGCTACCACTTCGGTTGCAGGGCCAACAACGATATCGACATTCGGTTGAACATCGGGATTACCCGCTTTACCAATACCAAAGATACGACCATCTTTAATACCGATATCCGCTTTAACAATACCCCAGTGGTCGAGGATTAATGCGTTGGTAATAACCACATCAACACATTCACTATTTACCACTTGGCTTTGACCCATGCCATCACGGATCACTTTACCGCCGCCGAATTTCACTTCTTCGCCGTAGGTTGTAAAATCTTTTTCTACTTCTAAAAACAGTTCAGTATCTGCTAGACGAAGGCGATCGCCTGTTGTAGGTCCAAACATATTGGCATAAGCAGTACGAGAAATATGTGCCATTACTTCACCTCTTTATCGTCAGGAATTGTTGTAGTGATATGCTCATCGACATTACCCATGATTGCAGCTTGGAAACCGTAAATTTCACGCTTACCTGCAAACTCAACCAATTCAATTGTTCGACGTTGACCAGGTTCAAAACGAATAGCCATTCCTGCAGGGATATTTAAACGGAAGCCTTTGGTTGACTCACGATCGAAATGAAGCGCTTCATTGACTTCATAAAAGTGATAATGAGAGCCAACTTGAATAGGGCGGTCACCATAATTAGCGACAGAAAGTGTTTGTGTTGTTCGACCTACGTTCAATTCGATTTGACCAAGGTCATCATTCACTCTTAATTCTCCAGGGATCATGATTTACTCCTTAAACAATTGGCTCATGAATTGAGACAAGCTTGGTGCCGTCAGGGAAAGTACATTCAACCTGAACGTCAGGGATCATTTCTGGCACGCCTTCCATTACATCATCAGCAGTCAAAATAGTACGACCGAAGTTCATAAGGTCAGCCACTGTGCGACCATCACGAGCACCTTCCATTATTTCAAAACAGATTAAAGCCACGGCTTCTGGATAATTCAGTTTTAGTCCACGGGCTTTACGTCTTTCCGCTATCATGCCGGCAGAGGCAAGCAGCAGTTTGTCTTTTTCTCTTGGTGTTAATTCCATAGCTATTCCAACTTAATTATGTAGCCCAGATTCGTGGGACTTCGGGTAATTTGCCTAACCAATGCTGACGAGTGTGTTGCCATAAAGTGCTAAAGCACGCCATCATAGGTTCTGTTTGGTGACCTAAATAACGAATAACCAGTAAGCCATCAATCTCAGTAATCCCACAAATAGGGTTGCTACTGCCAAATAACTCAGGTTGTTCATGGAAATTTTCATCAATCAGTGTTCTTAATTTTTCTTCTAGTGCTTCTGACGCTGGGTAAATATAAAGATTGCCAAGCATGGGATAGTGCCTCATGCCTGCTGCGTGTTTTATCTCATCAATCGAGTCAATGTACATAGACTCAGAAAGCAGCAGTTGATCATCTACTTTGATATTGGTTCTACCGGTAACAAACCCATTTTCAAATATTTCATTAAGTACCGGACGGCCAAAGCAATTCATTTCCCATCCAATAAAATGGGCGTCTTTATGAAGTTCAACTTGTGTTTTTAATTGAGCCTGACTATCAGGAAAGAAAATATTCTCTTGAGGTAACCACTCTAAAAAACCATCTCTTTCCACAGTGAGGTTTTGCGTTTGTGACGATATAGCGCCAGAGCTACGATAAAACTTAGTCGCGCCGGGTGTGGTTAAGAGTGAATGAGCATGTGGTGCAACCTGAATATTGATATTTAATTGATCCCCACCAACGACGCCACCAGGAGGGTGAAGTAGGTAGGTATGGGCAACACCGGTTTCAGGATAAAAAGGCCGTTGCACCATTAAAGGACCAACTTGCTCACGATGAACCAACTTGGTATTTGCCCCTCTTTTTTCATAGAAAAGGGAAATATCAGCTAACCAACCGGAAGATGATGTATTTATTTTTGGCATAACTAACCCTGCCGATATAGCATATTTCTTGAAGAAGAAAGAATGAAAACAAATAGCGTACGCCTCCAGTTTAAAACTAGAGAAATAAGTATTCTGAATAAATTTTTAGTGCCTAAATCTAGGCAGCGTCGAGTGAAACACTCTGGTTTAAATTAAAGAGAATTTATTTTGTGTAAACATGAATATGAATAAATAAACTATCTTTAGAAAAGATGTTTTGAACGATTTACCCTGCGGATATTAATCCTATAATTTGTACTTGGCAATAGATAAATAACGAAAAAATGCACTTTTTTAACTCGTTTTTTTTATTCAAAATAAAAAGAAAATTTGTTCTTTTATTTGATAGAAATAACAGAAGACTTCTTCTTAATTTATAGTAACTATTTTTTTACAAATGGAACTGAGTAAGTATTTTTCGTGTGAAATAACTAAGAGCCCTAGATTTCTCTTTTCTTGTAAAATCAATAATTGCTTCCAAATGGTTTGTTGAGTTATCGAATCAAGTTGAGCGGTGATTTCATCGCATAATAAATACTGAGTATTAGGTGTAAGAGCACGAAGTATAGCTAAGCGCTGCAACTGTCCACCTGATAATTCCGTAGGCAAACGAGTTAACCATTGTTTATCAATCTCAAACTGTGGTAGAAGGTGTTCAAAGTCATGTTCTCTAAAGCTTTCTTTTAATGATTTAAGTATGTACCATTTAGGGTTAAAAGCCAGTTCAGGATGTTGACCAACCCATTGAACAGGGTTAGGTGTTTTTTTTCCATAGACAGGAACGTTGAGTTCTCCCGTTTTTGGTTTGATAAATCCCGCTAATATCATCGCAAGAGTAGATTTACCAGAGCCACTTACTCCATTCAATCCAAGTATTTCTCCTTTATGGAGACTGATATTGGGTAGTGAGAGTGTTTTTTCTTGATATTCAACAGTCGCATTAGTTAAAGAAATCATATTAATTCCAGTTCTTTGGTAGTGCATGCCACAATGCTTGGCTATATGCGTTACTTTCGCCATTGATAATATGACTTGGCGTAGTGCGTTCAATAGATGCGGTATCTTCATCATTATTGTTTTTTAGAACCAATATATGATCGGCAATATCAATGATATGAGATAAATCATGACTAACGATAATGACTGTTTTTCCATCTTTATGAGCAAGATGCTGGTAATGTTGAAAGAGGGGAGTGCTGTATTCGTCATTAATCCCACAGCTTGGTTCATCAGCAATTAAAATATCTGGTTGCTGAATAAAAGCTAACGCGGAAAGTACTCGCTTTGCCATTCCACCAGATAATTGGTGTGGGTAGAGCTCTGCCACGGAAAAAGGCAATTGTGCATGAGCTAATGCTTCATGGACCTTGTCTTTATTCTTACGAGTAAACCATGAGTTTTTCGGAATAAATTGTGATAGTTGTCGGCCAATTTGGGTCGTAGGGTTTAATGCATTACGACTTTGAGCAGCCAAAGCTAACCGTGTCCCTGATGCTATATTGATTTTTCCGGATAGTTCAAATTCAGAAGGCAGTGCATGCATGATGGCATTAATTAATGTGCTTTTTCCACTGCCACTTGATCCTATAATACCGAGTATTTCTCCTTGTTTTAAAGATAATGATAGGTTGGAAAACAAAGGTATTGTCTTTGTTTTTAATCTTATCTCTATGCCTTTTAATTCAAGCATTATGCTGCTTTGATTTTTCATAAGATTTTCCAATTGATATTAATAGCAATGAGCTTATTACTAGCATAATCCCCGGAAATAGAGCGAGCCACCACTGTCCACTGAGTAGGTATTGGCTAGCTTCTGATAGCATACCGCCCATAGAGGGTGTTGAGGGTTCTATACCAAAACCTAAAAAAGTGAGGCCAGCACCATGAACCAAGGCTTGGGGGTATAGCATAAGCATACCTATTAGCATTTGAGGTAAAATATGCGGAGTAATATGTACGGCATAAGTGTGTATTTTTGAATAGCCAAATGATAACGAATGTAGGACATATGGTTTTTGTCTAAGTTGTTCAATTTCAATTTTTAATAGGCGAGTTAGCTTTGGCCAGTGACTTAATGTAATTGCTATAACTAATCCTTCAAAACCCCCACCAACTAACACAGATAATACGATCATCACTAGGATATGTGGGAGTGAACTCCATACATCGACCATAAGATTAATTAAGTTATTGAAAGTGTTGTTAATGTTTCCAATTAGCGCGAAACACAATGAAAGTAATGCACATAAAATAGAAGAGAGTCCTCCCATAGCAAGACTAAACAGTAATGCTTTTAGTGTGCGGCTAAATACATCTCGACCAAGCCAATCGGTGCCGAACCATTCATGTACATTAGGGGCGATATTTCGATTGAATAAATCAATGGATTCGCCATTATTTTGCCAAGTAATCGAAATCAAAATTAATAAGCAAAATAATAATAAAGGAAGGTGCTTTTTAAGCATGGGATATCTCTTTTAAAATTAAAACGATGTCGATAAAGAGAGTCGTTTACTCAATAGTGATGCTGTTGCATTACCAACAAAAACAAACACAGCACAACATAAGGTGATACCGAACAATAGTGGAGTATCACCACTTAACCCTGCTTGCACTAAGGTTTGACCTATACCTGGAAAGTTAAACACCGTTTCAATAATGACAGAACCACTAAATAACTCAGAGAATCCCGCGAGTTGAATAACAATTGCCGGTATTAAGGTGTTTCTTAATAGATGGAAACGAACAACCGATAATGTTGATAACCCATGAATTCGAGCGTATTGCACATGTTGGCTCTGGATAACATCAATCACTTTCTCTTTGGTATGTAAAATGATAGGAGCAATCAAACCCAGAATTAACGTGGTTAATGGCAAAATGAAATAAGGTATTTTGTCATAGAAAGAGATTGTTTCTGGCGATACTCCAATAGGTGATATTCCTCCTATTGGCAACCAGACCAGTTTAATTGCAAAGATTGTAATTAGAATCAAGCCAATCCAAAAACTTGGAATAGCGTTAATCATTAACGCTAATTGGGTGATGATCTTACTTAATATAGTGTTGGGTTTTAATCCAAGAAACAACCCAATGCTGTAACCAAAAATTAAGGCAAGCAGACTCGCGCTACTCATTAAAATAATAGAGTAACGACTGCGCTGCCAAATGATTTGGCTAACTTCTTCTTGGCGATGGTAAGAGTACCCTAGATCTCCAGAGAATAAGGCGTGACCAAATGTCATTATTTGCTCAAGAATGGATTGATTTAATCCGAGCCGCTCTATTAACTGCGTTTTTTGTTCGCCAAATACGGCAAGCACATTACCATTAAAATATTGAGCAATAGGATCGATAGGGAGAAACGCAATCAATACACTAATAATGAATAGAGCCAAGCAAAGTTGCAGTAGTAAACGTGTGATACTAAAGCAAACAATGCGAGGATGATGAGTATTTATTGACACTGCCAACGCCACTCTTCGATATTTGCGGTTAATGGCCAACCGTGATCATGAGGTTCTGTAATTGGTTGCGCTAAATCCAAACATTTGTCAGCCATATATAGATGGTTAATATTAACTAACCATGTCCAAGGGCGATCTTGTTGTATTTGTTTTTGAGCTTGTTGCCAAAAAGGAATAGATTCATCCCAAGTATCAGCTTTTAATGCGTTATCAATAGCTAGATCGACTTGTGGGTTACTGTAACCACCAGAGTTGTAGAAATCGGTATGTGCGAAATCAGAGTGATAAACATAATTCACTTCACTGGCTGAATGACTGCCAAATCCCATAAGAACAGGCGTGGTTGTCATTTGGAGAGCAATGGCGTTCCACTCAAGTCCTTTAACCGTCACTTTTATGCCAATTTTATCTGCCATAGAGCTAATAGCTAAAGCCAGTTGCTCTCTTACGCTATCTCCAGCCTTATAAAGAAGAGTAAAAGAGGCTTCATAGCCTTGTTTATCGATAATGCCGTTATTATTAGTATCACTCCATCCTGCTTGTTTTAGCAGTGTTTCGATATGAGCTAAATTTATTGGCGTTGGAATTATAGAGGAGGTATCTAACCCCCACGGCATATTATCAGCAATTGAGTAGGCTGGCGTTGCATAACCATCCAGTAGTTTTTCAACGATTAATTGCTTATCTATAAGACATTCGAATGCTTCACGTATTGCTGGATCAGAGCTTACAAACGTCATATCTGATCCTTCATGATAATTCATCGGCCAAACAATACCACGGTTATCTAGCGTTGGTACTGACCATAGCTTGTAATCGCCAATGCTTTGATTTGCGTAACGTTGTGGGATGACGCTTAAGTGAAGTTGATGTGTTTTTAATTGAATAAAGCGAGAATCTTCGTTTCCAAACACGGCAATGATGTTATTAAACTTAGGTTTTTTAGCGTAATAATAAGGATTTAAGCTCATACTAACGTATTGGCCTTTTTCCCATTTATTGAGAATGTAAGGGCCTGATCCCATAGGCAAGGAACCGTACTTTATCGCACTGTCACTACGTAGTTGGTAATATTTTTTTGGAACGATACCAATAGAAGATAAACGATCTAAGAAGGTAATATCACAACGCTTTAAATGAAAAGCAACAGAGGTTGGCGTTAATGGTTCGGCCATTTCTAATGCACTTAAATCATGGGTACTGCCTTGAGCTAAGATTTGGTTGTAGGTAAATGCAACATCTTCAGCTGTAAGCGGTGCTCCGTTACTAAAAAGCACATCATCACGAAGGGTGACGATCCAAGTTAATTTGTTGTTCGTTAGACGCCATTCCGTTGCTAAATCGCCAACAAAATTTAAGTCCTTATCTCTTTTTAATAGAGTTGATTGGAATAGTGGATTACCGTATTTTCCCCAACCAAGAATAGGATCAAATCCTGTTGTTGGTTCGCTACCAAGAGCAACTTTTAAGGTTTCTGGGTATTTAGAAGGGGATGCTGTCGCTAGCGTAACAAAGCTTGTCATCGTTAGTAAGGTACAAATAAATAGAGAAAGAATACGTGTTTTTTTTCTATTCATTTTATTCAGTAATGTATTCACAACTTTTTTCCAATATAAAAGAAGTAGTGCAGGTAAATGAGAGAATGCATTTACGAACTGCATTAGAAATTAAGTGGCGATCTAAACTTATCATTCGAATATAACGATTGTGATTCGGTTATATTTGAGGCAGTACAAAGCACCTTAATAAAAAGGTAATTACTCATTAGCAATTAAAGCACTAAATACGTATAGATTGATGATAAATAATATCAGATCGAGTGTGATGGTATTAACAAGTAGAGAGTTAAACGCATCGGTATATAAAAAATTGCAAGCCGTAGAACAACGGTAAAAATAGAGAGCAATTTTGTTGCTGCGGATTTTATCAGTAGATTTCAAGTAATCAAGAAATAAATCAATGAAAGTAAAATTATTTCATTGATATAAAAAAGGCTAAGTAAATATACTTAGCCTTTGGTATTTAATATTTTGTGAAATTAGCTTAATTGCGCTTTAATGTGCTCAACAATGTTTGCCATTTCAACCGCTTCTTTCGTGTTTGCACGACGGTTCTTATACTCGAAGTTACCTTCATCCATGCTACGATCGCCGATAACGATCGTGTGTGGAATACCGATAAGTTCGATGTCTTTAAACATAACACCTGGGCGTTCTTTACGGTCATCGAATAGAACTTCGATACCCATTGCTGTTAATTCAGCATACAGTTTTTCAGCAGCTTCTTTAACACGCTCAGATTTGTGCATGTTCATAGGAACGATAGCAACCGTAAATGGTGCAATCGCTTCTGGCCATACAATGCCGTATTCGTCGTTGTTTTGTTCAATAGCTGATGCAACAACACGTGATACACCGATACCATAACAACCCATTTCTAGAATTACGTTTTTACCGTTTGCATCTAGAACGCCACAATTCATCGCTTCTGAGTAGGCAGTACCTAATTGGAAGATGTGACCAACTTCGATACCACGTTTAAGTTGTAGCGTACCTTTACCACATGGGCTTGGATCACCTTCAACTACGTTACGTAAATCTTCAACTTGACCTAGTTGCACATCACGATCCCAGTTAACACCAAAGAAGTGTTTACCATCGATGTTTGCACCTGTGCCAAAGTCACTCATTACAGCAACTGAACGGTCAACGATGAATGGTAGTTCTAAACCTACAGGGCCAAGAGAACCTGCGCCTGCACCAATTAGATCACGAAGTTGTGCTTCGTCAGCCATTTCTAGTGGAGAAGCAACTTGTGGAAGGTTTTCAGCTTTAACTTCGTTAAGCTCGTGATCACCACGGATGATAAGTGCGATGATATCAGCATCAACGTCATCAGACGCTTTAACAAACAGTGTTTTTACTGTTTTTTCAATCGCAATACCGTGTTGCTCAACTAATTCTGCAATCGTTTTTGCGTTTGGTGTATCAACGGTTGTCATCTCTTGAGTAGGAGCTGCACGTTCTGCTGTTGGTGCTACTGCTTCTGCTTTTTCGATGTTTGCTGCGTAATCAGATTCTGTTGAGAATGCGATCAAATCTTCACCGCTTTCTGCAAGTACGTGGAACTCTTGAGAACCACTACCACCGATAGCACCAGAGTCAGCTAATACTGGACGGTATTCAAGACCCATACGGTCGAATGCTTTACAGTATGCATCGTGCATTGCATCGTAAGACTTTTGCAGGCCTTCTTTGTCGATATCAAAGCTGTATGCATCCATCATGCAGAATTCACGAGCACGCATTACGCCAAAACGTGGACGACGTTCGTCACGGAATTTAGTTTGAATTTGGTACAGGTTTAGCGGAAGTTGTTTGTAAGAGCTAACTTCGTTACGAACAAGGCTAGTGATAACTTCTTCAGCTGTTGGACTAAGTACAAACGGACGAACATGACGGTCAGTAAAACGAAGTAGTTCAGGGCCCATTTTTTCTGAGCGGCCTGTTTCTTCCCAAAGTTCAAATGGTTGAACTACGGGCATCAATGTTTCGATTGCACCTGCATTGTCGATCTCTTGACGAACGATGTTTTCGACTTTACGCAGTACACGTAGACCAGTAGGTAGCCAAGTATATAAACCTGAAGCCAGTCTACGAATCATACCTGCACGTAGCATAAGCTGGTGGCTTACTACTTCTGCGTCGTTTGGAGTCTCCTTCAGTGTTGAAAGAAGGTATTTGCTAGTGCGCATGTTTTCATCCATTTGTTAGTTATGAATATTGGAATAGCTCGATTTAAACAGTTAAACCGAGAGTTCAACCTTAGTATAGAGTCTGTTCTCTTAAGAATGGGCTCAAATCTAAAATTAAGCCCTATATAATATCAGCCCTAAAGCGATCTCAAAAGCGATCAATTGCAGTAACTGTAATAGAATTGCTTTCAACAAGGAATTTTACGTTTAAATCAAACAAATTTACGGCGTATTCTTTGTTATCGACTTTTCCTTTTTTATAAGCTGGACGAGGATCTTGTCCTAGTACTTCTTTGATCACCGCCTCTATCTCTCTTCTTTGTGGGTGAGAACTCAGTGATTTTTGTGCATCTATGGATAAAAACACATCTAACACATCGGGTTCTTTATCGGCAAAGCCGCCAAGGGCATCGGGAATTGAATCTGAATAGGGGATATAAGGTTTGATATCAATAATTGGCGTGTTATCAACTAAATCGACACTGCCTAATTCTAAATAGGTTTGATTCCCTTCCTGGATAACTCCTTTTAACTCAACAGCAGACATACCAATGCCATTTGGACGAAATGTGGCACGAGAAGCGAACACACCAATACGTTCATTTCCACCTAATCGTGGTGGACGAACTGTTGGTCTCCAGCCGGCTTCAAGGTTTTGATCAAATAGAAAAAGTAACCATAGGTGAGAGAATTGTTCGATGCCACGAATCGCTTCTGGTGAATTAGCCTCACCGACGAGTTTAATTCTTGATGTAGCACTCGGAGCCAAACGAGGCTGACGAGGTACCGCAAATTTTTCTTTGTAAGGAGATTGAATAAAACCAATAGGGTCGATGTGATAAGTCATTAGGCCATTTTTCATTATTAATATCTTCAGGCATTAAAAAAGGTTGACGCTCTCACGTCAACCTTTTGTGGAATAACTTGTTAAAAGAAGGAGATTACCAACCTTTAACTACGCCACCTTTGAATGTTTTAAGAGCAGCTTGGTAAACTTCTTCAGATTGGTACGCTTTAACAAATGTTTTAACGTTTTCTGAGTTTACGTTGTCTGTGCGGCCAACGATTAGGTTTACGTATGGAGACTCTTTATCTTCTACAAAAATACCGTCTTTTTCTGGTACTAGGTTGATGCTACTTGCGTAAGTTGTGTTGATTACAGATAACGCTACATCATCAAGAGAACGAGGCAATTGAGCTGCATCTAATTCAACAATAGTGATGTTTTTAGGGTTAGCCGTAATATCACGAACCGTTGCTGCAAGGCCTGCATCTTCACGAAGAGTAATTAACCCTTGTTGTTGAAGAAGAAGTAGAGAACGACCTAGGTTGGTTGGATCGTTTGGTACGGCGATACGTGCGCCATCTTCAATTTGGTCAACTGATGTTACTTGTTTAGAGTAGCCAGCAATTGGGTATACAAAAGAGTTACCTGCAATTTCAATTTTGTAACCACGATCAGCAACTTGTTGATCTAGGTATGGTTTGTGTTGGAATGCGTTTAGGTCAATAGAACCATCATCCAATGCTGCGTTTGGTGTTACATAATCTGTAAAAGTAACAAGTTCAACATCAAGACCGTATTGTTCTTTTGCTACTTTAGCTGCAACTTCAGCAACTTGTGCTTCTGCACCCGCCATTACGCCTACTTTAATTGAATTTGTTTTTGCTTTTGCTTCTTCTTGTCCACAACCCGTAAGGATAAGTGTTGATGCTAGGCCAGCAACAGCAGCCAGTTTTTTCAGATTCAATTTCATTATTTACTCCTTAAAAATGAATTCCATATTAAATAAAATTAACGGTGATCGACTTTTTTAACTAAAGCATCACCAACAGATTGAATGATTTGAACCAAAACAATCAGCATAACAACGGTCACTGCCATGATAGTTAAATCATAACGGTGGAAACCATATCGAATAGCAACATCACCTAAACCACCGCCGCCAACAGTACCTGCCATTGCAGAATAGCTAACTAGTGTGACTAGTGTGATAGTAACTGAGTTTAAAATAGTTGGTAGTGCTTCTGGAAGCAGTACTTTTGTAATGATTTGCAGTGGTGTTGCGCCCATTGATTGTGCCGCTTCAACCAGACCACTTGGTACTTCGATTAACGCACCTTCAATTAAACGAGCAACAAATGGAATCGCCCCAATGGTTAGTGGAACGATAGCTGCTGTAGTGCCAATAAAGCTACCAACAATCAGTTTTGTTACAGGGATAATTGCAACCATTAAAACCAAGAAAGGTACAGAACGTCCTACGTTTACAATCGCACCAAGTACGCTATTAAACGCGGTGTTTTCCATTAGACCACCTTTTTTAGTGATATGAAGAACAACACCAAGAGGGATACCAATAGCAAAGCCAACGATACCAGCAACCGCAACCATATATAGGGTTTCGCCAGTTGCGTTTAATAATAACTTGCTGTTTAAATCAAGCCATGCAGAAATCACATCAAACGACATAACCTAACACCTCTACTTTTACATGATGATTACGTAAGAACTCAATTGCTTTTTGAGTTGATTCTTGATTACCAAATACTTCAGCAAGCATTAAACCAAATTTAACACCACCAGCGTAATCAATATCAGAGCTTAAGATACTAATATCAATATCAAATTCGCGAGATATTTGACTGATAACAGGAGCATCAACCGTTGAGCCTGTAAATTCTAAACGAATAAGAGGGTAACTACCTTCAGCATAAGTATCTTTCAAACGGGCTTTGAAATCTTCAGGGATTGATAGATCTAATGTTGCACGAATAAATTCTTGAGCTAGTGCTGTTTTTGGATGCGCAAAAATGTCACTAACAGCTCCTTTCTCAACCAATTCTCCACCACCGATAATTGCTACTTCATGACAGATGTTTTTTACCACTTCCATTTCATGGGTAATGATAAGAATAGTAATGCTTAATTTACGGTTTAGATCTTTAATCAGTTCTAGAATTGATTTTGTTGTTGCAGGATCAAGGGCGCTAGTTGCTTCATCACACAGTAACACTTTTGGATCCGTTGAAAGTGCACGAGCGATAGCAACACGTTGTTTCTGACCACCACTAAGGTTTGCAGGATAAGTATGGTGTTTATCTGCTAAGCCAACTAAATCTAATAATTCAGTTACTTTCTTTTGAATTTCTTGTTTTGATTTACCAGCAAGCTCTAATGGTAAAGCAACGTTATCAAATACAGTTCGTGATGCTAAAAGGTTAAAGTGCTGGAAGATCATCCCAATATTACGACGAGCTTTACTTAACTCACTAGAAGAGAGTTTCGTTAAATCTACACCATCGACAATCACTTCACCATCAGTTGGTCTTTCTAGCATGTTTACACAGCGTATCAGTGTGCTTTTCCCTGCACCCGATGAGCCAATCACACCAAAGATGGTGCCTTGAGCAATACGAAGATTAATATCTTTAAGAGCATTAATTTCCTTTGCTCCTTGATAAAAAATCTTATTAACACGGTTTATTTCAATCATGATTCGCCTTGAACTGCATTTCGTAAAAAGATAGTTAACAAAGGTTACAAAACCTGAGCAATCTCTCATTTTTTATGTTTTACTGATGCTATTTCGGATACTGATTTAAGTCAATAGATATTTTTACGTCTAGACGTCTAAACGCATAAAATAAGGTGTCAATAAGTAAAAAGCATGAGATAATTTTTAGTATTAATCGATTTGATTCATAGAGGGTGTCACCTTGTCCAAACCAGCGGTATTTATTGATAGAGATGGCGTGATCAACGTTGATCGCGGATATGTTCATAAACGCGATGACTTTGAATACATTGATGGTGTATTTGAGGCTACGAAAAAACTCAAAGAAATGGGTTACCTATTAGTATTGGTAACTAACCAGTCAGGTATTGCTCGCGGTATGTTCACTGAAGATCAATTTGAAATCCTTACTGAATGGATGGATTGGAACTTTGCTGATAATGGCGTTGACTTTGATGGTATTTATTACTGTCCTCACCACCCTGAAGCGACTGTTGAAAAATACAAAGAAGCATGTGACTGCCGTAAACCAAATCCGGGTATGTTGGTTTCTGCACAACGTTTCTTAGATATCGACATGGAAAATTCAATCATGATCGGTGATAAGAAAGAAGACATGATGGCAGCGCAAGCGGCTGGTGTTGGTACTCGTATTTTAGTTCGAACTGGTAAGCCAGTAACTGAAGAAGGTGAAGCATTAGCAACAACAGTTCTTGATAGTGTTGCGGATGTACCAAAGTTCTTGTCTGCTTAGCTAGATTCGTTAAAGAGAATATAAATGAAACGCCTATAGAGAAATCTGTGGGCGTTTTTTTTATGTGTTAACAATGAATATGTTAGCGGACTTTTTCTTTCTGTCTTATTTTTAAGATGAGAAAAGTGTATCTTTATTAGGCAAATTTACCTAGAGTTGAGTATATAGATGGATTTTAAGTGATCTGATTAAGGATTACAGATGAAGGTGGTCGTTATGAATAAGCTTGATAAAGGTAAGAGTTTGCTTTTAGACAAAGAGCAACCGAAAGCATTATGCCATCAAAAAGCTCCTGTAGATGAAACGGTTAACACGTGGGATCTACTTACGGATGAACAACAACAAGATATACTTTCTCATTTAAGTGAAATTCCTTTTCAGTAACAACCTCGTTTAAAAACTCTCTTTTTATCAGTAGATAATTTAATCCAATGAGGTTTAATTTGTGACACTTTCATAACAATTGTGTCAAAAACTCGCCTTTTACTTTCTAATCCCCGCGCTATTCTGCAAACTGTTAACTCAATTACATTATCAATGGTTGTCTTTGTAGTTACTTAACTATTGAACTAACTTAATAAAATTATTATAAAAATAAATACAGTTTGGGCTAGAAATATAGCCTAACTCGTATAACGACAACGGAGTTTGTCGAAGGACATGGAGTACTGTCACGGATGATATCTTACCTACTTAGGCGACTTTTATTAGTTGTTCCTACCTTTATCGGTATTACTTTACTTATTTTTGCTCTTACTCGATTTGTTCCGGGTGGGCCAGTAGAGCGTATGCTGCTAAGTCTACAAATGCAGGGTGCTTCAGAAACGGGCGGCACAAGCAGTGTTACCGATGGTAATAACGCCTTATCGGAAGAGCAGATTGAAGAACTGAATGCTTTTTATGGCTTAGATAAGCCGGTGTTTGAAGCGTATTATGATTGGTTAACTAAGTTGGTTGTTTTAGATTTGGGTGAGTCCACTCGTTATTATGAACCTGTTTGGGACATGATAGCCGAACGTTTACCTGTTTCTCTCTTTTATGGAGGGATGACGTTTTTGCTCAGTTATCTCATATCCATTCCGCTTGGCTACTTAAAAGCGCTAAAACATGGTTCTATCTTAGATTCAACCTCGTCAATTGCCATCTTTGTTGGTTTTGCTTTACCCGGTTATGTCATTGGGGTCTTTTTGATTAGCTTGTTTAGTTATCAATTAGAGTGGTTTCCAATGGGCGGTTTTATTAGTGATGACTTTGATGATTTTGGTGCGTTTGAACAGATCAAAGACATCATGTGGCATGCCATTCTTCCTCTATTTTGTTATTTGATCGGTGACTTTGCACTACTTACCATGACGATGAAAAATAATTTAATGGAGAACTTAGCGTCTGATTATGTTCGTACCGCGATTGCTAAAGGGTTGCCATTTAGAAAAGCGGTTCGTAAACACGCATTGCGTAATAGCTTAATTCCTGTTGCGAGTCATTTTGGTAATTCGTTAATGTTCTTTATGACGGGATCATTCTTAATTGAGGTTATTTTTAATATTGATGGCATTGGATTGCTTGGATACGAAGCCATTATGGAGCGTGATTACCCTGTGGTGATGGGGTTGTTTGCGATTAATGCCATGATGTTAATGATAGGCAATATTTTGTCTGATGTGTGTGTTGCTGTGGTGGATCCACGCGTGAATTTTGGAGCCTAGTTATGACATTATCATTCAATTTAAGTCCATTAACGCAAAAGAAAATCCAACGTTTTAAAGGGATCAAAAGAGGTTATTGGTCATTCTTAATTTTATCGGCTTTATTGGTTCTTTCTATTTTTGCAGAGATGTT
This sequence comes from Aliivibrio fischeri ATCC 7744 = JCM 18803 = DSM 507, assembly GCF_023983475.1. Classification (NCBI taxonomy): domain Bacteria; kingdom Pseudomonadati; phylum Pseudomonadota; class Gammaproteobacteria; order Vibrionales; family Vibrionaceae; genus Aliivibrio; species Aliivibrio fischeri. The sequence continues at coordinate 740,356 of NZ_CP092712.1, forward strand.
TGTTAATAGCCGTGCTTTATTGGTGAGTTATCAAGGTGAATGGCATTTTCCAACTTATACAGATATGAAGCCGGGAAATACCTTTGGTCTTGATTATGTCCATGAGACCAACTATCGAGATTTGAAAGTTAAATTTGAACAAGAGGGGAAAGGGAATTTCGTTATCATGCCCATTATTCCTTGGAACCCTTATGAACAGGATTTTTCAGGGGATTTTCCTCCTACTGAGCCCAGTTTTGAAGGACAACATTATTTAGGCACCGATACGATTGGTCGAGATATTGTGTCTCGCTTGGTTTATGGCTTTCGGATTGCTATGGGCTTTGCTTTAATTACCTTGGCAATATCTTACGCCATCGGTGTTTCTGTTGGTTGTGCAATGGGGTTCTTTGGTGGGAAGTTTGATTTGTTTTTTCAACGTTTTATCGAAATTTGGTCTATGGTGCCTTTCTTATATGTCATCATGATTTTAGTCTCCATCATGAAGCCAAGTTTTATGCTTTTTACCTTAATCAATGTCATGTTTGGCTGGATGGGGATGACATGGTATATGCGAACCATGACTTATAAAGAGAAAGCTCGGGAATACGTCATGGCCGCTAAAGCATTAGGTGCATCAAATACACGAATTTTGTTTCACCATATCTTACCAAATACCATGGTAATGATTGTTACCTTAGCGCCATTTACCATTGTCGCCAATATCACTGCTCTTACTGCTTTGGATTATTTGGGACTAGGTTTAATGCCACCGACACCAAGTTGGGGAGAACTATTGCAACAAGGTAAATCAAATTTAGATTCACCATGGATAGCGAGCTCTGTTGTTACGGCAATTGTCACCGTATTAATTATGGTGACGTTTATTGGGGAAGGGATCCGTGAGGCGTTCGATCCGAAAAAACACACGAGATATGTTTAATACCAATCGAAAATAATAAGAAAGGAATCGATGATGAAAAAAGGACTGACAACATTAGCGGTATCAATCGCTGCATTATTCAGCTTTCAAACGTTATCTGCTGATTTACCCAACAATCTAGAGTGGGAAACGAATGATTCAGCACCGACATTTGCATCACCAAAAGCGACCTTTGGTGGGACGTTTCGAACCTATGCATTGAGCTTTCCTCAAACGTTTCGAACGGTAGGGCCGGACTCTAATGGCACCTTTCGTTCGTGGATATTACAAGCCAACTTACCGCCATTAATGAAACACCCAAACACCAATGAATGGTTGCCAGGATTAGCGCAATCTTGGGCGTTTGGTGATGATAATAAAACCGTTTATTTTAAGTTAAACCCTAAAGCAACATGGAGTGATGGCAAACCGGTAACAGCCGACGACTATCAGTTTATGCTTAAATTAATGCGTTCAAAAGATATTGTTGCTCCTTGGTATAACGACTTTTTTACCAATGAAATTGCAGATGTGATCTCTTTTGATAAACATACGATAGCGGTCGTTTCTGCAAAAGCCCGTAACCGAGATGAATTAATTGAATATACAAACTTAATGCCACGTCCAGCCCATTTTTATGGCAAGCCGAAAGTCGATAAAAATAACGACGGTATTGATGATAAGTTTGTTCGTAAATACAACTTCAAACCAGAGCCGGTGACTGGGCCTTATTACATCGACAAGATTAAAAAAGGCAAAAACATTGCGTTTAAACACGTCGGTGAGGATTGGTGGGGTTATGAAAATAAATACAATCAACACCGTTTTAATGTCGAAAAAATTAATATTAAAGTGATCCGTGATGCGGATATTGCCCTTAAACATTTTGAAAAAGGCAATTTAGATTCGTTTGATTTAGTGCGACCTGATTTGTGGCATGAGAAATCGGATGGTAAAAATTATCAGAATGGCTACATACAAAAAGCATGGGTATATAACCAAGCTGCGGTTGGAGCCGGGGGACTTTGGCTGAATACGGCAAAACCAATGCTAGATGATATTAATGTTCGTAAAGGCATTATGTTTGCGACCGACTTTGACATGATGATTGCTAAGGTTTTACGTAATGATTATTCACGTAAACCAAATGGTATGGGCTTTGGTCACCCGGGTTACGATAATACCGACATAAAAGCGCCTAAGTTTGATGCTAAAAAAGCCATTGAGTATTTTGAAAAGGCAGGGTTTAGCAAAGTAGGCTCTGACGGTATCCGTATCAATGATAAAGGGGAACGCTTGAGTTTTGCGGTTACCTATTCACAGCAGTCATTCACTCCTCGAGTTGCGGTATTAAAAGAACAGGCAAAATTAGCGGGTTTAGATTTTGAACTTAATCTGATTGATGGCTCTAGTATGTTTAAATACGTACTTGAGAAAAAACACGATATTTCTTTCCATAATATGGGCACAGGCGACATTCCTGCCTATTGGGAGTATTTCCATTCAGATAATGCCAATAAACCACAAACCAATCATTTCACCAACTTCACATCCCCAGAACTAGATGGGTTGATCGATTCATTTAAAAGTGAATTCGATATTGAGAAAAAACGGGCGCTTTCTCGTGAGATCCAACAAGTGATTGCCGATGCGAATGTTATTGTTCCTGGTTATATGGTGCCTTACGCTCGCGCTGGTTTTTGGCGTTGGATGAAGTTACCAGAGCAAATGGCCACTAAGCAGACCGGTTATCTGTTTCATGGTTGGGGTTTTGCTCAAACCTTCAGTACGTTCTGGATTGATGAAGAGATAAAGAAAGAAACAAAAGCGGCAATGAAGTCGGGTAAAACGTTTGAACCCGTTACGATTATCGATGATACCTATAAATTATAGAGATATCAGTACGTATTGATAGCCAGTAATAAAGACTAGGCGAGGGATCGCCTAGTGTAAATAATAATAAAAATAGCGAAGAAGCATATGGATAGAGAAATTGTTTTATCAGTGGAAAATGTAGTCACTGAATTTCAAACGGATGAGGGAACGGTGAGGGTGCTTGATGGTGTCAGTTTTCAAGTCCCAAAAGGAAAAACCATTGGCATTGTTGGTGAATCAGGATGTGGAAAAAGCGTTACCTCAATGTCGATTATGGGGTTATTGCCTAAACCTTATGGCAATGTCGTCAGTGGGCGGATCTTGTATGGAGATACGGATTTAATTCAACTAAGCCCTGATAAATTATATGAAATGCGCGGTAACCGTATCTCAATGATTTTTCAAGATCCAATGACAGCACTTAATCCTGTTCATACCATAGGGAAACAAATTAATGAGGTGTTAGAACTTCATCGTCCGGATTTTGATAAAAAGCAGCGCCTTGCTTATTCTTTAGAAATGCTTGAAAAAGTGGGGATCCCATCGCCTGAATCACGTCTTCATGAATACCCTCATAATTTATCTGGTGGTATGCGTCAACGAGTCATGATTGCGATAGCGTTGGCTTGTGAGCCTGATATCTTGATTTGTGATGAGCCAACAACTGCATTGGATGTCACGATTCAAGCACAAATTTTAGAGTTAATGAAAAAACTTCAAGATGAAACGGGTATGTCGATCATTTTTATTACCCATGATCTTGGCGTTGTCGCTGAAATTTGTGATGAAGTAGTGGTGATGTATGCAGGACGTGTCGCTGAACAAGCGGGGATCTTTGAATTATTTGATAACCCTAAACACCCTTATACACAAGGTTTGATGGCATCAATGCCGAGCTTACATTTAAAACCAAAAACCGAGTTGGATACCATTCCTGGAACCGTCCCTTCTTTAAATGAAATGCCTAGTGGTTGCCGTTTCTCAACGCGTTGTAAATACAAGCAGGACAAGTGCGAGGTAGAAGTGCCAGCCATGAATCAAGTCGGGGTATTACATCAAGTAAGTTGTCATTTTAGTGAAGCATTAATCAGTAATGAGGAGGCAAAATGAGTGAATTATTACGAGTTGATGATCTGAAATTACACTTTTATTCGGGAAAAGGGATTTTTAATAAAGGTTACGTCGTTCATGCTGTTGATGGGGTGTCATTAGGTGTGAATAAGGGGGAAACCTTAGGTTTAGTTGGTGAGTCTGGTTGCGGTAAAAGTACGTTAGGCCGTAGTTTACTTAAATTATTTGAACCAACAGTAGGACGTATCTTTTTTGAAGGAAAAGACATTACCCATTTGGGCAATAAAGAGATGCGCTCATTGCGCCAAGAAATGCAGATTATTTTTCAAGACCCAACCGAATCATTAAACCCTCGTCATACCATCGAAATGATCTTAGAAGAACCGTTTGTTATTCATGATGTAGGAACAAAAGAAGAGCGAAAGCAATGGGTCGAAGAGTTACTGATTAAAGTAGGATTACCACCAAGTGCTGCTACTCGATATCCTCATGAGTTTTCTGGTGGACAAAAACAACGTATTGGTATCGCTAGGGCAATAGCATTAAAACCTAAATTGATCGTGTGTGATGAATCGGTTTCGGCATTAGATGTTTCTGTTCAAGCGCAAATCGTTAACTTATTACTCGATTTACAAAAAGAGATGAATCTGGCGTTAATTTTTATTGCCCATGATTTATCGGTGGTCAAGCATATTTCAGATAAAGTGGCGGTGATGTATCTGGGTAAAATTGTTGAGTATGGGGATTCAGAGACGCTTTATCATTCACCTAAACACCCTTATACCAAGGCACTATTATCCGCTATTCCTGTATCTCATCCTAAATTTAGAGGGAAAGAAAGGATTATATTAAAAGGCGATGTACCTTCTCCAATTAATCCTCCAAAAGGGTGTCGTTTTTCAACACGTTGCCCACAGGCGGAAGAACAATGTTTTCGTGATGAGCCCAAAAGACAATTGCTTGATAATAATGCGCATGAAGTGGCTTGCCATTTATATAAATAAATATCTTTTTTGAAACATCTTAATGGCTCTGTTTTATCCTATAGTTACAAGGTTAGAATTAACATAGGTTTAAAAGAATGAAGAGATTATTGGTGTTGGCTATTTTTGGTGTGCTTGGTGGTTGTTCTTCAGTGACGGTTCCAGATATGGGGTCAGCGAAACCTGTGCATTATGAGTGTGAAGCAGGAAGAAATTTTGATATTACGTTCAATAATGATGATGCGTTGTTAAAGCTACCGAAAGAGGAATACGTATTAAAACGTGCGGTATCGGCATCAGGAATGAAGTATGTATTAAATGATGATATGCCCGATGTTAGCTCTGCAATTGTATTTCATGGAAAAGGCGATGAAGCCATTTTAGAGCTTGGTCGAGTCGTATTGAGAAACTGTACCGTTTCAAAATAATACTAATTTAAGTAAATAATCAGATATTTTGTAGAAAATAGATGAGATAAAAATGCCCATACATTCATTTGTATGGGCATTATTGTATTTAGCTTAAGAACCGTAGGTAACAATATAACGAGTTGGCTTGTGGTTCATTGCCAATACAATATTGAGAACAACAGCACCTAATACTGAAACGAAGAGTAACCATGGAGTGATAAAGAAAAACGAAGCCGTTAAAATACAGCAATCAATGGCCATTTGAACTTTACCTACAGAGATCCCGAATTTCTCCTGAATAAACAGACATAGCACATTGAAACCACCTAAACTTGAGCGGTGTCTAAATAGAATCAACATACCTAAACCCATCAATAACCCACCAGCAACGGCACAGTAAATATCATTGATATGATCCACTGAAATCATCATATTCAAATGATCAGTCATGATAGAAACAAGCGCCCCAGAAATTAAACTGGTTAATGCGAAACGTTTCCCAAAGCGTTGCCAAGCCAGAGCATAAAAAGGTAGGTTACATAGAAAATAAAGAATACCAAAGCTGATGCCACTCATTTGGCTAATTAATAAAGCTAATCCTGTTGTTCCGCCAGTCAGTAAATGTGCGGCTTGTAAAAAGAAAATCCCTTGTGATACTAAAAAAGTGCCTGTCAAAATAGCGATCACATCTTCTTTATGTGAATGTTTTATTTTTTCCACAGTGTGCAATACCTTGCGACGAACATAATAATGGTCGCTAGGATAGAGTGAATCGGAATTTATGCAATTAGCTAGGTGTAAATAAATAGAGGATTTGTAGTAAAGCCTTTACAGAGTGTAAAGCAGAAAAATTGACATATATAACAATATTAAAATGTCATATCTCTGTTTTCGTTCATGCAATTATTTGAATAACTAGTTATTTATATTGATGATTATGAATATATTTCATGTTGATAATGAGTAATCCGCAACAAAAATAACAAATTAATATGCAATTTAGGGTATCTGATCCAGATCAAATTATGTAGAATACATTGCAGTTGAGACTGGTGACGTAAACGTTTGCGTCATTGGGCTATTTTTGGGTTTTATATTTATCTGAGTCAGGAGATACAGATGCTTAAGCGTGATATGAACATTGCCGATTACGATGCAGACTTATTTGCAGCAATCCAGGAAGAAACAGTACGTCAAGAAGAGCATATCGAGCTGATTGCTTCTGAAAACTACACTAGCCCACGAGCAATGGAAGCTCAAGGTTCACAATTAACGAACAAATATGCTGAAGGTTACCCTGGCAAACGTTACTACGGTGGTTGTGAGTACGTAGATAAAGTTGAAACACTTGCTATTGAACGTGCATGTGAGCTGTTTGGTGCTGAGTACGCAAACGTACAGCCTCACTCTGGTTCACAAGCGAATAACGCAGTTTACATGGCACTGCTAAATGCGGGTGATACTGTATTAGGTATGAGCCTTGCTCATGGTGGTCACTTAACTCACGGTTCTCCAGTAAACTTCTCTGGTAAACTTTACAACATCATTCCTTACGGTATTGATGAAAATGGTCAAATTGACTATGAAGAAATGGAAGCATTAGCAGTAGAACATAAACCTAAGATGATCATCGGCGGTTTCTCTGCTTACTCTCAAGTATGTGATTGGGCACGTATGCGTGAAATCGCAGACAAAGTTGGCGCTTACTTCTTTGTAGATATGGCTCACGTAGCAGGTCTTATTGCTGCAGGTGTTTACCCTAACCCTGTGCCTCATGCTCACGTTGTAACAACAACGACACACAAAACACTGGCAGGTCCTCGTGGTGGTCTTATCCTTTCTAATGAAGGTGAAGATCTTTACAAGAAGTTAAACTCAGCAGTATTCCCTGGTGGTCAAGGTGGTCCTTTAATGCACGTTATCGCTGGTAAAGCCGTTGCATTTAAAGAAGCGCTTGAGCCTGAGTTCAAAGAATATCAAGCTCGTGTTGTTGCTAATGCAAAAGCAATGGTTGCTGAATTCTTAGCTCGTGGTTACAACATCGTTTCAGGTTCAACTGAGAACCACCTGTTCCTAGTTGATTTAATTGATAAAGATATTACGGGTAAAGAAGCGGATGCTGCACTAGGTTCTGCTAACATTACTGTAAATAAGAACTCAGTACCGAATGATCCTCGTAGCCCATTTGTTACTTCTGGTATTCGTATTGGTTCGCCTTCAATTACGCGTCGCGGTTTTACTGAAGAAGATGCGAAAAACCTTGCGGGCTGGATGTGTGACATTCTAGATAACATGGGTGATGAGTCTGTAATTGAAGCGACAAAAGCAAAAGTATTAGAAATCTGTAAGCGTCTACCAGTTTACGCTTAATTTTTTACTTTATTTGTCTCGTCCTAAAATACGTTGACGATTTTTAATTGAAAGCTAAGTGCGTACGCACTTGGCTTTTTTGTGTACTTGATTTGGTGTACTCATTCCCAAGCTTAAATGTGGCCGCATTTCATTATAAATAAAAATAGATTCTTCAACTAAATGCCTTAACTCCTCTAAATCTTTACAGTCATACAAAAGAAACTCTTGTTTAAGTATCCCATTTATTCGCTCTGCTAATGCATTTTGATAGCAATCATAACCATCCGTCATTGATGGCTTAATATCATTTTTATTCAATTTTTCCTGATAAACCTTTGAACAATACTGTAATCCTCGGTCTGAATGATGAATCGTACTCCTTTGATATTGACGGCTATCTATCGCCATATCAAGAGCTTTGACTACATCAGTAGCTTTCATTTCATCACTTAATTCATATCCCATTATCTTTCGACTATAAGCATCTGTTACTAAAGATAAATAATGAATACCTTTTTGTGATTGAACGTAAGTGATATCACTAACAAAAACCTCTTCAGATGCTTGAGGTGTTACTTCTTTAAGTAAATTAGGATGTTTTTTCATCCAATGCTTACTATAGGTAGTTTTTGTATAACTTCGTTTAGGTTTTACTAATAAGCACTCATTTCTTAAATAGGAAAAAAAGTTATCTCTGCCTAACTTTATGCCATGAGTGATGAATTTGGGCTTAAGTAAAAAATATAATTTTTTACCTCCAATACGAGGCATATATCGACGAATTTCTTGCACCATATTTTTAACCGGTGAAAGTTCAACGGCACGTTTCAGAGCTCTACGTTCTTGTTGGTATATACATTGTCTTGTAATGCCAAGTAGCTGACTAGCTCGCTCTAAGCTGATCATTTTCTGCTTTTGAAGACTTCTTGCTCCTTGGCAATATACTTTTTTCTAAGGCCTGCACCATGTTCTGCGTCCATGATATTCACTACTTCATTAAGTAATAAATTACGCATTCTTTCATCATCAAGCTCTCGCTCTAAACGTTTAATTTTTTGTGCAGGCGATTCTTTCGCTTTCGGGGATTTAGGCATAATAATCTTAGGTGATTGAGACCAGTCCATCTTACCGTGTTTTCTTAACCAAGTAAGTACGGTAGATCGACCTTGAATGCCATAAATGTTTTGAGCTTGCTTATAGGTCATATCGCCTTTTTCTATAGCGGCAACAAGCTGCAATTTAAAGCCTAATGAATAATCGCGTTGAGTTCGCTTATTCTTTGTTTTTTCTTGATTTGTCATATAAAAGTCCTAAATGTGTAAACACATTTCAGGACGAGACAATTAAAATGTTAAAGGCTAGCCTGTAATGGGCTAGCCTTTTTTATTGATAGTTTTAACTATTTCTTTTCTATACGATTATTTTGTATTTAATCAGTTATTGGTATGGTTTTTTACGTTAACAAGTGTGAAATAAAGTACAGATAAATAATGATAAATATGCAAAGTAATTTCTGTTTCATGATTTTAATTCTATTTCTGTATTATTTTTGAGAATAACTAAAAATAGTTGTGGTATGTTTCGATCTTAGTGAACTGAACGTTTAGTTTCAGCACTTCTAAAAGGTTGAATCATGAATAAAAAACTATTATTAGCGTCATTGATACCAATGCTGCTAGCTGGCTGTAATCAAGAGAGTATAGAGGTTGGTGGAGGAACGTCGACTAAACCTGAAACCATTCCGCCAACGGATATACTGCCGCCTGTCACTTATATAGGCAAGTTAACTGCTAGTGGCCAAGTTCTTAAAGGTGAGGTGAGTTGTGATGGTCAAACATTAACTGAAGGAACATTTGAGGTTAATCAGGGGCAAAGTTTTGATTGTCAATTGGGGGCTGTGCACCTTGGGTCTTTCATAGCTCCGTTTCCTGGGGTATCTCGCATAGCAAGTCCGTCAGATAAGGTTGAAAAATCATTTAATCTTTTAGAACAGTATGAGAATACTGAGCATGGTGAAAATGCTACTAAGATTTTGCAGGCTATTAACTCCTGTGATGATGATAATACTATATGTTTAACAGAATTTGACTCAATTGATATTGAAGAGATCTATTTGACGCTAGACAATAACACTGCGGTAAATGAGTTTGTTGAGCTAAAAAATAAACAAATTGAAAGTGAGGCCACCGATGAGGTAGATAAAGCACCGAGCTCACACGTCGATGCTAATGTGAAACCACAAGAGTCTGAGGGAGTAAAGCCGACTCTTGATGCCCCTTTTATTTCAGCAAGTGCTGAAGAAACATACGCCTATAAACCGAGTGTAGAAAATCAAGTATTGACGCTAGGTAAACTGACCGATGCGAACGGTAAGCCATTGGCTGGCGTGAGCTTCTTCTCTAATAACTCAAGAGGCGTAACTGCTTCGGATGGCTCTTTCGAATACCTTTGGGGTGATAAACTGACGTTTGGTATTGATACGTTTGAATTTGGAGCAGTGAAAGGGAATAAGTTATCGTATAAAATTACCGATGTGACGGACAATGCTGTAGCTAAAAATAACATTCAATCTCTTCTTGAACGCTATGGTGATATGAGTGGTGAGAGCCTTGTTATTAGCAAAAAAGTCATCGATGTGTTCTCTGAATACCCTAACGTGATTAATGAATTGATTAATCTTAGATTACCAAATGGCGGTCTGATTGAAGGGACGACGGATAAGTTCGTGCCTGATGAGTTTGATGGCCAATTTGAGTCAGGATTAACGTCAATTATTGATGCGAAACTTAACAATAATGCAAGTGCTTATCACATTAAGTCGCCTGCGGTCTATTCAACACTTAACAATGGCACATACGTTACGGACTCTCTTAAGACTATTTTTAATAACGTAGAAACGTTCCATGTCTTCCATGATAATCAAGGTGGCTATGGTGCGACTGGTTGGGCTCGTGGTAATCGCGCATTAAACCTTTCAAATCGTGCTTTTCCTGTAATGATGGATCGTAATGACATTAACCGATTAATTCCGTTTAATAGTGCTCAAGCTTGGACGCGAGAAGGTAAACCTTATATCGCAGAATATCCAGGTATAACAATGCCTAAAGTACCAACGGTTGAAGATGATATCGCAACTTATGGGTTACCTTTCGTGAGTGCTGGGGAGATCGGGAAGGGGAAAGTGGTTTTCATGGGTAACTCCATGTATCCATCAATCCTATCGTGCCCTGATAATTTTTGGGCAAATGGATGGAATGAAGTTCGCGTTAACGCACAATCAAAAGAATGTACATCGAACGTAACCGGATCTGATCCTCGTTCAGATCATGGGGATATGCAGCGATATTTTCTTAACTTGTTTGATTGGTTTAAGTCAGGCGGACGTCATAACGTTGCAACTAACATCGAGAAAGGTGTATTTGCCATGGCAAATAACGATGCGGGTTTACGTTATGATTTCTTTATTGATGAAACTTATGGGTTAAATGTTAGTGAGATTTCATCTGGAGGTTATTCATCATTAAATCCATCAACCACGCCAATTCTTATTCTTCAGGCTTACGGTATTCATGGTTCATTTAATAATAATTCTGCGGATTTAAATGATCCTAAATTAACCAAAGAGGATATCACGGCTCTTATTCATTACATAAATGAAGGTGGTAACGTTTTATTTATGGATGGTATTGATGTAAATAACCCTGAGCCGATAGCTCGATTAGCCGATGCGGCAGGTGTTTCACTTGGTGGGCCGAACGTTGCCAACATCACCCAAAGTAACTGTGATGCGGGTAATAAATATTGCAATAAGTCACCAGTGTTAAACCAAAAACAAGAAAAAGAAGTGGTCGTACTTCAGCGCTTTGATGATATCTCAGCGGGTAAACCGCCCTTTACGGTAAACAGTGATGGAACGGTTACATGGGCTTCTGCTGAAGACATGCTGAAAACCCCGTTCCATGTACCAACGTATAAGGTTACCAACAGCGATGGCAGTGAATCGACTCATCGAGCACTCATTCGAGTCAATAATGCAGAAGAGCGTGAAGCGGCATTTAAAGAGCTAGAGGTGGCCTTTCCTGGTACTCCACGTTGTACTCATGACTATGAATATGAGTTTAACTGTATAGAAGTGCGCTCTGGAACAGGTATCCCTGAGCGTGCATACGGTCGAGCGGATTTTGAACGTATTCAATTTGAAGTAAGCAGCATGGTTAAAGCGGCCAGTTTGGGTACGAACATGCAAGCGTTGGCGGATCATGAACTTTATTATCGTTCAGGGGGTAAGCAAGGTAAGCGCCTTCCAATCAATGAGTTAAATCAGACGTATGACAATATGTCGACGTGGTTATGGAACAATAACGATTACCACTATGATGCAGCTGTTGGCCAGGATGAACTTGGTTTTAAGCGCCTTGTTGAGTACATGAATTGTTATACTAACAATACTTATGGTGGTAATGCTGACTGTCCGGCGGATCTTAACACGACGCTAGTGGCTAATAACATGATCATTGGTGAAGGTGAATTGAAGGGCTTCATGAACCCAAGTTACCCTTTAAACTACCAAGAAAAGCCATTAACACGCATCATGTTAGGACGCTCATTCTGGGATTACCGCATTAAAGTGGACACAACAAGTTACCCTACGCGTCCAGATAATAACGCGGTAACAACTACGACGGTTGATATTGAAACTGATGGCGTTGGCGTTTCTTTCTCAGCAAGCAATAATCAGTCGACCGGTATGTGGTTGCCACAACATGAGGTTGGTACGGTTACGGGCGATATTCCGGCGATAATCACAGTGATGTTTGCTGATGACTTAACGGGTCGCCCTCAGCATGAAACCAGTTTAAAACGTCCACCTCGTATGACGAAGACATTTAAACATGAAGCGGGGGCTACCACTAAAATCGACTCGCCTTATGGTGGTTTAGTGTACATTCAACCGTTAGATAAAAATGGCATCGTTCAATACATGCTTAGCGGTGTAATGGCTGCGCCTCTGTATAAAAATGGCGCTTGGGTTACAGAGCCTGCAAATAGTGGCGTAAAACTCGCTGAAATTGATACGGGATCATTCATCTATACGACACACGTGAATAACGTGAAAAACCTAACCAAGGCTGAGTTGGATACGTTCTCTGCTGAAATGAACCGTTTTGCCGATGCAGCAAGTGATTTTTACGGTCGTGATGAAGAGAGTGCTGATGGTAAACATCGTCGCTTTACTTATCCTGCTCTAAAAGAGTTCCGTCATCGCTTTGTTAATGATGTGCAGATCTCGATTGGTGCGGCTCACTCGGGTTATCCGGTAATGAGCAGTTCGTTTAATGTGAATGCAGAAACTATCCCAACTCAAGCTAAAAATGATTGGTTATTATGGCATGAGGTAGGTCATAACTTAGCGACTGCGCCATTTATGGCACCAGGAAGTACGGAAGTAACCAATAACCTTTTAGCCTTGTATATGCAAGAGCTTGAAGGTCGTAATGATAACCCTCGAATGGATCGAATTATCTTTGATATTAAGAAAGCGCCATTATGGTTAAGCAGTAATATGGATGGAGATAAAGGGCACGCTTGGGCAAATGGCAATGCGGGCATGCGCCTTGTGATGTTTGGTCAATTAAAAGTTTGGGCAGAATCTCATTTTGCGATCGATGCATGGAATACGAAAGCTAATGTAGAAAAGTCGTCTGTTTATGGTGCCGACGAAGGTTGGAACATGATCAAGCTAATGCACCGTTTAGCTCGAGATAACAAGGATGCGATCGGTACGAACTACTGTAGCGCTTCTGATACTCAATTATCTGGTGGTGATTTGATGATGGTGTGTAGCTCTTATGTATCAGGCTATGATCTAAGTGATTTCTTCACACAATGGAATATGGGTGAATCGTCAACCACAACACCTGATGGTGAAGTGCTGTACTCTGGTGGTATCAGTGACGCTGGTTTAACTAAATTAGCGGAAATGAAACTTACTAAACCGGAAAACGGTCCACAAGCTATCAATGCATTACCTAACTAAGCTGAGTTAAGGTACACGTAATAAAAAAGCCCCCGAACTATCACGGTTCGGGGGCTTTTTATTGTCAGCTATTTAATTAAATAGAAACTGATTAAATTGGGTATTACTTGTTAATATTAATTAACGCGCCAGATTTACATTGGAAAGTGTAGTAGCGGCTAGTTTCGTTAAATTTACCTAGGCCTTCACCAGTACAGTAATCAACATTGATATCACGCATGATATCTAATGTTTTTTCATTATTCAGTTGGAATTTAGAACCATCGCTACATACGATACGAACACGGCCATCATCACTTACAGAATAAACTTTTACTTCTGTATTACACAGTTCAAAAGAGGCGTCTTGATAGTTATCTTGTTGTTTTGGTGCACTGCTACAACCGGCTAAAACAAGCGTAAATAGGCACGCTAAACTGATTTTTTTCATTGTGATAATTCCTTTAAACTAGACTATCTATTAAATATATCGTTTATACGCAATGAAAGCGAATTTCTGCTTAACAAATATGCATTAAACTCGAATTGTATTAATTTGAATACTTAACTCAGACATAGTTTGTTCAATATTGTACATTTCGCTCTCAAGATGCTGAATTAATTCATTTGTTCCATTAGCCAGTGAGGCAAGTTCATCAATATCAGCGTTAACAGAGTTTGCTGTTTCAGACTGCTCTAAGGTTGCAGTAGAAATACTGGTATTAAAACTGTCTATTTCTGTTACTGCAGAGTGCAGAGAATCAATATAACTAGAAGAATTAATTACGCTGTCTTGAGTCTTACTACTCAGTGTTTTACTTTCTTCCATTAAAATAAAAGATTGTTTTGCACTGTTTCCAATAGCATCAAGTAACTGGCGAATATCATTAGTCGCTTCTTGGCTGCGTTGAGCTAGTTTTCTCACTTCATCTGCGACAACGGCAAAACCTCGTCCTTGATCGCCTGCACGAGCGGCTTCGATTGCTGCATTTAATGCAAGTAAGTTGGTTTGTTCAGAGACTGCCGTTATCGTGTCTAAAATATCAGAAACATTGAGCGTTTCTTTTTCCAAATTTTGAACGTGCTCATGTGTGTTAATAATACTGTGATGTAAATCGTTTACAACGCGAGTCGTGATTTGAGTATGTTCTTTACAGTTAGTAGCGTTGGTTGTGGCTTGAGTCGTTGTTTCGTGAGCATTATTAGTTACTCCTGCAATTTCAGAACTGGTTTGAGCCATTTCAGTCATAGCAGTTGCAATACTATCGCAGTGACTTAACGTTGTTTGGCTTGATTGAGTCGCTCGCTTTAAATGATGGCTTAATTCATTCAATTCATCTTGTGTTTTGGATGCCACACTATGAGCTGCTCTTAGTGGTAAGGAAATACTTTCAATTAAAGAGTTAATATCCTTTGCTATATGATCAAATTCATTTTCATTATTGTCTTCAAGAGTCAGCGTGAGATCCTTTGTCGCAGACATTTCATTAATACGCTGACTGAATGATGTCATACGATTACTGATAGAGCGTGTTGTTAATAAACTAACTACAGCAATGGGAAGTATCAAACATACAGCAATAGCAATATAAATATTGCGAGTAAGTTTGGCAGCGTCCATATTATGTTTTGCAGCATCATTTAACTCTGTTGAGATGTTATCGGTTATTGCTTTTATTAAACCGATACGCTGAGTTGCTAGAGAGAACCATTCACTAGCATTAGGTCCATTAAGAGCATTTAAGTTATCTTTTTGAGATAAATATGATGCTTGAATATCAGAGACTTGCTTCCATGTTTTCGATTCAATTGTGGTGTTTAATGTTTTTGTAAAGCGGTTAGATAACACGGATTGAGCTTGTCGAATTGATAGGGATTCTGTTGAAATATAGCTATTTATATCTGTAAATTTATCTAAGCTTGACCTTTTTCCTGCAAATGCCCCATTAAGCGCACCTCGAACTTTCCCTGCCTCCTCTTTTACCTGTAACAGTGAAGAGAGACCAAGCATTTCATTACGAATAAATTGATCATCAATATTACCAATGATGATTGAGATTGAATCAAGAGAAAGTTGATTGAGTGTTGAATAATAGATAAACGGAGAATCTTGTATAGAGAGATTATCAACTTGCGAGCGGATAGTTGATTTATGATTGAGTTGCTGGATGATATCTGAAAGAAGAGCGTTGATTAACTGTTTGTCTAGGTAGAGAGGAGTAAAGCTTCGTAGGATTTGTTCTGCTTGGTCTGATTTCTGTCGTTGCGAGAGCAGCTTATCTTTTCCTGAACGCCCTTTCGAGGCGATAAAACCAGCGGTTAATCCGCGCTCAACTGCAAAGTTATGTGCCACATTATCTAAGGCATTAAAAAGGGTCACGGCTTCTAAAGAGTAATTGGCATCATAAACATTTTCATTTTCTTGCAGTAACAATTGAAATAAGAATGTTGAGATAATCAATGTCGGTAGAAGTGATATGATTAATAATCGATATTTTATACTTTTAAAGACAGACAAAATCATAGTTAACCTTTTAATTAATGTGGGTATATACATTTATCGGTTGCATTAATTGATACTTTAATAATTAAAACTGGGTTTTTCTTTTGGTTTAAACAGGAACTTAATGAAGGGACATAGGCAGGCATCTGCTTTTCTTGTACACTAATTGAAAAAAATTAGGAGGCAAGTAATGCATTGTCCATTTTGTAGCGCAACAGATACTAAGGTTATTGACTCACGACTCGTGTCTGATGGACATCAGGTTCGTCGTCGTCGTCAGTGTTTGGCGTGCAGTGAGCGATTTACTACATTTGAATCAGCTGAATTAGTGATGCCAAAAGTGATTAAATCAAATGGTAACCGTGAACCTTTTGATGAAGATAAATTATCAGGCGGCCTATATCGTTCATTGGAAAAAAGACCAGTTAGCGCTGACTTAGTTGAACTCGCATTAAATACGATAAAATCACAGCTTCGAGCTACTGGTGAACGTGAAGTTCCATCAGATATGATTGGTAACCTTGTTATGGACCAATTAAAAGAACTCGATAAAGTGGCTTATATTCGTTTTGCCTCTGTTTACCGAAGCTTTGAGGATATTAAAGAGTTCGGTGAAGAAATTGCAAAATTAGAGAAATAACATGACATTTACTACCCAAGATCATCTGATGATGCAAAAAGCTATTTTATTAGCTAAGCAAGGCATTTATACCACAGCACCCAACCCTAATGTGGGATGTGTATTGGTTAAAGATGGGAAGATTGTTGGGGAAGGGGCGCACTTAAAAGCGGGTGAGCCTCATGCTGAAGTTCATGCATTAAGACAAGCAGGAAAAGAAGCGCAAGGGGCAACGGCTTATGTTACGCTTGAACCTTGCTCTCATTATGGACGCACACCTCCTTGCGCTGAAGGACTTATAAAAGCGGGCGTAAAAAAAGTAATTTGTGCCATGGTTGATCCAAATCCTCAAGTTGCTGGTCGTGGTCTTGCTATGTTAAACGAAGCTGGAATTGAAACTGCATCAGGTCTGCTTGAAGCCGATGCTAGAGCCTTAAACCCTCATTTTTTAACTCGAATGGAAACTGGAAAACCATTTGTACAGTTAAAAATGGCAGCGAGTCTTGATGGGAAAACCGCATTAAAAAATGGAGTGAGTCAATGGATCACTTCAAAAGAAGCAAGACAAGATGTTCAACGTTATCGTGCACAATCTGGTGCAATATTCTCAACAGCGAAAACGGTGATTGACGATAATGCCTCATTAAATGTGCGTTGGAGCGATCTTCCTCCTTCAATTCAAGAAAGCTACCAACAAGCGGCTATTCGACAGCCAATGCGTTTTATTTTAGATCGTCAGCATGCATTAACATCCGATTTAAAACTGTTTCAAGCCTCTGGTGAAGTGGTTACGATCTCATCTCAAAACACACACCCAATCGTGACTTCTGAAAATCATATACAATGTTGTGTTGATGATGATCAATTGAACCTTAAAGAAGTCGTAAATAAAATTTCTCGTGATTTTAATGTAAATCATATTTGGGTTGAGGCTGGTGCTACATTAGCAGCAAGTATGATTAAAGAAAATTTAGTTGATGAATTGATTATTTATCTCGCTCCTAAATTGATGGGAGCGGATGGGCGTAGCATCATTAATTTAATTGGATTAGAAACGATGTCTGAGACAATTGACTTGGATATAAAAGACATACGTATGGTCGGTAAAGATATTCGAATTACCGCAACAATAGCAAGGTAAGCCATGTTTACAGGAATTATTGAGTCAGTAGGTACACTGCAAGCGATTACACCAAAAGGTGAAGATATTAGCGTAACGGTTAATGTTGGACAGCTAGACATGAGTGATGTAAAGCTTGGAGATAGTATCGCTACTAATGGTGTTTGCTTAACGGTTGTTGCGATGACAGAGCAAACTTACACTGCGGATTTATCGTTAGAGACCTTAAAGCGTACCGGTTTTGTTAATTATAAAGCTGGCGATAAGGTAAATCTTGAAAAAGCGATGTTGCCAACAACCCGATTTGGTGGGCACATTGTTTCTGGTCACGTCGATGCTGTCGGTGAAATAATTGAACGTCACCAAACCGGCCGTGCCATTGAGTTTTGGATACAATTGCCTCAAACATTAGCAAAATACGTTGTAGAGAAAGGCTCTATTACTGTGGATGGCATTAGCTTAACGGTTAATGATATTCGAAAAAATGCATTTAAATTGACCATTGTTCCGCACACGGCTGCAGAGACTACGATGGATAACTTTTCTGTGGGTCAGAAAGTTAACTTAGAAGTTGATGTGATCGCTCGATATTTAGAAAGACTTGTGATCGGACAGAAAGAAGAGCAACCAGAGTCTTCTGTTACGATGGATCTTTTGGCAAAATCAGGCTTCTTAAATTAAGCCTCACCACTTAACCTAATTAATATAAAAGGTATTTCACATGGCAATTAGCTCAGCAAAAGACATTATTGAAGATATTCGTTTAGGTAAGATGGTAATTCTTATGGATGACGAAGATCGTGAGAATGAAGGTGATTTAATTATTGCCGCTGAGAAAATCACTCCTGAAGCCATTAACTTTATGGCAACTCATGGACGTGGTTTAATCTGTTTAACCATGACAAAAGATCGTTGTGAAAAACTAGGTCTGCCTCCTATGGTACAAGACAATAATGCACAATTTACAACGAATTTTACGGTATCAATTGAAGCGGCAGAAGGCGTAACAACCGGTATTTCAGCTGCAGACCGTTCTCGTACCGTTGAAGCGGCAGTAGCTAAAAATGCAGTTGCTGCAGATTTAGTTCAACCGGGTCATATTTTCCCGCTAGCAGCACAAGAAGGTGGCGTGTTAACTCGTGCTGGTCATACTGAAGCTGGTTGTGATTTAGCTCGTTTAGCTGGCTATGAGCCTGCTGGTGTGATTGTTGAAATCTTAAATGATGATGGAACAATGGCCCGTCGTCCTGATTTGGAAATTTTTGCTGAAAAACACGGCATTAAATTAGGTACGATTGCTGATTTAATTGAATATCGTAATAACAATGAAACGACAATTGAACGTGTAGCTGAATGTAAATTACCAACAGAGTTTGGTGAGTTTGATTTGGTGACTTACCGTGACACAATTGATAATCAACTTCACTACGCACTTAAGAAAGAAAATACATCAAGTGAAGCACCGTTAGTACGTGTTCACTTACAAGATACATTCACTGATATTTTACACTCAGATCGTTGCGCAGAACGCAGTTGGACATTACCAACGGCAATGCAGCGTATTGCCAATGAAGGTGGTGTATTAGTGATTCTTGGTAATGAAGAATCAACAGATAATATCGTACATAAAGTGAAAGTTCTTGAACGTCAAGACAGTGGTGAAGCACCAACCATGGCGAAGAAGCAAGGTACTTCTCGTCGTGTGGGTGTTGGCTCTCAAATTTTGGCTGATATTGGTATTTCTGACATGCGTTTACTTTCATCAACGTCAAAGCGTTACCATGCCTTATCTGGCTTTGGTTTGAACGTTGTTGAATACGTAACGAAATAAAAGCATAAATATATGGCCCTATTCGATGAGTAGGGCCTAAATAATTAGATATTTGTCACAAAGCTGTGATAGAATCCGGCGATTCTCACTATGAATGCGTAGTTGATAAATAGAAACCAGTTTAATTGGAATAAAACAGATACAGGAAGGCTCATGAACGTAATCGAAGGCGGCGTTGCTGCTCCTAATGCGAAAATTGCAATTGTTATTTCTCGCTTTAATAGCTTTATTAATGAAAGTCTACTTTCAGGTGCTATCGACACTCTAAAGCGTTTTGGTCAAGTATCTGAAGAAAACATCACCGTTGTTCGCTGCCCAGGTGCCGTAGAATTACCGTTAGTTGCTCAACGAGTAGCTAAAACAGCAAAGTATGATGCTATCGTTTCATTGGGTTCTGTTATTCGTGGTGGCACACCACATTTTGACTATGTATGTAGTGAATGTAATAAAGGTCTAGCACAAGTATCTCTGGAATATAGCATTCCAGTAGCATTTGGTGTTTTGACTGTTGATACTATCGATCAAGCAATCGAGCGCGCCGGTACCAAGGCTGGTAATAAAGGGGCAGAGGCTGCACTAAGCGCACTCGAAATGATTAATGTTCTGTCTCAAATCGAATCCTAATGGGGGTTAGTGTGAAACCAGCCGCACGTCGTAATGCACGTCAATTTGCTCTTCAAGCAATCTATTCATGGCAACTAAGCAAAGAAAATGTTGCAGATATCGAAGAGCAGTTTTTAACTGCTGAAAAATATGATGAAGAAGAGCATCATGCAAATGAGCCTAAGCTACAAACTCCAGAGACAGATGTAGCGTATTTCCGCGATCTTTTCTCAGGCGTAGCTCTAAATCATATGAAATTAGATGGGAAAATGCGCCCATACTTATCTCGTCCGCTTCAAGATCTTGACCAAATGGAACTTGCGTTACTACGTATGTCTATTTACGAGATGATGAATCGTGATGATGTACCATACAAAGTTGTTATCAATGAAGCGATTGAACTTGCAAAAGTATTCGCAGCAGAAGATAGCCACAAGTTTGTAAACGGTGTATTAGATAAAGCGGCTCCAACTTTACGTAAAAAGTAAGTTGGTCGTAGCATACTAATTAAATCGTAAAGGTCAGCCTCGTTGCTGGCCTTTTTTATAACTAAAAAACAGTATTAATCGAATATGTGTAGTGAATTTAATTTAATCGATCGATTTTTTGTTCAAGAAAATGTTTCGCGTGATGATGTTGATTTGGGTATTGGGGATGATTGCGCATTAGTAACTGTACCTGAGGGCTATCAAGTAGCGATAACCACAGATACTTTAGCCGCCGGAACGCATTTTTTAGCTGATGCAGATCCTGTTAGTGTAGGGCATAAAGCACTAGCGTCTAACTTAAGTGATTTAGCGGCTATGGGAGCAAAACCAACGTGGGTGTCTTTAGCATTGACCCTACCTCAATCTGATGAAAAGTGGCTAGAAGGATTTTGTAAAGGATTCTTTGATTTAGCTAAACAATATCAAGTTGAGCTCATTGGTGGAGATACAACAAAAGGGCCTTTAAGCATTACTATTACGGTACAAGGAATTATACCTAAAGGAACTGCATTAACTCGAAGTGCTGCACAAATAGGTGATGATATTTATGTTACAGGTAATTTAGGTGATAGTGCCGCAGGCCTTGAAGTGATTTTAAATTCACAAAAAAATGTGAAGGGAGAGTTAGAAAAGGAGTTAGAAAAACGTCATTATTACTCAACACCACAAGTTGAGCTTGCGCAAGATATTCGTCATTTATGTCACGCAGCATTAGATATTTCTGATGGTGTAATTTCGGATCTAGGTCATATATTAAAGCAATCAAATGTGAGTGCCGTTATTAATGTTAATAATTTACCTATTTCAAGTGAACTTGTTACGTATTATCGTCAAGATAAAGAAAAATGTCAGAAACTTGCATTAACTAGTGGTGAAGAATATGAACTTTGCTTCACTGCACCTAAAAAAAATAGTAAAGCAATCAAACAAATAGCTACTATTTTAAATAAAAAAATTAGTATAATTGGTGAGATAATTGATAAACCATTTAATGGTTTACCAGATAGTGTACAATTGTTTGATAATAATAAACTATTAGATTGGCAATTATTAGGTTACGACCACTTTAGGAGAGAACAATGACAAACCCTCTAGCCTTAATTAGTCTCAAAAACCCGTGGCATTTATTAGCTACTGGATTTGGGAGTGGCCTCTCTCCAATAATACCTGGAACCATGGGTACACTGGCTGCGATTCCTTTGTATTTATTACTTGCTCAGTTACCGTTTACTTTGTTTGTCATAGTGGTTATCGCCTCTGCTCTTATTGGTATTAAGATTTGCGACATTACTTCAGCTGACATGAAGGTTCATGACCATGGATCAATTGTATGGGATGAGTTTGTTGGTTTATGGATCACCATGAGCATTGTTCCATATTTAAATTTAGAAGTAACTGATTGGAAATGGTTACTAACTGGTTTTATTTTGTTTCGATTTTTCGACATGGTAAAACCTTGGCCAATTGGATGGTTAGATAATAAAGTTCATGGCGGCTTTGGCATCATGCTTGATGATATTGTTGCTGGATTTATGGCTCTAATTAGCCTTTGGTTAGTTGGAAAGTATTCTGGTTGGTTGTAATGCGCAACAGTAGATTATTATTAAGCTCCTTATTTATATCGCTTATTTCATTTTTTTGTACCTCTAAACTGGCTTTAGCTGATCCTGTTTTAGTTGGGTATTGGGGCTATAATGAATATCTTGATCTATATCCTGAAGAAAAAGCACTAACTAATACGTTAAAAGAAGCGGTTAGAGGGGAGCCAGTCCCTCTAGCTATCAAACAAACAAAACCAATTAAAATATCTTTTGTTTATCCTGGTGAGCAATCATCTGATTATTGGCAACGAAATATTGTTGCTCTTGAATCACGTCTGAAAGCGTTAAATATCCAATATGAACTAACGCCAGTCTCAACACGTCTAAATGTTGATTTTAAAGAACAAAGCCGTTCTCTGCATAAAGCGATAGAGCAAAAATCAGATTATTTAATTTTTACTCTTAACACGACTCGTCATCGTAAATTTATTGAACATGTATTGCAGAATCCAGAAACAAAGATTATTTTGCAAAACATCACGACTCCAGTAAAAGCATGGCATGGTAGCCAACCATTACTTTATGTGGGATTTGACCATGTTATTGGTACTAAATTATTAGCAAACTATTTTCAGCACCGTTTTCCTGAACATGCTAATTATGGAATGTTATATTATTCATATGGCTATCTGAGTACCGCAAGAGGTGATGTTTTTGTTCAATCTATGGATAGTGATAAATACACACTGACTTCTTCTTTTTATACCGAAGCGACTGAAGAAAGCGCTTATGCTGCAACACAAGATATATTAAAAGATAACCCTGATATTGATTTTATCTATTCTTCATCTACAGATATCGCTTTAGGTGCTATTGATGCGATTAATGAAAATAAGAACACTAAGACTGTCATTAATGGTTGGGGCGGTGGTTCATTAGAGTTAAAAGCCATAGAAAATGGGGAGCTCGATGTTACTGTTATGCGTATGACTGATGACACGGGTATAGCAATGGCAGAAGCTATCAAACTAGATTTAGAGAATAAACCAGTACCTACTGTTTATTCTGGCGAGTTTGAACTTGTTACATCTGATACGAGTGAAGAAACGCTTAATATGCTGAAACAGCGTGCATTTCGTTATTCTGGTGTAGAACACTAATAATGAATAAAGGTAAAGCCTCGTTAGCGGATCTTATTTTTCGATCAATTTTTATTATATTTTCTATTCTAACAGTAGGTATAACCATACATACCTATCAATTAAGTGTGAATACGATTAATGAAGAAGTTAAACGAAACTTACAACAAACCTCAGGCATAATTAATAACTTCTTTGAACATAGATTATCCATTCTTCAAATTCGACAAGATACGGATGCAGAAAGTCTTGCTATCTATGATCAATATGTAGAAAGTGATTATAAAAATAAATTAAATACGTATTTTTCTAATATTGAAGCTAAATCCCCTTATAATTCACCAGACTTTAGGTTTATAGAAGTAAATAACAAACTGTACTGGGATGATGGAAATAGTTCATTTTTAAGCCTAAATGAAAAGTGTTTGAAAATAATTATTAAAAAAAATCTTAATATTAACACTTGGTATTATATTAAGATGGAAGATCCTTTATCAGACGCTGATTTTTTAATTAGAAAAACCCCTATAGTTAATAATGATTCAGGTAGAATTGTTGCATTTATATATAATGCAGTAATGTTGAATAATAACATCTCATTTTTGAATAAACTTAAAAAACTAACGAACAGTCAAGATGTGTTTATTATTAATGATAATAAGATATTAGCATCAAGTGTAAGTTCCAATACAGAAATATATCAAGAAGTTACCTCTATTTTAAACGGCACAAGAAAAAGAATACCGAGTAAAATATTAAACTTTACACCTATTAATATTAAATCAATGTCGGGTGAAATATCAATATTGTCATTAAAAAATAAGGATAATATTGAATTGTTAGAGCAACGATTTATTTATAGTGTTGTTCTCTCATTTTTTGTACTTATTGCTATCGCTGTATTAATTCGAGGGTTATTTGAGCATAAAATACTCTTGTCATTAAATTCGTTATTAAAATACACAAATACAGTATCAAAAAATGAAACACGAAGTGAGTATCAAGGTTGTGGTATTTTAGAGTTTGATCAAATTGGGGAAAAATTAGAGCAGACATTTTCTGAACTAATTGAAGCTAAAGAAGACAGTTATAAAGCTCAAAGAGCGGCAGAGAAATTAGCTCAAGTGAAATCTGACTTTTTAGCAAGAATGAGTCATGAAATAAGAACACCTTTAAATGGTATTTTAGGCATATCTAGTCTATTAAAAAGTAGTAACTTAAATAGAGAGCAACAAAAACAAGTGAATATTCTCCATCAAGGAGGAGAGCATTTACTTGCTGTATTAAATGACATTTTAGATTTTTCACAGATAGAACAAGAGAAATTAAAAATAAATAGCGCTCCTTTTAAACTGAGTGATGTATTAGAAAATATTAATGCAATTTATTTTCCTATTTGTAAAAATAAAAACGTATTCTTTTCAATTGAAAACCATGTTAATCCAGACGTATTCATTAATTCTGATCAGGTAAGATTAACTCAGATCCTTTTTAATCTATTAAGTAACGCCGTTAAATTTACAGAGAAAGGTAAAGTAAAGTTAACCTTATCTCTTAATAAGCATAATTCTGATTATTACTTACAGTTTTCGGTTGATGATACTGGGGTCGGGATCTGTGCTGAAGAGCAAGCAAGAATGTTTGAGCCATTTGAGCAGTCAGGCTTTTCTGAATCGAGAAAATTTGGTGGAAGTGGATTAGGACTTGCTATTGTTAAGCAATTACTTGATTTACTTAAAGGTAAAATAACTATAAATAGTACGATAGGTGTAGGCTCTACATTTAGCGTCCTTATTCCTGTCTTGATATGTGAAGATAAAGCCAATATTTCAGATGCTAAAGCAGAAAATGAGATAACGTCATTACCAACGGGGTTAAAGATTTTATTAATTGAGGATAATAAATCGAATGCTTACATTGCTAAAGCTTATTGCCAAAAGTATGGGTTAAACGTTACGTGGCGAAATGATGCAGCTCAAGGTATTGCTGAGCTTTCTAAATCTGAATTTGATTTGATCTTAATGGATAACCAAATGCCGGGAATGAGCGGTATTAAAGCAACCAAATATATTCGTAATCATTTGAAAATAATGACGCCTATTTATGCGTATACTGCTGATGCGTTAGAGGAATCCAATCAAGAATTTTTCTCGGCAGGGGCAAATTATATTATTACTAAACCAATAAAAGAAAAGTCGATACTGGATGCATTGGCTTTTTATAAATCGGAGAACGGTTTGCCACCTTTTGACTCGTAATTAGCTTCGCTTAACTCGAACGACTCTCATTACTTCAATATCAAAGCCTGCAATTTTTTCATTACTAGGGTAATAGGTTAGATTAACCTTTGCTCCTTTGAGAGATTGGTAGGCTTTTGTTCTATTAAATTTAAATGGAACATTACAACCTTCAATCATAATAGTATGCTGTATCCAATCACCGATATATCTTTGAGTATGAGAAGTGACTTTGACATCAACACTATGGGTTAGCTGTTGATGTTTATTTAGCATTTTATCTACGTCTGATTTCATCATTAGGCTCGTTAGTTAAATACATCTAATGATGAGATATATCCTCATTTCAGTCAATATAACAAGGAAAGCTGTATGTCTAAAAAAGTGTATTGTGTTGCTCAGTTTTTACCAAAAGAAGGTAAATTAAATGAATTATTTAAGGTATTACAAAGCTTAGAACCAAACACAATAAGAGAGGATGGATGTATTCAATATATTGTTACTCGTCATATTCAAACCCCATTTGCTGAAGGTGATAGCTATCCTATTGCCTTTAATGAAATTTGGGCAGATAACGAAGCATTTGAAGCGCATTGTCAACGTGATGAAATTAAACAATTTTTTGAGCAGCAATGTATCGCAGATGATGGATTAGTTGCTAAATGGAATGTGTGTATTTATACGGATGAGCCAGTTGATTTTGATGCTCCTAAGCTTTCATAAAATATAAATAAAAATGCCACCAAACGGTGGCATTGTTTTAGGAAACTAAGATGGGCATGAAATTAGAGATCAAGGTAATCTCTAATTTGTTGCTCAATGCCATTTGCATCAAGTTTTAGTTCCGTATGCATTTCTTCTTGCGTACCTTGAGCTATGAATTCATCTGGTAAACCTAGTTGAAGAACTGGTTTAACAAGACGGTTTTTCATTAAAAATTCAATGACACCTGAACCTGCACCACCGGAAATCGCATTTTCTTCAATAGTCACTAAAACGTCGTGATTGGTTACTAACTCACAGATAAGTGCTTCATCAAGAGGTTTAGCAAAACGCATATCTGCAACGGTAGCATCTAACTTTTCTGCTGCTTCTAAGCTATTTGCTAAGAAGGTACCAAAGTTTAAGATAGCAACTCGCTCTCCCTTTTCTGTCACTTTAGTTTCACGGAGTAAACGACCCTTACCAATTTCTAGTGCTTGCATTTCATTATTTACTTGGATACCTGTTGCACTTCCACGTGGGTAACGAACAGCGCTAGGGCCAGTGTGTTTATGGCCTGTGTAAAGCATTTGGCGGCATTCGTTTTCATCACTTGGTGTCATGATAACCATATTTGGAATACAGCGCATAAAGCTGATATCAAAGGCGCCTTGGTGTGTTTGTCCATCTGCACCGACTAAACCGGCACGGTCAATAGCAAACATCACGGGTAAATCCATAATAGCAACATCATGAATTAATTGATCGTAACCACGTTGTAAAAACGTTGAATAGATAGCAACGATTGGGTTGTAGCCGGCAATTGCCATCCCACTCGCTAAAGTAACTGCGTGTTGTTCTGCAATGGCAGCATCAAAATACTGGTTAGGGTATTCTTTAGAGAAACGAACCATACCTGAGCCTTCTCGCATTGCTGGCGTAATGGCCATAAGCTTACTGTCTTCTTTCGCCATATCGCAAAGGAAGTCGCCAAAAACAGCAGAGAAGGTTGGTTTACCGCCAGACGATTTTGGCAATGAAGTATTGCTTGGATCAAATTTAGGTACACCATGGTAGCTGATTGGATCTTTCTCAGCAGGCTCATAGCCTTTACCTTTTTTCGTCATGATATGTAAAAATTGCGGCCCTTTTAGGTTGCGCATATTTTTAAGGGTTCTAACTAGTTCATTAACGTCATGACCATCTACCGGACCAATGTAATTAAAGCCTAATTCTTCAAACATGGTGCCCGGTACAACCATGCCTTTTAAATGTTCTTCTGTGCGTTTTAGTAGTTCTTTAATCGTAGGCGTACCAGAAAGCACTTTTTTACCGCCTTCACGAATAGAGGTGTATAAGCTACCAGATAATACGCGCGCTAGTTGATTGTTTAATGCTCCAACGTTTTCAGAAATTGACATTTCATTATCATTTAGAACAACAAGCATATCAGGGTGAATATCACCAGCGTGGTTTAAGGCTTCAAATGCCATACCGGCTGTAATGGCACCATCACCAATAACACTGACTATTTTGCGATTCTCTTGCTCTTTTTCAGCACAGATAGCCAGGCCTAAAGCGGCACTAATAGATGTTGATGAGTGACCAACAGAAAGAACATCATATTCACTTTCACCACGCCACGGGAATGGGTGTAACCCGTCTTTTTGTCGGATGGTTGAAAGTTGCTCTCGGCGTCCTGTTAGTATCTTATGAGGATAAGCTTGATGGCCAACATCCCAGATAAGCTGATCAAATGGGGTGTTATAAACGTAATGCAAAGCGACGGTTAACTCTACGACACCAAGACCAGATGCTAAGTGACCACTTGTTTTACTTACCGAGTTTAAAAGGTAAGTACGTAGCTCATCGCATAACGCTGGTAAGCTCTCTTTTGGTAAAGAACGTAATTCATCTGGTGTATTTGCCAAAGCCAGAATTGGGTATTTTGAAATATCTAATGACATAGTAGTTAGCGCTTATCTGTTTTAGTTTTTACGCTCAATAACGTATTGAGCGAACGCTTGCATTGCATCCGTGTTATAAGGGATGTCGTTTAATGCTTCAATTGCTGTTTGATACAGTTGTTCTGCTTTATGTTTAGCACCTTCAAGGCCAAGTAAAGCAGGGTAGGTACTTTTATCTAATTCTAGATCAGAACCTTGTGGTTTTCCGAGAGTTTCAGTATCACTAATGATATCTAAGATATCATCTTGTACTTGAAAGGCGAGACCAATGGCATCAGCATAAACTTCTAACTGTGGAAGTATGGCTTTGCCTTTATCTCCAGCGCAAAGAGCACCGAGTTGAACCGCACACTTAATAAGCGCTCCGGTTTTATTCGCATGAATGCGCTCAAGAGAGGTAAGGTCAACTTTTTTGCCTTCAGCTTGCAAATCTAACGACTGTCCCATGCACATACCTGAGGCACCAGATGCTTTTGATAATACGCGGATCATATCGATGCGTGATGTTTCTGCATCGTCACTTAATTGACCATTCGCTAATATTTCAAAAGCAAGTGTTTGAAGTGCATCACCAGCAAGAATCGCTGTTGCTTCATCATATTTTATATGGCAAGTCGCATGACCGCGGCGAAGGTCATCATTATCCATTGCTGGTAAATCATCATGGATCAATGAGTAAGAGTGGACACATTCAATCGCTGCGGCTGCACTATCGGCAAATTCAGCTTTAATGCCAAGCATTTGTGCTGTGATATAAACTAAATATGGTCGAGCTCGTTTACCACCTAACAGCAATGAATATTTCATTGCTTCAGTTAGTGGTTGTTGTTGAATTTCGATTTTTTCAAGCCACTGATTTAATTGTTCAATGTTTCTATTTTGAAAAAATGTAAGTTGTTGTTTTAGTGAATCAGTCATCTTGTCCATCAAAAGGTGTTAGTTCTGCGTTATCGTCAGCTTGAAGAAGAATTTCTACTCGTTGTTCCGCTTGAGTCAGTTTTTCTTGTCCAGCTCGTGCTAAAGAAATGCCACGTTCAAACTTCTTCAATGCATCTTCAAGAGGCAAATCGCCACTTTCTAATTGATTGACGACAGAATTCAGTTCTTCTATTGCCGCTTCAAACGATAAATTTTCAGGTTTTTTTACAGCCATAATGATTCACTCTTAAAATGATCAAAGAAAGGTAACTCAGAGAGAGGTGAGGGTCAATTGAACAGGTGAGAAAGTCACGTATAAAAGTAAAATTTAGTGATTAAGGGCTACTTTTCAATCGATATCTTAATAGGATGAATCTTTTTGTACAAAAAAATTAAACCATCCAAGGCTTTGGTCGATAAGAAATAAGCGGCAAAAAAGCGATATAATTTTATGGCTTAAATTTTGCTTAGCACTATGTAAGTAAACACAAGCAGCATATAGGGGAGCGCTCTGTGGATTTAGCAACGTTAATAGGCTTAGTTGGTAGTTTTGCATTTATTATTATGGCAATGGTACTGGCTGGTGGTTTAGCCATTTTTATGGACACAACATCGGTTTTAATCGTAGTTGGTGGTTCAATTTTTGTTGTTTTAATGAAATTTACCGTAGGCCAATTTTTTGGCGCTGGTAAAATTGCAGGTAAAGCATTTATTTTTAAAACAGATGAACCTGTTGATCTTATTGTAACTATTGTTGAAATGGCTGATGCAGCTCGTAAAGGCGGTTTCTTAGCATTAGAAGAAAAAGAAATCAGTAACTCTTTTATGCAAAAAGGCATTGATTTATTGGTTGATGGTCATGATGCTGAAGTTGTGAAAGCAACATTACAAAAAGACATCGCATTAACGAATGAACGTCATGAACGTGGTGTTGGTGTATTTACCGCTTTTGGTGACGTAGCACCTGCAATGGGTATGATTGGTACCTTAGTTGGTCTAGTAGGTATGTTATCAAACATGGATGATCCTAAATCTATCGGTCCTGCAATGGCGGTTGCGCTATTAACAACACTATATGGTTCGGTAATTTCAAACATGGTTGCATTCCCTATTGCTCATAAACTTGAATTACGTAAAGAACAAGAAAAATTGAATCGCCGTTTAATTCTTGATGGCATTTTAGCGATTCAAGATGGTCAAAACCCTCGTGTTATTGATAGCTACTTACGTAACTATTTAAATGAGAAAAAACGTGTTGTTGACACTGGCGAAGAATAAGACTGGGAGTCACTAATGGAAGATGAAAACGACTGCAAATGTCCTCCTGGTGCCCCCTTATGGATGGCAACATTTGCTGACTTAGCAACATTATTAATGTGTTTTTTCGTTCTATTACTTTCGTTCTCAGAAATGGATGTATTGAAGTTTAAGCAGATTGCAGGTTCAATGAAGTTCGCTTTTGGTGTGCAAAACGTTTTAGAAGTAAAAGATATACCAAAAGGAACAAGTGTTATTGCTCAAGAATTCCGTCCGGGACGACCTGAGCCAACGCCAATTGAAGTTATCATGCAGCAGACAATTGATATTCCACAGAAAACATTAGATTTTCATGATGGAGAATCGGATCGTGCTGGTGGTACTAAACGAGAAGCGGGTAAACAGACTGGTGGTGAGTCACCATCTAACTCTACACAAACGAGCGCTCAAAGTAATTCAGAATCTGAAAGTCAAACTCAAAGTCAACAAGAGTTAGAAGATACGATTAAAAAAGCACTAGAGCGTGAGATTAGTGAAGGGGCGATTGAAGTTGAGAATTTAGGTCAACAACTCGTTATCCGTATTCGAGAAAAAGGTGCATTTCCTGCAGGATCAGCCTTTTTACAACCGAAGTTCCGTCCACTTATTCGTCAAATTGCAGAGTTAGTTAAGGATGTTCCAGGTATCATTCGTGTATCAGGACATACCGATAATCAGCCTTTAGATTCAGAACTTTACCGTTCTAATTGGGACTTATCTGCTCAGCGAGCGGTATCCGTTGCTCTTGAGATGGAAAGAGTTAAAGGTTTTGAAAGTGACCGCTTACGTGTTCGTGGTATGGCGTCAACAGAACCTCTAGTTTCAAATAAAACCGCTGAAGGGCGAGCTCGAAATCGTCGTGTTGAAATCAGTATCATGCAGGGTAAACCTCATGAGAGTGATGAAGTACCTAGTGCTCAACCGTAATTTGAGTTAAAGAGCTCAGTGATAATTAAGATAGTAATGAAGGGCGAGTTGAATTAGCAACTCGCCTTTTTTTTCGGTATAATCTTGCGCCTTAGATTAGGTCCTGAACCAACCTTATCTATCCTTTTGATTGTTTTCCTACATCAGTGAAGTTTATATATGAAGTTTATCGTTAAGCCACACCCAGAAGTTTTTGTTAAAAGTGATTCAGTACGTAAGCGCTTTATTCGTATTCTTGAATCTAACCTACGCAGTATTATTCAGCGTGAAACCAAAGGTGTTGAAGTCATCAACCGTCGTGATCATATTGAAGTGACAGGACTGAGTGATGAATACCGTGATGTAACATTGTCGGTACTAACGCAAACTCCAGGTATTCACCATGTACTTGAAGTTAAGCAGTCAGGCTTTAAAGACATGCATGATATTTTTGAGCAATGTCTTGAAATGAACCGTGAAGTTATTGAAGGTAAAACGTTCTGTGTACGTGTTAAGCGTCGTGGTAATCATGACTTTACATCTATTGAACTTGAGCGCTACGTTGGTGGTGGTTTAAATCAATCAGTAGAAAGTGCAAGTGTTCGTCTAAAGAACCCTGAAGTGACGGTTAAATTTGAAGTAGCAAATGACAAATTAAACCTGATTATTGCTCGTCATAAAGGCTTAGGCGGATTCCCTCTTGGAACTCAAGAAGATGTATTAAGTTTGATTTCTGGTGGTTTTGATTCTGGTGTATCAAGCTACTTACACATTAAACGTGGTTCAAAAGTACATTACTTATTCTTTAATTTAGGTGGCCCAGCTCACGAGATTGGCGTGAAACAAGTATCGCACTTCTTGTGGAAAAAATACGGTTCATCAGCAAAAGTTAAATTTATCTCTGTTGATTTTGATCCAGTTGTTGCTGAGATCTTAGAGAAAGTAGATGATGGCCAAATGGGTGTTATCTTAAAACGTATGTTTATGCGTGCAGGTGGCATGGTTGCTGAGAAATTTGGCATTGAAGGATTAGTTACTGGTGAAGCATTAGGTCAAGTATCTAGTCAAACACTAACTAACTTACGCCATATTGATAATGTAACGGATTCACTGATTCTACGTCCTCTAATTAACTGGGATAAAGAAGATATTATCGATTTGGCTCGTGAGATTGGTACTGAAGATTTCGCGAAAACAATGCCTGAATACTGTGGTGTAATTTCTAAGAAACCAACAGTAAAAGCAGTAAAAGAAAAACTAGAAAAAGAAGAAGCGAAATTCGATTTCTCTGTTCTTGAGCAAGCGGTTTATAACGCACGTGTTATGGACATTCGTGATATTGAAAAAGAAAGCCAAGAGCAAGCTCCAGAAGTTGAAATGGTATCTGAGCTAGGTTCTGATGTTGTGGTTCTTGATATCCGTAGTGCTGAAGAAGAAGATGAAAAACCGTTAGAGCTTGATGGTGTTGAGGTAACTCACATTCCTTTCTTCAAACTAGCAACTAAGTTTGGTGATTTAGACCAATCTAAAGAGTACTTATTATACTGTGAACGTGGTGTGATGAGCCGTCTTCAAGCATTATTATTAATTGAGAATGGCTACAAGAACGTAAAAGTTTACCGTCCATAATCAGTCAATATGCAGCATTTAAAAAGGGCGTTGATTATTCAACGCCCTTTTTTTGTCTATAAGTGATTGGTATTAAACCTGATGATAATTAAGATTAGGAAGTGTTACTAAATCAGCGGCTAATTTAGCTGTAAGCTCTTTTCCTGCAAGCGTTGTTACTATTTCCATAGCAAACTCAAGCGATGAACCTGGACCTTGGCTTGTGATTAAGTGATTTAACACATCAGTAAATACTCGCTTAATACGGCGATTTTTCTCTGGAATTGCTTCCATAAAGCTTGGGTAGCAAGTCATTAATGCATCTGGATATAAATTATGATGCTGTAAAACAATGGCTGGAGCGGCACAAATTGCAGCTACCCATTTTTCATCGTATTTTTGTTGCTTTAACATCTCAATGAGTAGGGTGCTGTCTCTGAAATTTTCAGAACCTTTTAATCCACCAGGAAGAACAATACAATCAAACTCTTCATCAGCAACTTCAACAAGCTTTACATCAGCGGTTAACATCACTCTTTGTGCTGCTTTCATTGTTAATGAACCATCAAAAGCGGTACTTGCAACGGTCACATCAAATTTTGCACGCTCTAGAATATCAATTACCGTAATAGCTTCTAACTCTTCAGTACCGGGTGCGATACATACGAGAATTTTTTTAGTCATAATGTGTTCTCTTCAAATTGTTTAATCTGATTATATAACGATTGATTAATAGGTGCTGAAATACCGTGAAATTTAGCACGCTTTAATAAATAACCAGTAATGAAATCAATTTCAGTTTTGCGTTGATAAAAACAATCACGATTCATTGAAGAATAATTGGCAGATGTTGCTTTTATAACTTGGTTAACGCTTGAAAGTAATTCTGAGTAACGCCATTCAATGCCTTCTTTTTGCAAAATCTCATGCACTTCAGAGCAAATGTTCACAACATATTGATGAATGTCGGGTTGTTCTAATTGTCCATTCTTACATTGATGAATCGCTGTTAATGGGTTAATCGCACAGTTAATGGCGAGTTTTTTCCATAACGCGATATTGATTTCTGGGTTCCAATCGACGCTTGGTAAGCTATGGTTTAATACATCTTGAATAAATTGACACTGTTTACCTAGTGGGTTAAATGGCCCTAGAGAGGTATTTCCATAACCTGTATGGATTACGTTGGTGTTATTTTCTTTTAGTGCACCATGAGTCGTTGTTGCTTGCAAAATTGGGTGGTGGTTAATGTGTTCTTTTAAATTATCAATTGCCCCCATTCCATTATGCATAAACAGCAATATGGTTTCTTTTGATAATAACGGAAGTAAAGGGAGTAAGGCACTTTCGACTTGCCAAGCTTTAACCGTAATGACTAGCAAATCACAATCGATTAAAGCTTGCTTATCATTGATCTTAAATTGGTGTGATGAGTTTTCATTAGCAGATAATGAAAGTGATTGCTCAGAAGGTATTGAATTTCTTGTCCATAAACAGACATTGTGTCCTGCTTTTTGCAGATAGCATGCCCATAAAGAGCCAACTGCACCGGGACCAAGAATAGTGATATTCACAGATGAATCCATTAAGAAGAAATAATGAAAGCAGTGTAATTGGTTTGCTACAAAAAACAAAGGCGCTCATAGTGAGCGCCTTAGTAAAATAGATATTCTAAGTTAGATTAGAATTTGTAAGTAACACTTAGGTAATGACTCACGCCTGATGATTCCCATTCTCCACCAAAGCCAGTAGCTGCACCATCTTCTAAGCCGTAAATATCTTGGTAAGCTTTCAGACCGTAACCAACAGCAAACTGGTTTGAATGCCAGTAGATACCATTAAACATAGCGCCGCCATTGCTCTTTGTACCAGCTTGGCTATCATCCATACCTAATTGGTAATCAATGTAACCTTGGTAAGAAATGAATGAACCGTTATCGAAGAAGTAGAATGGTTTGAACCAGTTAGCCGATACTTGATAACCGTTCCAATCTTTAGTGTTTAAATCATAAAGACCGTAGAAGTTAAGACCAACTTTACCTAGCCACGGAACCATAACATCAGAACCTAAACCCCAGAAAGAGTTATTAACTCCACCGCGATTACCACCCCAGTTAAATAGAGTTGCAACGTAAAGCTCTTGAATTGGGCCCATTGATAAATCTTTACCAGTCAGTCCATCTAAAGACATACGTGGTGCGAATTTCATGAACATTTTATCTGGAGCTGTTGATTTATCTGTATCGTCTTTGTTTGCTAGGTTGAATACGTCAACGTAACCATAAAGATCAAAAATGCCAGAGCGACCGCCAAATTCCATTTCTAAATAGTCATGTGTATTTTCTGCAGCAGTGCTTGAAGCTGGTTTCTCATCAATTGAATACATGTAGTTAAACTGCATGAATTTGAAATCATTCTTATGAGTATCGCCATCAGTATAATCAGCAGCGAAAGTTGGAGCAGAAAGAGTAGCAAGAACAGATAGAGCTAAAAGGGATTTACGCATAATGGTATCTCTATAGTTATGTATTACAATAATAATAGAAGAACGATATATATATCGTTTCCGAATGACGCAAATAATATAGAGAAAGTTCACTTTTTTAAATGCAATTTATGTAATAGCAATGTTATATGTAGATCTCGATCGTGTTTATAAATTGGACTAATAAAATAAAGTGACCAATATCACTCACTTGACAAATCTCTGACATAAAAATGTGAACAAAAACAAAAAAGCCTCCTAAATTAGGAGGCTTTGGTAGCACAGTTGTTACGTATAAGAACTTTAAGAGCGTTGATGCTTATCAAGAAGCGCTTTGAAATGCCCTTTAAGCATAAGCAACATAATTAGACTAGGGATAACCATTACTGCCGTTAATATAAAGAATAAAGGCCAGCTATTTAAGTAATCAGCCAATTCACCACTGAAAGAAGCTAATGTTGTTCTGCCTAAGTTTCCTAATGAAGCAAGCAACGCATATTGAGTCGCAGAGAATGCTTCGCCAGTCAGTATGGTTAAAAAGGATACAAAGGCAACGGTTGAAAACGCCGTTGTGAAGTTATCTACAATAATCGTTGCTAGGAATAAATGTTCATTAGGACCGACATTAGCGATAAGCGCAAACATCAAATTACTTGCAGCCATAGCCACACCGCCAATCATTAGACCTTTTACAACACCAAAACGAACATTGATTAAGCTGCCTAGTAGGGTGAAAAATACGGTTGCTCCCCAGCCGATCAATTTAGAGTAATAGCCAATTTGTTCGTTACTAAATCCGATTTCTTTATAAAAAGTGATCGACATTCTTCCAAGAAAAGCTTCACCAATTTTAAATAAGAAAACGAATAATAGTAGAGTACAGGCTGTTTTTACTCCGTTTCGATTAAAGAAGTCATAAAATGGTTCAATCACTGTTACGGTAAACCAAGCGGCAACTTTAGAACCAACCAATTTATTATGACGTTCTTCGGCTTCGTGTTGTAGTTCATCACGTTTGGTTTTTGGTTCGCCGACTAATAGAGTGAATACCATTAATAAGCCAACAATTCCTGCCATGCCATAGTAAACACCATTCCATCCGATGCTATCGGCATTGATAAAAGCGAGATAACCAGGTAATGAATAGCCAGTCCACCAACCAATCACCGCCATTGCTGATGCCTGAGGCATTTTTGTGGATTCTGATTTTGGGAAGGTATCAATACGAAATGCATCAATAGCCACATCTTGTGTCGCTGACGCAGTCGCAATAGCAAGAGCAAACATTGACGTTAGCATTAAATTTTTTGAAGGATCTAATCCTGCAATTTGCAACGTACAAAACAGAACAATAGCTTGGCAAACAAAGATCCAACTGCGGCGTTGGCCTAGTTTATTTCCAATAAAAGGGAGCTTTACACGGTCAACAAGTGGTGCCCACATAAAGTTAATTGCATATACCGCGAATACTGAACCAAAGTAACCGATAGCAGCACGAGTTAATCCCGCATCTTTTAACCAACCCGACATGTTCGAGCCAATAAGTACCCAAGGAAAGCCACTAGAACAACCTAGCATGAAAACCCAAAGTAAACGTTTATCCATGTAGCTTTTTATGGCTGTTTTCCATTGCATGGAATGAGACATGAAACGCTCCTTGTTATTTGTTCTTATTGAAATAGATAGAAAAAGCAGCCCGAAAGCTGCTTTAGAGTAGTGCTATATTAACTAAATTATTTAATTAATGTTGCTTTAGTTATGATAATTGGTTCAACTGGAATATCTCGCATACCATTTGGTAGTGCTTTGGTTTCCTTAGTCGCCATTTTTTGAATTACATCAAAACCTTGTGTTACTTTACCAAACACAGCATAACCTGGTGGACGCTGACTTGCGTTTAAGAAGTCATTGTCATTTAGGTTAATGTAAAATTGACGAGTAGCAGAGTCAGGGTTATTAGTTCGAGCCATTGCAATTGTAGCAGTGTCATTACCTAAGCCGTTATATCCTTCATTTTTGATAGGACCATAGCTTGGCTTTTTCATCATGTTTTTATCAAAACCACCACCTTGAGCCATGAAGCCTGGGATCACACGGTGAAATTGAGTGCCCACATAACTGCCATCTTCAACATAACGAATGAAGTTTGCCACAGAAATAGGGGCTTTCTCTGAATTTAGTTCAACAGTAAAGTTACCTAATGTGGTTTCAAATTTTACTGATTCTGCTAGCGCCATTTGACTCGTGCTAAGAGCGGCAATAATTAATGCGGCTTTTGAAATCATTTTAATCATTAAAAGTTACCTTTAATGTATGTTTGTAATTCTTCATCAACAGCGATTTTATCTAATACTGCATTTAATAAGTCATTAAGAACTTGTTCAATGTCTTGATTATCAGCACTCATAGAGCCTGTTTTTTCAGATACGCCATTATAGGTTTTAACAAACTTACCTTTTGGTGTTTCTGCTGTAATTTGAAGTTTTACCTGAGTTTTGATTTCATTGCTCATTAGAGAATGCTGCACACTTACTAGAGCTTCAATAATATCTAAGCGTAATGTGTTATCACTATCTACGGTAATAACAAAACCTTGCGTTTTAAGTTGTGTAGATAATGCGTCTTCTAGAGTTACACGTAGATTTTGTTTTGCGTGAATTGGTTGTACATTTTGACGACCATTATCAATGACAGCTACGTATTGTGCTGTACGTAAATCGCTGCTATCTAATGTTAACTTAATACCATCAACGATTTGATGTGCATTTGATGATGCTTTAGGTTGAATATCCAATTGTGGATCTGATGGTGCACTACAAGCAGCTAAAAAAAGTGCAGAAAGGGCAATGATGACCTTTTTCATGGTGTAATCCTTTTTTATTTTGATTTTTCGGCTTTAACAGCTTCTAAAATAACGAATTTTGAATTGCTAGCAACTGTGGTGACATTTTCTTCACCAAATAAGCGACATAATTTACCATCATAATCAAGATGACGGTTTCCAATAACTAATAATTTACCATCTTTGCATAAGATGTGCTTAGCATCACAGAACATTTGCCATGCAATATGGTCAGTAATCGCTTGGCCTTGATGGAATGGAGGGTTACATAGTACAAGATAACTGCTGTGTTTTTTAAATCCATCCAAACAGTTATTGGCGATAAATTGGAATTGACGTTCTTTGCCTAAGTTTACTTCTAAATTACGGCGTGCAGATTCAACAGCCATAAAGCTTTCGTCAACACAAGTAATACGAGCTTCAGGGTTTAGTTGACCAGCTTTTACACTGAGTACACCATTACCACAACCAAGATCTATAATGTGTCGTAATTCAGGATCTGAAGGAATATGCTCAAGCATGAAGCGAGCACCTTGATCTAATTTTTCTCCCGAATATACGTTAGGGTAGTTAAGAAGATCGATGTCTTCATTATCTACACTCCAACAAACGGCTTCTGCAATGGTTTTTGGATTGGTTGCGTTTGCGTTTGAAAATACTAAGCGGTGTTTCTTCCAAGCAAGAGATGTTTTGGTTTCACCAAGGTAGTCTTCAAATAGCTCAAGTGTTGAATTATGAATTTCTTTAGCTTTATTAACCGCAATAATAGGACAATCAGCGTTCATAGATTGGCGTAGTTGCTGCAACTGCCATGTTAACATTCGATTGTTTTTTGGGATTTGCATTAATACTAAATCGAAACCTTGTGGCATCTCTTCAGTTGATGTGATGAGCTGTACACGGTTACATTGGTTTCGTTGTAGGTTCTTTAATGTACCACGTTGTGAAACAAATGAATCGGTCATCATTGTTACGTTATGCTTGTCTGAGAACCAGCATGATAATGCTCCAAAATTATCATTTAAGATAAGAATGTTTTTGCCATCTTCTAGATTTAGCTCTTCTTCTACATATTTAATGATGTATTCATCACCCGCATCCCATGCTTGCAGTAGTTCTTGAGCACGTTTAGGGTAACGTTGTAAATTTAGGCTTCGGTCAAGTAGACTCAGTTCTGTTTTCATAATGGTTTGATCTTCAAATAGGGAAGGCTTCTAGCTATTGTCGCAAATGGTGTATAAAGTGGAAACAGAAGAATTCAAATAAAGAAAGGAATTATATGATTCAGCATCAAATTGAACAAAAATTACGCGAAGCGTTAGCGCCTTCTTATCTTAAAGTTCTAAATGAAAGCTACATGCATAACGTACCTGAAGGTTCAGAGAGCCATTTTAAGGTGATTGTAGTGAGCGATGAATTTGAAGGTAAACGTTTAATTGCTCGTCATCGGACTATTAATAACATCTTAGCTGAAGAATTGTCAGACCATATTCATGCTTTAGCCATTCATACGTATACAGAAACAGAATGGCAAGCTCTAGATACAGAGCAAGTTCCTCTTAGTCCCAACTGTATGGGCGGTGGAAAAGGTTAAAAATGAAACGCTAATGTTTATTTTTTAACATAAAATAAATATAAAGTAAGGCTGTTTGTTAAAAAATGACCAATATTTAATGTCATTGCTACTTATGGGGTATTTTTTGATTTTGAACAAGAATTGTGCAGTAGGTCTAAAATGCTCAACCTATTTCAATGATTTCTGACAATGAATAGTAAAAAATAGCAGGAATCGAGTCATTGAACGTGGCATCTACACCATAAAAAATGATAGAATCCTCCGCCTTAAAACAGCTTTTTTCGTATTTATGTAAAAAGCATATTACTAGGATGTTAATAGTGTTGCGTGATTTGTGTCGCCAATACTGGACACATGCAGTGTCGTGTCTTATATAGAATCTTTTTTCCCATAAAATTAGTGCAAGTGCGTATGATTACAATAAAAAAGGGTTTGGATCTTCCTATTGCAGGTGTTCCTACTCAGGTGATTAATGATGGTAAATCCATCACTAAAGTCGCCTTGCTTGGCGAAGAGTACGTTGGTATGCGTCCTACGATGCATGTCCGCGTGGAAGATGTAGTAAAGAAAGGTCAGGTTCTTTTTGCTGATAAAAAGAATCCAGGCGTAGTATTTACTGCTCCAGTAAGTGGTAAGGTTGTTGAAATTAACCGTGGTGCGAAGCGCGT
Source organism: Aliivibrio fischeri ATCC 7744 = JCM 18803 = DSM 507 (assembly GCF_023983475.1). Taxonomy (NCBI): domain Bacteria; kingdom Pseudomonadati; phylum Pseudomonadota; class Gammaproteobacteria; order Vibrionales; family Vibrionaceae; genus Aliivibrio; species Aliivibrio fischeri. Next base: position 781,013 of record NZ_CP092712.1, read on the forward strand.
ACTTCAATCTGTAGTAATTGCAGTTGAAGGCGAAGAGCAGGTTACTTTTAATAGCTATGCAGCAAATGAACTAGTGTCGCTTGATCGTGAAACGATTAAAACACAACTGGTTGATTCAGGTGCATGGACTGCATTACGTACTCGTCCGTTCAGCAAGGTTCCAGCGATTGATTCTGAAACAAAGGCTATCTTTGTTACTGCTATGGATACTAATCCGTTAGCGGCTGATGCAGAAGTGATCATTAACCAACAAGAAGAAGCTTTTGTTGCAGGCTTAGACTTATTATCTGTATTAACAGGCGATAAAGTTTATGTATGTAAGAAAGGAGGTAGCTTACCTCGTTCTTCTCAAAAAAATGTTGAAGAACATGTATTTGATGGCCCTCATCCAGCAGGTTTAGCCGGTACTCACATGCATTACTTGTATCCTGTAGATACAAATCATGTAGCGTGGAGCATTGGTTACCAAGATGTGATTGCATTCGGTCAACTGTTCTTAACGGGTGAAATCTACTCTGAAAGAATCGTATCTTTAGCTGGCCCTGCAGTAAATAATCCTCGCTTAGTTCGTACTATTACTGGTGCAAGCTTAGCTGATTTAACTGACAGTGAAGTAATGCCTGGTGAAGTTCGTGTGATTTCTGGTTCTGTACTTAACGGTACGCAAGCATCAGGTCCTCACGCTTACCTTGGTCGTTACCATCAGCAAGTTTCTGTTCTTCGTGAAGGTCGTGAGAAAGAATTGTTTGGTTGGGCTGTTCCTGGCAAAAACAAATTCTCAGTAACTCGTTCATTCTTGAGTCACTTATTCTCAGGTCAACTGTTTAACATGACGACAACTACTAACGGTAGTGATCGTGCAATGGTGCCAATCGGTAACTACGAACGCGTATTACCATTAGACATGGAAGCAACCATGTTATTGCGTGACCTTTGTGCTGGTGATGTTGACAGTGCACAACGCTTAGGTGCATTAGAATTAGATGAAGAAGATCTAGGTCTATGTACATATGTGTGCCCTGGTAAATATGAGTATGGTCCAATGCTTCGTGAGATCTTGGATACCATCGAGAAGGAAGGGTAATTGATGAGCCTTTTAAATTTATTTGAAAAAGTTGAACATCATTTTGAGCCAGGCGGTAAATATGAGAAGTGGTTTGCTTTATACGAAGCAACAGCAACACTTTTCTATACTCCTGGTACAGTAACAAAAGGTGGTTCACATGTTCGTGATAGCGTTGACTTAAAACGTATCATGATCATGGTATGGTTTGCGGTATTCCCAGCAATGTTCTGGGGTATGTACAACGCAGGTAACCAAGCAATTGTTGCTCTTGAACATATGTATTCAGGCGCTGAACTTGCAGCAGTTATTTCTGGCAACTGGCACTACTGGTTGACTGAAATGCTAGGTGGCACAGTAAGTGCTGATGCAGGTTGGGGCAGTAGCATGCTACTGGGTGCAACATACTTCTTACCAATCTACGCAACAGTGTTTCTTGTTGGTGGTTTCTGGGAAGTATTGTTCTGTATGGTGCGTAAGCATGAAGTTAACGAAGGTTTCTTTGTAACTTCTATCCTTTTCGCATTGATCGTTCCACCAACACTTCCACTATGGCAAGCAGCGTTAGGTATTACTTTCGGTGTTGTTGTAGCGAAAGAAATCTTTGGTGGTACTGGTCGTAACTTCCTAAACCCTGCGCTAGCGGGTCGTGCATTCCTATTCTTTGCATACCCAGCTCAAATTTCAGGTGATACAGTTTGGACTGCTGCTGATGGCTTCTCTGGTGCAACAGCACTTAGCCAATGGGCACAAGGCGGTCAAGGTGGCCTAGTAAATACAATTACTGGCGACACAATCACTTGGATGGACGCATTCATTGGTAATATCCCAGGTTCAATTGGTGAGGTTTCGACTCTTGCTCTGATCCTTGGTGGTCTAATGATCGTTTACATGCGTATTGCTTCATGGCGTATCATTGCTGGTGTAATGATCGGTATGGTTGCAGTGTCTACACTGTTTAACCTAATCGGTTCTGACACAAATGCAATGTTCAGCATGCCTTGGCATTGGCACCTAGTTCTTGGTGGTTTCGCGTTTGGTATGATCTTTATGGCAACAGACCCAGTATCGGCTTCATTTACTAATAAAGGTAAGTGGTGGTACGGTATTTTAATTGGTGGTATGGCTGTAATGATCCGTGTAGTTAACCCTGCATACCCTGAAGGTATGATGTTAGCTATTCTATTTGCAAACTTGTTTGCTCCACTGTTTGATAACCTTGTAGTTGAAGGTAACGTGAAACGGAGACTAAAACGCTATGGCAAGTAATAACGATAGCATTAAAAAGACTCTCGGTGTTGTTATTGGTTTGAGCCTAGTGTGTTCAATCATCGTATCAACGGCGGCAGTTGGTCTGCGTGATAAGCAAAAAGCAAACGCAGTTCTAGATAAGCAAAGCAAAATTGTTGAAGTTGCAGGTGTTACAGGTTCAGGTACTGTTCCTGAGCTATTCGCTGCAAACATCGAACCTCGTCTTGTTGATTTTGCAACAGGTGAGTTCGTTGATGGTGACGCAGCTACTTACGATCAACGTAAAGCAGCTAAAGATCCAAAACAATCAATTAAGCTAACAGCTGAGCAAGATAAAGCAAAAATCATTCGTCGTGCAAACGTGGGTGTTGTTTACCTAGTTAAAGATGGCGACAAAGTGACTAAAATTATCCTACCTGTTCACGGTACTGGATTATGGTCAATGATGTATGCGTTTGTTGCAGTTGAGACTGATGGTAACACTATTGCGGGTATCACTTACTACGACCAAGCGGAAACTCCGGGACTTGGTGGTGAAGTTGAAAACCCAACGTGGCGTGCACAATTCGTAGGTAAGAAACTGTTTGATGAAAATCATAAACCTGCAATTAAGATCGTTAAAGGCGGTGCTCCAGCTGGTTCTGAGTACGGTGTAGATGGTCTTTCTGGTGCAACGCTAACAGGTAACGGTGTTCAACACACGTTTGACTTCTGGTTAGGTAATGATGGCTTCGGTCCATTCCTTGCTAAAGTTCGTGATGGAGGTCTGAACTAATGGCTAGCGCAAAAGATATTAAAAAGAGCATTTTAGCGCCGGTGTTGGATAACAACCCTATCGCGCTACAAGTTCTTGGTGTTTGTTCAGCTCTAGCTGTAACAACTAAGCTTGAAACGGCTTTCGTTATGACTTTAGCGGTAATGTTTGTTACTGCTTTATCTAACTTATTCGTTTCGCTAATTCGTAACCACATGCCAAACAGCGTTCGTATCATCGTTCAGATGGCGATCATTGCTTCTTTGGTAATCGTTGTTGACCAAGTATTGAAAGCATATCTATACGATATCTCTAAACAGCTTTCAGTATTCGTAAGCTTGATCATTACAAACTGTATCGTAATGGGGCGTGCGGAAGCGTTCGCAATGAAGTCTGCTCCATTCCCATCGTTTATCGATGGTATTGGTAACGGTCTTGGTTATGGTTTTGTACTGATGACAGTAGCATTTTTCCGTGAACTTCTTGGTTCTGGTAAGCTATTTGGTGTTGAAGTTCTTCCACTTGTTTCTAACGGTGGTTGGTACCAACCAAATGGTCTAATGCTTCTAGCACCATCAGCATTCTTCTTAATTGGTTTTATGATCTGGGCTATCCGTATCCTTAAACCAGAACAAGTAGAAGCGAAGGAGTAAGGTCGAAATGGAACATTATATTAGTTTACTTGTTAAATCGATCTTCATCGAAAACATGGCGCTTTCATTTTTCCTAGGTATGTGTACGTTCTTAGCTGTATCTAAGAAAGTAAAAACATCGTTTGGTCTTGGTGTTGCGGTAGTTGTTGTTCTAACAATCGCTGTACCTGTGAACAACCTTGTTTATACGTACCTACTAAAAGAAAATGCGTTAGTTGCGGGTGTTGATTTAACATTCCTTAGCTTTATTACTTTTATCGGTGTAATTGCAGCACTAGTACAAATTCTAGAAATGATCTTAGATCGCTTCTTCCCACCTTTGTACAATGCTCTAGGTATCTTCCTTCCGTTAATCACAGTTAACTGTGCTATTTTCGGTGGTGTATCTTTCATGGTTCAACGTGACTATAACTTTGCTGAATCTGTAGTATACGGTTTTGGTTCAGGTATTGGTTGGATGTTGGCTATCGTAGCACTTGCTGGTATTCGTGAAAAAATGAAGTACTCTGATGTACCTCCAGGTCTTCGTGGCCTTGGTATTACTTTCATTACAGTAGGTTTAATGGCGTTAGGCTTTATGTCTTTCTCTGGTGTTCAACTGTAGGGTAAGCACCCAATAATAAGGAATAACAAATGCAAAGCATTATTCTTGGTGTAGCGATGTTTACCATTATTGTATTGGCTTTAGTATTAGTGATCTTATTCGCTAAATCTAAGTTAGTACCATCAGGTGACATTACTATCTCTGTAAATGGCGATGCTGATAAAGCAATCATTACACAACCAGGTGGTAAATTACTTAGTGCTCTTGGTAGCGCTGGTATTTTCGTATCATCTGCTTGTGGTGGTGGTGGCTCTTGTGGTCAGTGTCGTGTGAAAGTGAAATCTGGTGGTGGTGATATTCTACCTACAGAGCTTGATCACATTTCAAAAGGTGAGGCTCGCGAAGGTGAGCGCCTAGCATGTCAAGTTTCAATGAAAACTGACATGGAAATTGAACTTCCTGAAGAAATCTTTGGTGTTAAAAAGTGGGAATGTACTGTTATCTCTAATGATAACGAAGCTACTTTCATTAAAGAGTTAGCGCTTGCTATCCCTGAAGGTGAAGAAGTTCCATTCCGTGCTGGTGGTTATATTCAGATTGAAGCTGAACCACACCATATTAAATATTCGGATTTTGATATTCCTGAAGAATATCGTGGTGACTGGGATAAGTTTAACTTGTTCCGTTACGAGTCAATCGTTAATGAACATTCAATCCGTGCTTACTCTATGGCTTCATACCCAGAAGAGAAAGGCATTATTAAACTGAACGTTCGTATCGCGACTCCGCCGCCAAATAATCCTGATGTTCCACCTGGTGTAATGTCTTCTTATATTTGGTCACTAAAAGCTGGTGATAAATGTACTATTTCTGGTCCATTTGGTGAGTTCTTCGCTAAAGATACTGACAATGAAATGGTATTCATCGGTGGTGGTGCAGGTATGGCGCCAATGCGTTCTCATATCTTTGACCAATTATTACGTCTTAAGTCTAAGCGTAAGATGTCTTACTGGTATGGTGCACGTTCTAAGCGTGAAATGTTCTATGTTGAAGATTTCGATGGCCTAGCGGCTGATAACGAAAACTTCGTATGGCACTGTGCACTTTCTGATCCAATGCCAGAAGATAACTGGGATGGTTACACAGGCTTTATCCACAATGTTCTTTATGAAAACTACTTACGTGATCATGAAGCACCTGAAGATTGTGAATACTACATGTGTGGTCCACCAATGATGAACGCTGCTGTTATCGGCATGCTGAAAGATCTTGGTGTTGAAGATGAAAACATCTTACTAGATGACTTCGGTGGTTAATCTATTGAAGTAAGAAATATTGGCTGACTCAGTACTGAGTCAGCCTTTTTTCGTATTTATGGTCCGTATTTAACCTGACAAAGTACAGGGTTATAGGTTTAGTAAATAAACTTAAATTTATATTCCTGTGTATTGTTTGTATTTAAAGGAGTTGGCAGTGTTTGTCAGTTTTACTCAGTTAATTCATAAAGCAAAACTTATTTTATTATCTTGTTTTGCCCTTATTTTACTTGCTGGTTGTGGTGATCAGCGTGAGCAAGTGTATCTGAATGGCCCTACGATGGGGACAAGCTATAATATTAAATATATAAGCAAAGATGGACTGCCTAAATCTGAAGACGTTCATGCGGAGATAGATAAGCGATTAGAGCTTGTTAATGACCAAATGTCGACTTACAGAAAAGATTCAGAGTTGAGTCGCTTTAACCAAAGTAAAGAACTGACCCCATTTACCGTATCAAAAGATACAGCAACAGTTATTAAAGAAGCTATTCGATTAAATAAAGTTACTTTAGGTGCGCTTGATGTAACTGTTGGTCCTCTTGTTAATCTATGGGGATTTGGTCCAGAAGCTCGACCAGAAGTCGTTCCTACTGATGAAGAATTAAATGCACGACGTAAAATTGTGGGTATTCAGCATTTAACAGCTACAGAAACCACTGTTACAAAAGATATTCCTGAGTTATATGTTGATTTATCAACTATTGCTAAAGGTTGGGGTGTTGACGTTGTTGCTAATTACCTAGAAGAGCTTGGCATCACTGATTACATGGTTGAAGTCGGTGGTGAGATGCGAGTGAAAGGCAAAAATAAAGAAAATGTTGCTTGGCGTATCGCAATTGAAAAACCATCAGTTGATGAGCGTGCGATTCAAGAGATTATAGAGCCGGGTCATCATGCAGTAGCGACATCTGGTGATTACCGTATATACTTTGAGAAAGAGGGTATCCGTTACTCTCATATTATTAACCCAATTACAGGTTACCCTATATCAAATAAGGTAGTATCTGTAACGGTACTCGATAAATCATCAATGACGGCCGATGGACTTGCTACGGGTTTAATGCTTCTTGGTGAAGAGCAAGGTATAGAGGTTGCTAATAAACACAATATTCCTGTTTTCATGATAGTGAAAACGAAAGATGGCTTTAAAGAGATAGCATCTGAAGCCTTTAAGCCTTTTTTGAAGTAAGTGAGTAAATAATGAATACATTTCTGATTACATTTTTTGTTTTCTTAGCGGTGATTGCTGCAATGGCTATTGGTTACATCATTCAGCGTAAAGTTGTAAAAGGTAGCTGTGGTGGTCTTGGTGCTGTTGGTATTGATAAAGTTTGTAATTGTCCTGAACCATGCGATGCCCGCAAAAAGCGTGAAGCTAAAGCAGCACTTAGAGCTGAAAAATTAGCAGCATGGGAAAAAGACCGTATCGCATAATTAATACCTCATAATTCCATTTTTAAACAGCACCTATTATTGGTGCTGTTTTTATTTGAATAAAAAATGGTTCAAAGTTATTATTGACTGTGTTTTTATACAGTTAATTTTTATGAGTATCGACTACCAATTACCTTCTTCGAAGCAAGTAACTAGAAATCAAAAGATTATTCATATTGATATGGATTGCTTCTATGCGGCTGTTGAAATGCGAGATAATCCCAGTTTACGCAATGTACCTTTGGCGGTTGGGGGGCATGAACGTCAACGAGGTGTACTAAGTACTTGTAATTATGAAGCTAGGAAGTTTGGTATTCGTTCTGCTATGCCAACAGGTAAAGCATTAAAATTATGCCCAAATCTCGTTGTTGTACCGGGCCGAATGCAGGTCTATAAAGAAGTATCTCACCATATTCATCGTATATTTCGACGATATACCGATAAAATTGAACCCCTCTCATTAGATGAAGCGTATTTAGATGTTAGTGATTGCTCACTTTTACACGGTTCTGCAACATTAATAGCAGAGCAAATCAGAAAAGATATTTTTAATGAGCTTCAGCTTACCGCTTCTGCTGGAATCGCCCCACTTAAATTCTTAGCTAAAATTGCATCAGATCTTAATAAACCAAATGGACAGTATGTTATTACCCCTGATTCCATGATGAATGAAATTAAGGGGTTACCTCTAGAGAAAATTCCTGGAGTAGGAAAAGTGAGTTTGGAGCGTCTTCATCAATTTGGGCTGTATACTTGTGAAGATATACAAAAGAGTGATCAAAGAGATTTATTACTGAAATTTGGGAAGATGGGAGCGTCATTGTGGAAAAGATCTCATGGTATTGATGAAAGAGAGGTTGTCACTGAACGAAACCGAAAATCTGTGGGAGTAGAGCGGACATTTACACATAATATCAGTAGTTTTAATGAATGCTGGGATGTTATCGAAAATAGGTTATTTCCTGAGTTAGAAAAAAGGTTATTAAAAGCGAATGGTTCAACTTTTATTGCCAAGCAAGGGATTAAAATTAAGTTTGCTGACTTTCAACAAACGACAATTGAACATGTACATCATAACTTAACGCTACCATTTTTTAAGGAGCTGTTAGAAGAGGTGTTAGAAAGGCAAAAGGGAAGAGAGATTCGTTTAATTGGATTAAGTGTTACGCTCAAAGAGAAAGAGTTTTTTCAACAATTACAACTCATTTAATGATGAATAATATAATTTAGTGTTTCAGTGTTGAGATTTTAATATAAATTCCATTTAAATTTATTGATTTTTGATTAAAGTTAAATCAGTTGGTTCTTATTTGCACTGTTTCTGTAGAGGTTAAAAAAACGACGATATATAATTCCCTTTCGAGTTTTCGAAATAATTATTATATAAAAACGGTTGTTTATGAAGTTTACTAAATGTGCATTAGCGTTAAGTTTGGCATTACCAAGTATCGCTAATTCAGCTCCACTTCTTTCTTTAGATACATTAACAAATCAAGAAAAAATTCAACAAACTAACGCATGGTTAGAGATCGATACCCAAGCTTTCCAAAATAATATTGATACTTTAAGAGCATCATTAGAGCAAGACACAAAAGTGTGCGCCATAATGAAAGCGGATGCTTATGGTAATGGTATTGAAGGTTTAATGGCCTCAGTTATTGAGCGCAATGTTGAATGTATTGGTATAACAAGTAATGAAGAAGCTCGTATTGTGCGTGCTAAAGGTTTTGTCGGCGAACTAATGCGCGTTCGTGCGGCATCACCGAATGAAATTGAATCTGGTTTACAATATAAAATTGAAGAGTTAATTGGTTCAAGTGAACAAGCTAATATTATTGCGAAATTAGCAAAACAGAACAACACGATTATTCCTGTGCACCTGGCTTTGAATGCTGGTGGTATGGGTCGCAATGGTTTGGATTTATCACAACCTCAGGGTAAGAAAGAAGCATTAAACATTGCCTTTAATGGACATGTGAACATTGTTGGCATTATGACTCACTTCCCAAATGAATCTGTCGATGAAATTCGCACTAAATTAAATCTTTTTAAACAAGAGAGCCAATGGTTAATTGATGAAGCACAATTAAACCGTGATGATATTACACTGCATGTGGCAAATTCATACACCACAATCAATTTACCTGAAGCGCACTTAGATATGGTTCGCCCTGGTGGTCTTCTTTATGGTGATATGCCAAATAATCCTGAATACAAGCGCATTGTTCAATTCAAAACATCTGTGGCTTCTTTAAACTATTTACCAAAAGGGAGCACCATTGGTTATAGCAGTACTTATGTGCTAGGGCGCGATTCTATTTTAGCTAATTTACCATTAGGTTATTCTGATGGTTACGTTCGCTCTATTGGTAATAATGGCTATGTACTGATTAATGGGCAAAAAGCGAATGTTGTTGGTGTAACATCAATGAATACCACAATGGTAGATGTCACTGATATTAAAAATGTGCAGCCTGGAGATGAGGTTGTATTATTTGGTAAGCAAAATGAATTCACTATTGAGGCGAAAGAAATGGAAGCATTCAGTAGCCGTAGCATGCCTGAACTTTATGTTATTTGGGGTTCTACAAATCCTAAGATCTACAAATAGACGTCGGATTGCACGAATTTAAGTAAGAGAAATTAGGTACTTATTTAGATTATAATTGCGTAAATAAAAAACGGTCAGCATGTGCTGACCGTTTGTTGTTTAGTTAGATAGCATTATTTTTTAGGAATATTTTCTAAAATAGCCACCATTTGTTCCCAGTATAATGCAACAGTATCAATCTTCACTTTCTCATCAGGAGAGTGAGGGAACTTAATCGTTGGGCCAAATGAAATCATATCCATTTCTGGATAAGGTTTCTTAAATAACCCACACTCAAGACCAGCATGAATCACCATGATATTAGGTTTATTGCCGTAAATACCTTCATATACATCACGGAAAACGTGCATGATCTCTGAATCCGCATCAGGTTTCCAACCAGGGTAAGTGCCTGAGAACGTGACTTGTGCTCCTGCTAACTCAGCAACAGATGAAAGCATACCTTCAACCATACTACGGCCTGAATCCATTAATGAACGGATAAGACATAGAATAGTAATGCTGTTTTCGTCAGTGGTGATCACACCAACATTTAATGATGTCTCAACTACACCTTCGATATCATCGCTCATGCGAATTACGCCGTTTGGACATGCATTTAGGGTCGCAATAAAACGAGATTGAGTGTTCTTTGTTAGTACTTGTTCTGCAGATGTTGTTTCGTTAAAGCTAACGATATCTGTTTCTACTTTGCCTAATTCATCTTTTAATAGGTTTGTATAGAAAGTAAATAATTCGGCTAACTTAGCTTCATTTTCGGCAGGAACTGCAATAGTAGCAAAAGCTTCACGTGGAATTGCATTACGTAGACTACCGCCACGGAATTCAACAAGGCGTAAATCAAGCTCTTGTGCGTGACCAGCCAAAAAACGACCTAGTAGTTTGTTAGCATTTCCACGGCCAGTATGAATATCACAACCTGAATGACCACCTTTTAAGCCTTTTAGTGTGATTTGTCGAGTGATGTAACCAGAAGGAAGGGCTTCACGTTCAATGTCTAATTTGATAGCACCATCGGCACCACCAGCACAACCCATGTAAACTTCACCTTCTTGCTCTGAATCTGTGTTTAAAAGGATATCACCTTCTAACCATCCAGCTTCCAGACCAAAAGCTCCTGTCATACCTGCTTCTTCATCGATAGTTAATAATACTTCTAGAGGGCCGTGTTTTAGCTCTTTTGATGCTAACACTGCAAGACAAGATGCCATACCCATGCCGTTATCAGCACCAAGCGTCGTTCCTTTTGCCGTTACCCACTCACCATCAATGTACGGTTGAATTGGATCTTTAGTGAAGTCGTGCTCTGTATCTTCATTTTTTTGTGGAACCATATCGATATGAGCTTGTAGAACTACGCCTTTGCGATCTTCCATGCCTGGTGTTGCTGGTTTTTTAATAAAAACGTTACCAGTAGGATCACGGCGCACATCTAGACCTTCAGTTGTTGCCCATTCAATAATGTATTGAGCCAATGCTTCTTCATGTTTTGAAGGGTGAGGAATAGAACAGATTTTGTCAAAAAATTGCCAAAGAGGTTGAGGGGTTAGTTGACTGATCTCAGACACAAGAATCTCCTTTATGAAAACGGTTTTTACTTATTAATGCTCTAATTATTTGAGTCATTGTTTGTTAATACAATTCAGTATACCTCTGAATCTAGCGAATTACTCTGTTTGATATTCTAAATGGAAAAACAATTTAAAATGATGAAATGACAGACGATTAAATGAGCAGCATTCGCAAACGGTTTCGTAATAAAATTACATTATTAGTATAGTCAATAAGCTATTTTCTGTTTTTTATGTGAGGCTCGTCATGTTTTTGTTGTAATTTAATTTCTTGGTGGTATAGTTATCTCATCTGCTGATAAGGCAGAAAAAAATGCTCATAGGATGAGTCCGATTTATCGCCTCCAAGGAACCGAGATCAATTTAAAATGTTAAAAACTATCAATTGATAAGGTGATGTTATGTCTTTTTTAAGTTCTTCAAAATTCTGGAATCAACGCTCTGTATACACAAGTCAATTTGTGTACCCAATGTGCTTTGGTTACTAATAAAACTTCGGTTTTATACGTTAAAGTAATACCCCTATAATTGGAATTCTATTCTACCCTTATGGGCAGTTAATTCTCCGCCATTCAAAACTATTTTGGATGGCGTTTTTTTTTATCTAAAAAATATTAATCACTTCCACACTCTTTTTATTTTTCATTCTAACTAATTGAATCATTAAATTAATTTCATGATCGTAAGATTAGTGCATTCACTTTATTTACTGTTTGCTTATTAAAAGGGCAACTATCGCTAGAAATTAGCATAATTCCACTTTATAATTCTCAGCCAATCGATTACGCAAACGTTTAGATTGCATAAATTCACTAGGAAATTACTCTAATGCTTGAGAAATTATTTCAACTAAAAGCTAATGGTACGACTGTTCGTACTGAAGTTATAGCTGGTATAACCACGTTTTTAACCATGGCTTATGTTATTTTCGTTAATCCAGCGATTTTGGCGGATGCGGGAATGGATAAAGGGGCTGTATTTGTCGCAACTTGTATTGCAGCAGCTATTGGCTGTTTCATTATGGGATTTGTTGCAAATTTCCCGATAGCTCAAGCTCCAGGTATGGGACTTAATGCCTTTTTTACTTATACCGTTGTTTTAGGTATGGGTCATACATGGCAAGTCGCTCTTGCTGCAGTATTTATGTCAGGGGTTTTATTTATTCTTCTTAGCTTATTTAAGATTAGAGAATTAATTATTAACTCAATCCCTCTTTCTTTAAGAACGGGCATTTCTGCCGGTATTGGGTTATTTTTGGCATTTATTGCACTAAAAAATTCAGGGATTGTTGTTGATAACCCTGCGACATTGGTTTCAATGGGCCACATTAACAGTTTTCCTGCTGTTATGGGGGCATTAGCTTTCTTTTTAACCATTGCTTTAGTGCATCGTGGTTATAAAGCTGCTGTTATGATTGCTATTTTGGCTGTAACTGCACTTTCGCTGCTTTTTGGTGAAGTTCAATATGCTGGTGTTATGTCAATGCCACCAAGTATCGCACCTACCTTTTTACAATTAGATTTTTCTAGTGCGTTTGAACTAAGCATGTTAACTGTTGTGTTTGCCTTTTTGTTTGTTGATTTATTTGATACAGCCGGCACTTTAGTTGGTGTATCACAAAAAGCTGGGATCATGGACAAAGACGGCAATATCCCTCGATTAAATAAAGCGTTACTTGCTGATTCAACAGCGACATCTGTTGGTGCTTTATTGGGTACTTCAAATACGACATCGTATATTGAAAGTGTTGCAGGGGTAGCTGCAGGTGGTAGAACTGGTTTGACAGCTGTTGTTGTTGGTATTCTGTTCTTACTTGCATTGTTTTTTGCTCCATTAGCAGGAATGGTTCCAGCTTATGCAACCGCTGGTGCTTTGTTCTATGTCGCGATTTTGATGATGTCAGGTCTTGTTAGCATTGATTGGCGAGATCTTACTGAAGCAGCCCCAGTTGTTGTGGTATGCTTATTAATGCCGTTAACCTTTTCTATTGCTGATGGTATTTCATTAGGCTTTATTTCTTACGCTGCAATTAAGTTGCTTAGTGGTAAAGGTCGCGAAGTTCATATCAGCGTTTGGGTTCTAGCTGCATTATTCACGCTGAAATTTATTTTTACGGCATAGTCGTTGATGACTGTGTCACTTAGAGGTTTTGTCAATTATGGCTAATAAATTTGTAATCACTTGGGATAACATGCAGATGTATACTCGTCAGCTTGCTGAACAGTTACTTCCTGCCGATCAATGGAAAGGTATTTTGGCTGTGAGCCGTGGTGGTTTAGTTCCTGCTGCAATCTTGGCTCGTGAGTTAAATATTCGTCATGTTGATACAGTATGTATCTCAAGCTATGACCATGATCATCAGCGTGATATGACGGTTGTTAAAGCGATGGAAGGTGACGGTGAAGGTTTCATCATCATTGATGATCTAGTAGATAGCGGTGATACTGCGGTTAAATTACGTGAAATGTACCCTAAAGGTAAATTAGTAACGGTATGTGCTAAACCTGCAGGCGTACATCTAGTAGACGCTTATGTTGTAGATATCCCACAAGATACATGGATTGAACAACCTTGGGATATGGCGGTAACTTACGTCGATCCTATTGCTAAAAAATAATTAGCAAAAAATATTTTAATAAAATGACTCTTTTATAGGGTCATTTTTTTTATTCAAAACTTAATTTTATTCGCTTCTTCATATTCCTTATTCTTCTTTCAGTATATAGTGAGAAGATGAATATGTTGTTGATTGGTGGTAGATATGCCTCAACCAGAGAGTGAAAACCTTTCAGTTAAATTGTTTAAAAACCATAAGCAAGCATTAGAGACGTCAGGCTTGGTTCCTTATCTTCCGAGTAGTTTGGAGCAATTGGAACAAAGTGGGCGTACTTGGTATCGTGAATTACGCCGACCACAATGGATATGGCAAGGCGTAGATGCAATAGAGCTTGAATCCATATTGGCTCGTATTGCAAATAGTCAAAAGCATCGTTCTCGTGATGAATGGTTAGATACCGTAAGCGGTTATCATTCTGGAAACTGGGCCTATGAATGGATCCATGCGGGAATGGAACATCAAAAAACGGCTTCGGAACTGGATGGTGATGAGGCAGCAGAAGCGTATTTTAAAGCTAGTTTGTATTTTAGTGTGGCAGGTTATCCTCATATAAAGGGAGATAATCTAGCAATTCAATCACAAGTGTTAGCTAGTCAAGCCTATGATATGGCAGCAAAACAAACTTCTCACCGTGTTGAAAAAATACTTGTACCGTATCAGGGAAGAAAAATAACCTGCTATTTGCATTTACCAAATACAGAAAAACCATTGCCTGTCGTTATAGTGAGTGGTGGCATGGATTCACTACAAACGGACATGTGGCGTTTGTATCGTGACTTTCTTGCCCCTAATAATATGGCGATGTTGACATTAGATATGCCATCAATAGGTCATAGTTCTCACTGGCCATTAAGTGAAGATTCAAGTTGTTTGCATCAAGCTGTATTGAATTATCTTCCAAATATTCCGTGGGTAGATCGTTTTCATGCTGCTGTTATGGGATTTCGATTTGGTGGTAATGTCGCATTGCGTCTTTCGTTTTTAGAGCCAAATCGATTAAAAGCGTGTGTTGCATTGGGTGCTCCTGTTCATCAAATTCTGACCAATTCAACAAGATTAAAAACCATGCCTAAAATGTATCTTGATGTGTTAGCTTCAAGGTTGGCTAAGCAAGTTGTTGATATAAATAGCCTTACAAGTCAAATGCAAGCATGGTCGCTTAAAAATCAAGGTTTCTTGTCTGGTGGGCGAAAAACATCAGTTTCTGTTTTGGCTATTGGTCTGAAGGATGATCCTGTTTCACCTAAGTCAGATAACAAATTAGCGGCGCTCTTTAGCAAATATGGTAAAGGGGTTGAGCTAAATAGTAAGACATTACATAGTGGCTATGAAGAAGCATTAAAGCAGATGATTGAATGGATCAAAGAGGAAATGAAGCAATAGTTTCTCTATTTATTAATAGAATTAAAGTGAAATGTTATTAAATGCTATTTTAAGCTTGTACTGTTCTGATTTGCTTGCTAAAAGTAGTGTCAGT
The DNA here is from genome assembly GCF_023983475.1 of Aliivibrio fischeri ATCC 7744 = JCM 18803 = DSM 507. Taxonomy (NCBI): domain Bacteria; kingdom Pseudomonadati; phylum Pseudomonadota; class Gammaproteobacteria; order Vibrionales; family Vibrionaceae; genus Aliivibrio; species Aliivibrio fischeri. Next base: position 796,307 of record NZ_CP092712.1, read on the forward strand.
TTTACCAACAACGTTACGATGATTATCGTCGTAAAATTTACATCATTTATTTAAGTAAAATAGGTAGTAGGGAATTGAATACACAATCTCAAACCATAGTCGTTAAACTTGGTACAAGTGTACTCACCGGTGGCACATTAAAATTAGATAGAGCACACATGGTCGAATTAGTTCGCCAATGTGTTCAGCTAAAAAAAGCTGGCCATCAAGTTATTGTTGTTACGTCTGGCGCAATTGCTGCTGGCCGTGAGCATCTTAACTACCCCGAACTACCCAAAACCATGGCTAACAAGCAGTTATTAGCTGCTGTTGGTCAAAGTTGCTTAATTCAAGCATGGCAAAGTTTGTTTGGTATTTATGGTGTCGACGTAGGTCAAATGCTATTAACTCGAGCTGATTTGGATGATCGTGAGCGTTATTTGAATGCACGAGATATGCTTCAGGCGCTATTAAAAAATAATATCGTTCCTATCGTTAATGAAAATGATGCGGTAGCAACCAATGAAATTAAAGTTGGTGATAACGATAACCTTTCTGCATTAGTCGGTATTTTAGCGGGTGCAGATAAATTATTATTGTTAACAGACCAATCGGGTCTATTTACCGCTGATCCACGTAAAGATCCAAAAGCAGAATTGATCAAAGAAGTTCATACTATCGATGAAACACTACGCAAGATAGCTGGCGGAAGTGGTACAACACTTGGTACCGGTGGTATGGCGACGAAGTTGCAAGCTGCTGATGTGGCGCGCCGAGCGGGTATCGAAGTAATTATTGCCGCTGGTAGTGCTGAGAATGTAATTACTGATGTGGTTAACTCTAAACCTCAAGGTACGAAGTTCTTACCTGTTGAGTGTGCTCTAGAGAGCCGTAAACGTTGGATCTTAGCTGGACCTCCATCAAAAGGCAGCATTGTTATTGATGAAGGCGCTGTTAATGCAGTTCAACAAAAAGGCAGCAGTTTATTAAGTAAAGGTATCACTGAAGTATCAGGCCATTTCGTTCGTGGTGGCGTAGCGAAAATTGTGAATACAAAAGGTGAATTGATCGCTCGTGGTATTTCACGTTATTCAAGTGATGACTTATCTAAGATTTTAGGAAAACACAGTCAGGATATTTACGCAGTATTAGGCTACGAATATGGCCCTGTAGCTATCCATCGTGATGATTTAGTACTGATTTAGTAAAAGGATATATTGTGAATTTAACAACTATGGGTCAAGCAGCTAAAGCCGCTGCATTTGACTTAGCTGTTGCTCCAACAGCGCAAAAGAATAAAGCACTTGCAATTATTGCTGATGAATTAGAAGCAAATAAAGATGCGATATTAGCAGCTAATGAAAAAGACATTAAAGCCGCAGTAGAAGCTGGTATTTCTGAAGCGATGCAAGATCGTCTTCTATTAACTGAAGAGCGTTTGGTTGGTATTGCTAATGATGTGCGTAATGTTATTAATCTGAACGATCCTGTAGGTAGTGAGATTGATAGTAAAGTCCTTGAAAACGGTATGTCATTATCACGCCGTCGTGTACCTATTGGGGTTATCGGTGTGATTTATGAAGCACGACCAAATGTAACTATTGATATTGCTTCCTTGTGTTTAAAAACAGGTAATGCAAGCATTTTACGTGGTGGTAAAGAGACGTTTTTCTCTAACATGGAATTGGTAAAAGTTATTCAAGTCGCTTTGGAAAAAGCAGGATTACCAGCGGCGTCTGTTCAATATATCGAAAAACCAGATCGTGAATTAGTGTCTCAACTTCTGACTATGGATGATTATGTTGATATGATCATTCCGCGTGGTGGTGCTGGTTTACATAAAATGTGTAAAGAAAACAGCTCTATTCCTGTGATCATTGGCGGCTTTGGTATTAGTCATGCTTTTGTTGATGAAAGCGCTGACCTAGAAAGAGCGTTAGTTGTTGTTGATAACTCAAAAGCACAACGCCCATCTGCATGTAATGCACTAGATACCTTATTGGTTCATGAAGCGGTTGCACCACAGTTTTTAGCATTACTTGCTAATAGTATGGCTGGTCGTGTTGAGTTAGTGGCAGAGCCTAAAGCTTACGGACTATTAAAAGAGTTTGAAGGCGTATCATTACGTGAAGCGCAAGAGGGTGATTTTGATACCGAATGGCTAAGTTACACATTAGGTGTGAAAGTAGTGGCAGATGTGAATGAAGCTGCTGCACATATGCAAAAGCATAACGCGAGTCACTCAGATACTATTTTAACGAATAATATTGAATCAGCAGAGAAATTTATTAATACAGCTGGCTCTGCTGCAGTATATGTTAATGCATCAACTCGTTTTACTGATGGTGCTCAATTTGGTTTGGGTGCTGAAGTTGCAGTATCTACTCAGAAGCTTCACGCGCGTGGTCCAATGGGCTTAGAAGAGCTAACAAGCTATAAATGGGTTGGTAAAGCAGATTATCTAATCCGTTCTTAATTCAATACTCTAAAGTACCTATAAACAAAAAAGGTTGACGCAAAAACGTCAACCTTTTTTATTATTCAGACCCTAGACCCTGATTTGACCCCAATAAAGTGGACACTCGATCACGAGGATTGAGTGACATGAAAATCAAATCACAACGAAAGTTTTCTAATGAGTTCAAAAGAAACGCAGTTCAACAGTCATTAGACTCTCCAGATACAGTAAAATCAGTGGCGATCTCTATTGGGATCGCTCCTCAGCTATTGGTAAAATGGAGAAGCCAGATGACATCTAAAAAACACACAGTAGCGCCCATTCCTAATAAAGGCCCTGAAAAATCGCTAAAAGAACTAGAGCGTGAGGTTGTCGAACTTAAAAAACGCTTAGCAGATGCGGAGTTGGAGAACGATATCTTAAAAAAGGCGACGGCCTACTTCGAAAGACGAAGAGAATAAGATTTGAGTTTATTTCCAAGTACTCAAGCCCAGTAAGGCCGGTAGTAAAACTTTGTCGCTATCTTGATGTGTCCACTTCAGGGTATTATAAGTGGTTAAATAGAGAGCCTACGCTTCGCGATAGATATAACGCTGAATTGAAGTGTTTTTTAAAAGACGAAAGCGAACGTCAACACTGTGTCCCTGGCTATAGAAAACTCTATGAAGCCGCTATCTCTTATGGTTTTATTTGTAATAAGAAACGGATCCAACGTCTGCTTCAAAGTCTTGGTTATCGTTCCAGAGCGAGTAAGAAGAGGCATGGGTGTGCGCCTAAGCAGAAATTAGGCTTTCCAGCTTTTAATTTACTGGACCGAAAGTTTTCAGTATCACAGCCAAACAGGGTTTGGACTTCAGACATTACTCAGGTCCGATGTAGTGAGGGTTGGCAGTACTTATGTGTTGTATTAGACCTTTACTCAAGAAAGGTCATCAGTTGGTCGACGAGTAGGATTAACAACGCAGAGCTTGTAGTTCGTAGTTTAAAGAAGGCTTGGGAAAGACGTAGACCTGATGGTAGTCAATTGATGTTTCATTCAGACCAAGGAGTTCAGTATACGTCAGAGATGACGATGCGTTGGTTGTACAAGAGAGGAATAACAATCAGTATGTCCCGTAAAGGAAACTGTTGGGATAATGCTTGTTCAGAGAGTTTCTTTGCTCAGTATAAAAAGGAATGGATAAGCTGTTTAGGGCAACTATCAAGAGAAGAGATGACAATGCAAAGTCGACTTTATATCGATGGCTATTATAATCCGATAAGAAGGCATGGGACTCTAGGAGGAAAGAGCCCCATAGATTTTGAGTTAAGTAACTAAAACCCCGTGTCTACTTTTAAGGGGTCATATCATCCTAGACCCTAGACCCTAGACCCTAGACCCTAGACCTTACTTCACTTCTTCGCCTTTAGCTTGAAGATCGGCATGGTAAGAAGAGCGAACAAAAGGACCACAGGCAGCGTGAGTAAACCCAAGCTCTAATGCGATTTCTTTTAACTCATCAAACTCAGCAGGTGGGACGTAGCGTTCTACTGGTAAGTGGTGACGACTTGGTGCTAAGTATTGACCTAGAGTAAGCATGGTTACACCATGAGCTCGTAAGTCTTTTAATACTTCAACAATCTCTTCTTTTGTTTCACCTAGGCCCATCATTAGGCCCGATTTAGTTGGAACGTTCGGGTGCTGATCTTTGAACTTTTTAAGCAGATCTAAAGACCATTGGTAATTCGCCCCTGGGCGTACTTTACGGTAAAGACGAGGCGCGGTTTCTAAGTTATGGTTAAAAACATCTGGCGGGTTATCGATCATCGCTTCAAGAGCGCGATCCATACGGCCACGGAAATCTGGAACCAATGTTTCAATGCGAATTTCAGGATTTAATGCGCGGATTTCACGGTTACAATCTGCAAAATGCTGAGCACCGCCATCACGTAAATCATCACGGTCAACCGAAGTAATTACGACATACTTCAATTTCATATCTTGAATTGTTTTAGCCAGTTTTTTTGGTTCTTCAGCTTCTGGTGCAACAGGGCGGCCATGGGCAACATCACAGAAAGGACAACGACGGGTGCAGATAGCACCTAAGATCATGAAGGTTGCCGTACCGTGGTTAAAACATTCAGCTAGGTTAGGGCAAGAGGCTTCTTCACATACCGAGTGAAGGTTATTCTTACGCATTGCTGATTTGATATCGTCGATACGTTTACTGCTAGCAGGAAGTTTGATTTTCATCCATTCAGGCTTACGTAGTACTTCTTTTTGCTCTGTAGGCATGTTTTTAACTGGAATTAATGCCATTTTATCGGCATCGCGGTATTTTACACCTTTTTCCATTTGGATTGGCTTACTCATGATTGCTGCTTTCCGTTAAATACTCGATATCAGTGTAATCAAGTAATGTTGTTAATTCTTTAATCAGTAAAGGATGAACATCTTCGACGTGTTCTGCTTTATTCTCTACTGTCATGTTATCTTTAACTAAGTCATGAAGTTGGATCATTTCCATACCAGCATAACCACAAGGGTTTATACGTAGGAAAGGAGACAAATCCATATTAATGTTAAGTGCTAATCCATGAAATGAACATCCTTTACGGATGCGTAATCCTAATGAGCAGATTTTCTTGTTATCAACATACACTCCCGGAGCATCAGGACGTGCTGCTGACTCAACATTAAAATGACTTAATGTATTGATTACGGTATTTTCAATATGCGTTACTAATTCACGTACACCAATGTTTTTACGTCGCAAATTAATTAATACATAAGCAACTAATTGACCCGGACCGTGATAAGTCACTTGTCCACCTCTATCGCTTTTTACAATAGGGATATCACCAGCAGCAAGAACGTGTTCTTCTTTGCCTGCTTGTCCTTGTGTAAATACAGGGTTATGTTCCACTAGCCATACTTCATCACATGTATTTTCATCACGTTCATCGGTAAAAGTATGCATTGCTTTCCATACCGGTTCGTAATCTTGTCGACCAAGATTTTTAACCACTAGACGTTTGTTCAATTAGATCACACTAGGTTGAAAATTTGCTTAATGATAGCAAGGATAGAAGGGAAGGAATAGATAAGAAATGTAGGGGTATATCAAAAGATCAAAAAGGTAGGCAATATTATCAGCTAATATTGCCTATCATTTTATTACAGAACCATACGAACGATTTCGATTTCTGCTAGTTCTTTATAAAGCGTTTCTACTTGCTCAATAGAGGTCGCTGTAATGCTTACTGATACTGAGTGGTAGTTACCTTTGCCACTTGGCTTTACTGCAGGTGTGTAATCGCCAGGAGCATGACGTTGGATTACTTCAAGAACAAGCTCAGGAAGCTCTTCATGAGCAAGGCCAACGGCTTTGTAAGTAAATTTACATGGGAATTCTAGAAGATCTTTTAGCTTTGGTTGCTCTTGCATAACCGTCTCCAATCGAGAATGGATAATATATGTTGAGAATATTACTGTGACCTAGGTCAGATAACAAGTGTTAATCCAGTAAATTAAAAAAGGCAACCGAAGCTGCCTTTTATGTGTTTTAAGTTTAGCTGAATATTAGCTTAACCAACCTTTAAACATTAGAACAATGTAATCGATAAGACGGCTAAAGATGCCACCTTCTTCAACATCATTTAGAGCTAGTAGTGGGTATTCAGCAATGTCTTCACCATCGATTTGGTAGTAAAGTTTACCGACAACATCACCTTTGTAGATAGGCGCTTCAAGCGTTTTTTCTAATACAAAGCTTGCTGTCATTTTCTTAGCTTGGCCACGTGGTAAAGTAACATACGTGTCTTCTGCAACACCTAAAGCAACTTCGTCAGTGCTACCCATCCATACTTTTTCAGTTACGAATGTTTCATTAGCTTTATGTGGAGAAACAGTTTCAAAGAAACGGAAACCGTAATTCAGTAACTTTTTACTTTCAGCTTTACGCGCATTACCAGATTTAGTTCCCATAACAACGGCAACTAAACGCATTTTGCCTTCAGTTGCTGAACTTACTAGGTTAAAACCAGCACCGTTTGTATGGCCTGTTTTAATGCCATCAACGTTCATGCTTTTATCCCACAATAGACCATTTCGGTTGTATTGAGTGATACCATTGTAAGTAAATGATTTTTCAGAATATACGCGATATTCTTCAGGCACATCACGGATTAAAGCTTGACCAATTAATGCCATATCGTAAGGCGTTGAGTATAGGTCATCACGGTCAAGACCATGAACGTTAGCAAAATGTGTGTTTTTCAGATTTAATGTTTTTGCCCACGCGTTCATTAGGTCAACAAATGCATCTTCAGAGCCAGCTACGTGTTCAGCCATAGCAACACAAGCATCGTTACCTGATTGAATGATAATACCTTTATTAAGTTCACGAACTTTTACAGTACTGCCCACTTCGATGAACATTTTTGATGAACCAGGGAAGTTTTTAGCCCAAGCATTTTTGCTGATAACTACATCGTCATCCATTGAAATGTTGCCACTTTCAATTTCTTGACCGATAACATAACTTGTCATCATTTTAGTTAAGCTTGCAGGGTTCATACGAACGTTCATATCTTTTTCAGCCAATACTTTGCCTGAATGATAGTCCATTAATACGTAGCCTTTAGCTGCGATTTGCGGTGCATTTGGAATAACCGCAGGTGCTGCTACAGCAACGGTTGAGCCTAAAATAAAGCTCGATAAGATAAGTCGTTTTAACTGTTTCGCTGAATTTTTCATAATAATAACTTTGCACTGTGAGGTAGTGAAACTGCGTACATAATAGCAGATTTGAATATCATAACCAGATGTGTAATTAAATAACTGATTTTATATGAAAAGAAAGATAATAAAAATTCATCTGCTCTTTTTATGAGACATCCCTATCTTGTTGTTATCTAAAGACAATAAGATTCCGCATTAGTTCATTAATATTTACATCAATAAGAGATGCTAGATATTTACTTACAATATTTACTAAAGATTGACATTTCTGTTGATATTGTCATCTTTGAAATCATTATTTCTTCAATTCTTGGATGATAAACGCTGAAGTATATTGTCCATTTTTTGCTTCGTTCAATGTTTTATCTGCTCTGTCTCTATCAATAAAAGGCCCTAAACGAACACGGTAAACATTGCCTGATTTTATAATGTTTGTTGGAGCATTAAATTGAGCTTCTAGTTTCTTTGCTATTTTATCCGCACTTTGTTCATTTTTAACGGCGACCATTTGAATATGATATTGATTAGGATCTATTGCGTGCCATTCTTGTGGGTTAGTCGGTTTAGCTACAGAAATATATTCGATTTTAACATTTGCTGTACCGGTTTTAAGTACATCAAGTTTGGCGGCCGCTGCAAAACTTAGGTCTATAATTCGACCTTCATGAAATGGTCCACGGTCATTGACTCGAACAATGGCTGTTTTTCCATTGTCTTTGTTGGTTACTTTTACATAACTTGGGAGCGGAAGTGTTTTATGAGCAGCACTCATTGAATACATATCATACACTTCGCCATTTGATGTTTTATGGCCATGAAATTTTTTACCATACCAAGAACTTATCCCTTCTTGAGTAAACCCTTTGGGTTCTTTCACTATCGGGTAATCTTTGCCTAATAAGGTGTAATCTTTATTACCATATAAACTTTTTGGTTCATAGCGAGGGTGAGCATCTTCGATATGTTCAACTGAAATTGGCATATCAGGTGCAATATCATTATCTATTTGATAACGACCAGCATTAGGTTCATCAGTTGTTTTTTGAGGTGGTTCAGAAGCACAACCCGCTAATATAAGAGAAACTGCAAGTAAAATAACGCGCATTAATTTGCCTTTGAGTGAACTTTTCTATGAGTGTGAATTGACATTAGAATACCAAAACCTGCCATTAGGGTAACCATGGAAGTACCACCATAACTAACTAAGGGAAGAGGAACGCCTACAACAGGAAGAATACCACTGACCATGCCGATGTTTACAAAAATATAAACAAAGAAGCTTAGTACAACACTTCCTCCCATCATGCGCCCAAAAGCCGTCTGTGCTTGACTTGCCAAAAATAAGCCGCGACCAATGATAAATAGATAGAGCGTTAATAAAGCAATAACACCAATAAGTCCCCATTCTTCTGCAATCACGGCAAAAATGAAATCGGTATGTCGTTCAGGTATGAATTCGAGTTGAGACTGAGTCCCGTGTAACCATCCTTTTCCTAATAGGCCACCAGAACCAATCGCTATTTTGGATTGAATAATATGATAACCAGCACCAAGTGGATCGGATTCGGGGTTAAATAATGTTTGAACACGAACTTTTTGATAAGGTCGCATCAAGAAAAACCATAAAATAGGGATAAAAGCGCCAACGGCAACGGCTGCTGCTGTGATAATTTTCCAACTGATACCGGCTAGAAAAATAACGAAAATACCCGATGCTGCAATCAGTATTGAGGTCCCTAGATCTGGTTGTTTGGCAATCATGATGGTTGGAACAAAGACCATTAACAGAGCGAAAAAGAGAGTTCTAACCGTTGGTGGTAATGGTTTATTACCAATATAACGAGCCACCATTAATGGCACGGCTAATTTGATAAGTTCTGATGGTTGAAATCGAACAAAGCCGAAATTCAACCACCGTTGAGCCCCTTTTGATGCCTCTCCAAAAAGGAGAACCCCTAATAATAGGAAAATTCCTATAGTGAAAACATAGGGAGCAGCGGCTTCGTAGGCTCTTGGTGATATTTGCGCAAGAAAGAACATGACTCCCAAAGAAAGCAACATTCTCATTGCTTGCTTATCCATCATCAATAAGCTTTGACCACTGGCGCTATACATAATAACTAAGGCACATGCCATCAATAATAAAATGCCTAGCAATAGTGGTAAATCTAAATGAATTCGATGAAAAAAGTCGCGATTCTTTCCTGATGCAATATCAACTCTCATTACTTCTTAGCGGCCTCTTCCGTTTTCGGTAGTAATACATAATCGAAGACGTGACGAGCTATTGGACCACCTTGGCTAGAGCCACCACCACCATTCTCTAATACGAGAGAAATAATAACTTTTGGATCTTTTGCTGGTGCAAAACCGGTAAATAAAGCGTGGTCACGTAAGTGTTCTGCAATTTCATCTGCATTATATTCTTCATCTTCTTTTAGACCGAATACTTGCGATGTACCTGATTTACCAGCACTTACATAAGGTGTGCCAGCAAAAGCTCGTCTTGCTGTACCTTTACGTCCATTATTTACTAGAATCATGCCATCAATAGCTAATTGCCAGTAACTGTCTTTTACCCCTTCAATTGGTGGGTAAGGCTCTGGTTCATAAGGCACTTCTTTATTATTTTCAATAATGCCTTTTAATAAATGTGGTGCTTGAACTTTACCATGATTGGTTAATACAGCCGTTGCTTTTGCAAGCTGCATTGGCGTTGCTGTCCAGTAGCCTTGACCAATACCTACAGGGATAGTATCCCCTTGGTACCATGGGGTACGGAAACGAGCAACTTTCCATTCTCGAGTAGGCATATTCGCTTTACTTTCTTCACGAATATCAATACCTGTATAATCACCAAAACCAAATTTCATCATCCAACTTGATAATCTATCAATGCCCATATCATAGGCAATTTGATAGAAGAAGGTATCAACAGACTCTTCAATAGATTGTTTTAAGTTAACTGTACCGTGACCCCAACGCTTCCAGTCTCTAAATGGTTTAGTTTTAGAGTTCGGTATGCGCCAATAACCCGGGTCATCACGGGTTGTTTCTGTCGTAACAATTTTCTCTTTTAATGCTGCAACAGCAATAAATGGTTTTACGGTTGATGCTGGCGGATAGATACCTAATGTACTTCTGTTAACTAATGGACGATCAGGATCATTTAATAGAGCGCTGTAATTTTTACTTGAAATACCATGTACAAATAAGTTTGGATCATAGCTTGGGCTTGAAACCATAGCTAAAACTGCACTGGTTTTAGGGTCAAGTACAATGGCAGAACCTCTGCGTCCATCCAGTTGTTTTTCAACAAATTTTTGAAGTTTGATATCTAGGTTTAAAACGATATCTTTACCTGGGATTGGTGGTACGTACTTCAGAGTACGAATAACACGACCACGACTATTTACTTCAACTTCTTGATAGCCTGCAGTTCCATGAAGAATATCTTCATAAAAGCGCTCAATACCTAATTTACCAATATCACGAGTTGCTTGATAATTTGCGTCTTTTTCTTCTCGTGCTAGACGAGCTAAATCACGATCGTTAATTTTAGCTACATAACCAAGAACATGCGTGAGGGTTTTCCCATAAGGATAAAAACGTTTTAAGTAAGCTTTTATCTCAACACCTTGGAATTTATGCTGATTAACAGAAAATATTGCAACTTGCTCTTGTGTTAATTGGGTAAGAAGAGGAACGGATTTAAAGCGACGAGTTCGGCGACGTTCTTTTTGAAAGTCATCAATATTATCTTGTGTTATTGGCAGGATAGTTTGTAATTCTGTAAACAAAAGAGAAAGATCTGACACTTTGTCAGGGGTGACTTCTAAATTAAAAACAGGGCGGTTTTCCGCTAATGGATTTCCGTTTCTATCAAAGATTAATCCTCGGTTTGGTGCGATAGGGACTATCTTAATACGGTTATCATTTGAGCGTGTTTTATAATCTTGAAATTCATTGATTTGAATGTTGTACAAGTTAGTCAAAAGCAGACCAATAAGTACAATGATCCCTGAAAACGAGATAATTGCACGTGATGCAAATAATCTCGTTTCAGCGTGATAGTCACGGATCTGTGTGCGTTTGCGCTTAATCAACTCTTATTCTCTATGGTAAGGATGATTTGCCGTAATACTCCATGCTCGATATAGGCTTTCAGCCATGACAACTCGAACCAGAGGATGAGGAAGGGTTAGTGGTGATAAAGACCAGCTTTGATCGGCTGCTGCCTTACATGCAGGAGCCAAACCTTCAGGGCCACCTATTAAAATAGAGACATCACGAGCGTCTAATTTCCAAGCTTCCAGTTGTTCTGCTAATTGTTCTGTATCCCAGCGTTTTCCAGGAATATCAAGCGTTACGATACGGTTGCCTTTAGGAACAGCAGCAAGCATTGCTTCGCCTTCTTTTTGAAGGATTCGAGCTATGTCGGCATTTTTACCACGTTTTCCTGCTGTGATTTCTACGAGCTCAAGAGGCATATCTTTAGGGAAGCGTCGGCTGTATTCTTTGTAGCCTTCTTCAACCCATTTAGGCATTTTGGTTCCAACAGCGATTAACTGAATTTTCATGGAGTTAGCTCCACAGTTTTTCTAGTTGGTATAACTCACGGTGTTCTTCTTGTAGGATATGAACCATAACATTTCCCATATCGACAACAACCCATTCGCCTTCTGCTTCACCATCAATCCCATAAGGCATTAGGCCAGCTTCTTTTGCTTTGTCTGATACATTTGATGCAATAGAGCTTACATGACGTTTAGATGTTCCTGTACATACGATCATAAAATCGGTAATGCTTGATTTACCACGAACATCAAGAGTTGTTATGTTTTCAGCTTTCATATCATCAACGTTGTTGAATAGAAAATCATGGAGTTCTTTATCTTGCAAAGTCATCACCTAGAAATGGGTTATTTATAATGAAGTATATCAGTGAACGCCGCTTAATGAGAGACGTTCGATGTCACCGAAATGTGAATATTGCACATATCCAGCGTTAGTTGGCTAAGTTGTGGCCAGCAATCACTGTCATAGTCTGTTTTTGTTGCTATTTCGATCTGTGCAAGTAAGCGAATTAATTGTTTTATTTGAGTTATTGATAAGCGCTGTAGAGCGGCTTGGTATAATGCCCGACGGTTTTGCCATACTTTATATCGATCAAAAACAGTGAACATCGCTTCGCCTTGAGATAGTGAATATTGGAATGTCTGTAATAACAGCAATTCTTTTTGTAGTGTACGTAAAAGAATGATGACTTCTGTTCCTTCACTTTCAAGTTGACGAAGAATTCGTTGCGCACGTTTGGCTTGGCCTGATAATAACGTATCGACTAATTGAAATGGCGTAAAATGATTGTTTCTATTTAAGGCTTCTTCTATTCGAATTAATGTTAGTAAGCCATCAGGATATAAAAGGGCTAATTTATCTAGGCTTTGAGCAAGCGCTAATAAATTGCCTTCGTGCCATTGGGCAAGCATTTGAATCGCTTCTGCATCAGGTTTTAGCTTTAATTTTTTACAACGTTGTTGGATAAAACGAGGTAACTGCTGATTGTCAGGTGTATTACATGGAATAAATAAACCTAATTGCGTTAACGCCTTAAACCATTGAGTGCTTTCTTGAGCTTTATTAACTCTTGGACCTTGTAACAATAAAATTATATCGTCATGCAGTGTTGGTACTAGTTCTTTTAGCTTACTTGTATGTGCGGTTGTCATTCCTGTATCAGGAATGGTTAGCTCTATTATTTGTCTAGATGAAAAAAGACTTAACGCTTGAGTACAATCAAAAACGTTATTCCAATCTAACTGCTTATCCAGTGTAAATTGGTGCTTTTCTTCAAAACCTTGTGCAAATGCCGCTTGGCGAATTGCATCAAGGCTTTCTTGTTTTAACAGAGGCTCATTACCAAACAGTAAATAGCATTGACGTAGCCCACGTTCTAAGTTTTGAGCTAGTTGTTCTGGAAATACACGCATGATTATTGAGTCGTTTCAGCTGTAGAACTCATTGATTTTATGACTTCTTTCGTTGTCACTTTACTTTCAGTTTCATCATTGTGCGTAATTACATCAGTTGTCACAACTGGCGTATCATCTGCTTTTAAACGCGCCATTTGACGTAAGATTTGTTCAGCAGCTTGAGTTCGCATCTCACCTTCAATCATATCTCGTTCGACCGATTTTGCTAAGGCTGTTAGTGGGTTATCAAGATAATTACGGTTTACCGTTGTTGTATATATTTTTAAATCATGGCCCGGAATTAAAACGCTATAGCGAACATTGTAAGTAAGTTCTTTTTCAGCTGCACGACTGTTTTGATAAAGTGATAACGTACGCTCATTTAGGCTTTCACTGATTAAATCTAAGCTTGGCGTTACTGTTGTTGGTGCCACCTGACGGATACCATTCATGCGAAGTTGCTTTTGAACATCACGAGTTAATGCGCTGTATTGGTCAAAACTCGTTAATGATATTTCATGAACTTCATCTGGTAATAAATAATCACCACGTAGGTGAAATCCACAGGCTGAAGTTATTAATGAAAGAGTCAGAACAATTAACGTTCGAAGAGAAAATAGAGATAAAAGTCGTTTCACCGAGTAACTCCCTCAAGTGGTGATAAAAATGCTTATTTAACCATTTTATCGGCACTCTTATGGATTGCATAAGACAAAATGGTTAAATAAGCACAAGCGGATATCCGCTTATGCTTTAGTAGAAAAGTAATAAGAAAAATGGTTCAAATTACTTTTTTTATCGTTTCTTAGTTCGCTACGATGTTTAATAACTTACCAGGTACGTAGATAACTTTACGAATTGTTAAGCCATCTAAGAACTTCATTGCGTTTTCGTCTTTTAGACCAAGTTCACGTACGTGTTCTTCTGTTGCATCAGCTGCAACAACAAGTTTTGCACGAAGTTTACCGTTGATCATTACTACGATTGTTTTTTCATCTTCAACTAGTGCATTCTCATCGAATGTTGGCCATGTTGCAGAATCTAAATCTGATTCACCTAGTGCTTCCCACATTGCAAAACTTGCGTGTGGTGTCATTGGGTAAAGCATAGCAACAACCGCTTTTAGTGCTTCATCAAGAAGAGCACGATCTTGTGCTGATTCTTGAGGTGCTTTGTTTAGCTTGTTCATCAATTCCATAATAGCAGCGATTGCTGTATTGAATGTTTGACGACGGCCAATATCATCACTTACTTTTGCGATTGTTTTGTGAACGTCACGACGAAGTGCTTTTTGACCACCTGTTAGTGATGATGTATCTAGCGCTTCAGTTGTGCCTTTGTTTGTGTGCTCGTGAACCAGTTTCCATACACGTTTAAGGAAACGGTTTGCACCTTCAACGCCAGACTCTTGCCATTCAAGTGTCATGTCTGCTGGTGAAGCAAACATCATGAATAGACGAACGGTATCAGCACCGTATTTGTCTACCATTTCTTGTGGATCGATACCGTTGTTTTTAGACTTAGACATTTTGATCATGCCTGAGTGTTCAACTTCACGACCTTGGTCATCAACGGCTTTCTCGATACGACCTTTAGCATCACGCTCGATAGTTACATCCGTAGGAGCAACCCACTCTTTACCGCCTTTGTCGTTGGTGTAGTAGAATGCATCGGCAAGTACCATACCTTGACATAAAAGCTGTTTGAATGGTTCGTCAGAAGTAACATAACCCGCATCACGTAGAAGCTTATGGAAGAAGCGAGAATACAATAGGTGCATACAAGCGTGCTCGATACCACCAATGTATTGGTCTACTGGTAACCAGTAGTTTGCTTTTTCTGGATCTAGGATATCGTCTGCTTGTGGTGAACAGTAGCGAGCGTAGTACCAAGATGATTCCATAAAGGTATCGAACGTATCTGTTTCACGTAGAGCCGGTTCGCCGTTAAATGTCGTTTTAGCCCACTCTTTGTCTGCTTTAATTGGACTAGTAACGCCATCCATTACCACGTCTTCAGGAAGAATTACTGGTAATTGGTCAGCAGGTACTGGGTGAACTTCACCATCTTCAGTGGTTACCATTGGGATTGGAGCGCCCCAGTAACGTTGACGAGATACACCCCAGTCACGTAGACGGAAGTTTACTGTTTTCTTACCTTTGCCTTCCGCTTCAAGTTTCGCTGCGATAGCATCGAATGCTTCTTGGAAAGCAAGGCCATCGAATTCACCAGAATCGAATAGAACGCCTTTTTCTGTGTAAGCCGCTTCAGATACATCTAAATCAGAACCATCTTCTGGCTTGATTACAGGGATAATATCTAGGCCGTATTTAGTTGCAAATTCAAAGTCACGTTGATCGTGAGCAGGAACCGCCATTACCGCACCTGTGCCGTAATCCATTAATACGAAGTTAGCAACAAATACTGGTACTTCACGACCATTTAATGGGTGAATAGCACGTAGACCAGTGTCCATGCCTTTCTTTTCCATTGTTGCTAATTCAGCTTCAGCAACTTTAGTGTTACGGCATTCTTCAACAAAAGCGGCTAACTCAGGGTTATTTTGAGATGCTTTTTCTGCAAGAGGGTGACCAGCAGCAATACCAACGTAAGTTACGCCCATTAGCGTATCAGGACGTGTAGTATATACTTCTAAAGGTGCTTCTTCGCCGTTTACAGCAAATGAAAGCTCAACGCCTTCAGAACGGCCAATCCAGTTACGTTGCATGGTTTTAACCATTTCAGGCCAACCATCAAGGTTATCTAGATCATCAAGAAGCTCTTGTGCGTATTCAGTAATTTTAATGAACCACTGTGGAATTTTCTTTTGTTCAACAGGGGTGTCACAACGCCAACAACAACCGTCTTCAACTTGTTCGTTAGCCAGAACCGTTTGGTCATTAGGACACCAGTTTACAGAAGAGGTTTTCTTGTAAACTAGACCTTTGTTGTACAGTTTTGTGAAGAACTCTTGTTCCCAACGGTAGTACTCAGGTGTACATGTTGCAAATTCACGATTCCAATCGTAACCAAAGCCTAATAGCTTAAGTTGGTTCTTCATGTACTCGATATTTTCATAAGTCCAAGGTGCTGGAGCTGTTTTATTTTTAACAGCCGCATTTTCAGCAGGAAGACCAAACGCATCCCAACCAATAGGTTGCATTACGTTTTTACCTTGTAGACGTTGGTAACGAGAAACTACATCACCGATAGTGTAGTTACGAACGTGACCCATGTGTAGACGACCACTTGGGTATGGGAACATTGAGAGACAGTAGAATTTTTCTTTATTTGCGTCTTCAGTTACAACAAACGTTTTGTTGTCGTCCCAATGTTTTTGGATCTTTTGTTCAAGATCCTGTGGATTATATTGTTCTTGCATCGATTTACCCAGTTATGTCAGTGGATCACAAAAAATGTGAGATCGGTTTGATCAGATAATACTTGATCGGCATAGAATAACTAATGGAGCGCTTATACTCAAGCGACCTGATAACCTTTAACTCACTCTTCGCTATATAAATCTAGTGAAATCTTGGAGGTGACTTATGTCTAAGCAAAAAACAGGTTATAACGCCGTCTTTGAGCGGGTAATGAATGTATTAGAAAGAAGTCCTGAAGAATTTGAACATTGGGCTAAATCTTCAGAGGAAGTGGTGGATGCCGCTTCTGATATGACTAAAGATGAGCTTGCTCTCATTTCCACTTACGTTAAACGTGATATTAAAGAATTTGCTCAAAGTTATGAAGAGAGTAAAAGCACATTCCCTGATTCGCCTTTCTACCGATTAATTGCGGATTCAATTTGGCATGGCTTATTGGAGATAACCGATAGAACGCAAGTTGAATGGAAGGAGGTCTTTGATGATTTGGAGCATCAAGGGGTATATCAGGCAGGAGAGGTTATTGGTTTAGGTATTCTAGTGTGTGAAAAGTGCGGGCATCGTGAGCAATTTAACCACGCTCAAATCATAGAGTCGTGTACTCACTGTCAACATGAAGAATTTACAAGAGTTTCTTTAAAACCTTAGTTTAAAAGGCTATTGGTTAAAGGTCTGTATATCAAAAAGAGATACAGACCGTAAGATGTTACATATTGTCTTTTCGTTTACGCCAAGCAACAAGCAGAAATAGACCGACTAATAAGTATAAAGGAATCGAACCCCAGTAGCGGTAAGGGGTAGTCCCTGTAGTAGGAATAACCTCTCCACGTAATACTGCAGTAGTGAACTGTGGGATTTGTTTTGTTATATGCCCTTTATGGTCAGTAATTGCTGTAACCCCGTTGTTAGTTGAACGAATTACTGGTTTCCCTATCTCTAACGCTCGCATTTGAGCCATTTCCATGTGTTGTAATGGACCAATAGAAGTACCAAACCATGCATCATTAGACAGGGTTAAAATATAATCGGTTTGTGGTGTGATATTTTCTCTCACTTGTTCCCCATAAACGATTTCGTAGCACAATGCAGGGGCTAAATGAGTGCCGCTAGCTTCCATATTTGGTTGAATATAATTACCTCGGCTAAATGATGACATAGGTAGATTAAATATTGGTGCAATTGGGCGTAATAAATTTTCAAAAGGGACGAATTCACCAAATGGAAGTAAATGGTGTTTGCTGTATCTTGGTTGCTGTCCGTAATCGTATCCATTAGTGCCGTTAACACCTAATGAAATAATGTTATTGTAGAAATTACCGGTAGGGCTTTGACCTACAATCCCGGTGATAACTGTGCTGTTATTCATTGATGCAGCACTATCTAAGTTGCGAAGAAAGCTAGGGATCTCTACTTCTAATGCTGGAATAGCGGCTTCTGGCCATACAATGACATCGGCATCCCAATTTTTACGTGTTAAATCCATGTACTTCATGATCGTTGGCCAACGCTCGCTCGGTAGCCATTTAATTGCTTGATTGATATTCCCTTGAATTAACGCCACTTTAGTTGCTTTATCTGCTTGAGGTGTAACCCAATCAAAAGGTTTTATAGCAAAAGATGTCGCTAAAATTACAGCTGGAATAAGTAATAGAGACCATTTCTTTTCAAGGAAACTGTACGCAATAGTGCCAACAGATAGAAGGATCATTATAGTAATACCTTCAACGCCTAATATTGGTCCCCAAGCTGACAGTGGGCTATTAATTTGGCTGTAACCTAGCCATAACCATGGAAAGCCAGTAAATACCCAACCACGAAGCCAATCGGTGATAATCCAAAGAGCAGGTGCGGCAAGTAAATACTTTGTGATGTTGTGATTGCTAAAAAAGCGTTGTAAAAGAAACGAGAATAGCATTGGATATAACGAAAGGTAGCTGATCAGCCCTATCATTAAAAATAGACTGGCAGCAACAGGCATACCACCAAAATTATCGATACTGACATGAACCCAACTCACACCTGCACCAAAGTAGCCTAAACCCCAAACAAAACCTAACCAAGTGGCTTTTTTGGTTGTTTGCTTATGCATTAGTAATAAAAGGATTAAAGGCGCAATAAAAGCAAAAGGCCATAAAGAGTAGGGAGCAAAAGCAAGGGTTGCACTTGCGCCAGAGAGTAAAGCAACAAGAAGGCGAATAAAGTAATGAGAAAGTAAAGGCATCGGCTATAACTCAAATAGATGGTAAGTAGCGAAAGAGAGTTAGTCTGTATAAATTAGATAAAGTTCAGCCACTGAAATATCAGTGGCTGATTTTGTTATTCTTCTTCAGGATCTTTGTTTTCAGATTCTTTATCAGGAATCGTCACTTGAAGTTGAATAATACGACGGTTGTCTGCAGCAGTAACTTTGAATGTAAATCCTGAGATTTCAATCGTTTCACCACTTTCTGGTAAATGACCAAATCCAGTTAATACAAGACCACCTACAGTATCAATTTCTTCGTCGCTGAAGTTGGTTGAGAACGCTTCATTAAAATCTTCGATTTCAGTTAATGCTTTCACAGAGAATGTGTGTTTGCTTAACTGACGAATGTCTTTTTCTTCTTCGTCATCAAATTCATCTTCAATGTCACCAACGATTTCTTCTAAGATATCTTCAATGGTAACTAGACCAGAAACTCCACCAAACTCATCGACAACGATGGCCATGTGGTAACGCTCTTCTCTAAACTCTTTTAAAAGCTTATCAACACGTTTGCTTTCTGGAACTACAACAGCAGGTCTAATAACTTGCTCTATTTCAAAGGCTTCACAGTCAGAGCCTAAGTATCTTAGTAAGTCCTTCGCAAGGAGTATACCTTCAACATGGTCTTTATCTTCACTGATCACTGGGTAGCGTGAGTGAGACGCTTCAATGATGGTTGCTATCAGTGATTCAAGGTCTTGAGTTTTCTCGACCGTGACCATTTGAGAGCGAGGTAACATAATGTCTCTTACTCTCATTTCGGCTATTTCCATAACACCTTCAAGCATATCTCGAGTGTCATGGTCGATAACTTCATTTTCTTCAGAGTCTCTAAATACATCAACCAACTCTTGGCGATCTTTAGGTTCTCCTTGAAATAGTTGTGAAAGGCGTCCTAAGAAGGACTTTCTACTCGGACCTTCTGTATTCTGTGAATTTTCGTCGTTCATGGCTTCTTTTAAAGTAAATGCTATCAATGTGGATAGCGCACATTAGTAACTACGGGTTATTCCGTTGTTATTTCTCAGCAATATATGGGTCTTCAAATCCCATACCTTGCATTAATTCTGTTTCGAGCGATTCCATCTCTTCAGCTTCATCATCTTCGATATGGTCATAACCTAGCAGATGAAGACTACCATGTACAACCATATGAGCCCAATGTGCTAATAATGGCTTATTTTGCTCGATAGCTTCTTCTTCAACAACTTGGCGACAGATAATTAAATCGCCAAGTAAATCGAGTTCAAGACCAGGAGGAGCTTCAAACGGAAATGAAAGTACATTAGTTGGCTTATCTTTACCACGATATTCGTGATTTAATTCATGACTTTCTTTTTCGTCTACAATACGAATGGTTAATTCGGCTTGCGGTTGAAATTGTGGAATAACTGCATTTAACCATGTCATCAGATCTTTTTCTGATGGTAAGCCGTTTTCATTTTCACATGCAATTTGTAGATCGAGTTCAATACTCATTGTTCACCTGATTTTGTTACTGATTATTTTCTGCTTCAGCCATACGAGCATCACGCTCCTGCTTTCTGCGTATTTCCTCTAGTTTACGCTCTTTTTGATCTTTTGCTTCCCATTTTTCATAAGCGTTCACAATTCGAGCTACGACAGGATGACGAACCACATCATCTGCAATAAAGAAGTTGAAGCTGATTTCATCTACTTCAGAAAGTACTTCAATCGCGTGACGAAGACCTGATTTAGCGCCACGAGGCAAATCAATTTGAGTTACATCGCCAGTAATAACCGCACGTGAATTAAAACCAATACGAGTTAAGAACATTTTCATTTGTTCTACAGTTGTATTTTGGCTTTCATCTAGGATGATAAAGGCATCGTTAAGGGTTCTACCACGCATATAAGCAAGTGGAGCTACTTCAATGACGTTGCGTTCAATAAGTTTCTCAACACGCTCAAAGCCAAGCATTTCAAATAGCGCATCATAAAGAGGGCGTAAATACGGGTCAACCTTTTGGCTAAGATCACCTGGTAAAAAGCCTAATTTTTCACCCGCTTCAACAGCTGGACGAGTAAGCAGGATACGACGAACTTCTTGGCGTTCTAAAGCATCAACGGCAGCAGCAACCGCAAGGTAGGTTTTCCCTGTACCTGCAGGGCCAATGCCAAAGGTAATATCATGAGTTACCATATTGGTTACGTATTGCGCTTGGTTTTCGGTTCTTGGCTTTATTAACCCTTTTTTGGTTTTAATAAAGACTTCTTTTCCATAAGGAATGGTTGAAACGTCTTCTTTCGCCTGTTCTAAAACACCGGATTCTTTTACCGCTAAATGGATTTGTTCTGGCTCAATATCAGGGTATTGATTCTTTACAGGAGCGGTATCGACGTATAGATCTTTGAGAATATCAATAGTAGCTGAAACGGTATGAGGTTTACCGACCACAGTAAATAGGTTGCCTCTATAGTTAATCTCCACCCCTAAACGACGTTCAAGGTGCTTGATGTTGTCATCAAAAGGCCCACAAAGGCTAGATAAACGATGATTGTCTGCTGGCTCTAAGGTCAACTCTAATTTGGTTGTTTTAATGCTCAATGTCACCTCGCATAAAGTAACTAGTAAGATATCTATACAGTATTTATTGGGTAAATAAGGTATTTTCTCAAGACTATAAAAGAAAAAAGATGACTGAGTAACCTCAATCATCTTTATTTGTCTTTGATTTTATTAAAGAGATCACACTATGGCGTAAAAGTACCTACACCAAGATCATCTTCACGACGTGTTTTTTCCATCATTTCTGCTGGAGTCATAACAACACGTAAACCCATGTCTTTTTCTGTACGAACTAGTTCACCACGCAGTGAGTTTGCAAATACATCTGTGATTTTAACATCAACAAATTGACCAATAAGATCCGCTGAACCTTCAAAGTTTACAACACGGTTGTTTTCAGTACGAGCACGAAGCTCCATCAGGTTTTTCTTCGATGGGCCTTCAACCAATACACGTTGCTCTGTGTCTAGCATTAAACGAGAGTAGCGCATTGCTTGGCTGTTTACTTGCTGTTGCAGTTCAGCTAGGCGATCTTTCTTCTCTTGTTCAGGGATATCACATGGATAATCAGCAGCAGGTGTTCCTGGACGTGCAGAGAAGATGAAACTAAAGCTCATGTCGAAATCAACATCTTTAATCAGTTTCATTGTATCTTGGAAGTCTTTCGCCGTTTCACCAGGGAAGCCAACAATAAAGTCAGAACTGATTTGAATATCAGGACGAGCTTTACGTAATTTACGAATGATTGATTTATATTCAATCGCTGTGTGAGGACGCTTCATCATGGTTAAAATACGATCAGAACCACTTTGAACAGGTAAGTGTAAGAAACTTACTAGCTCTGGCGTATCTTCGTATACAGCGATGATGTCATCACCAAACTCTAATGGGTGGCTTGTTGTAAAGCGTAAACGGTCGATACCATCGATAGATGCAACCATACGTAGTAATTCAGCAAATGTGCAGATATCACCATCGTGCATTGGACCACGGTACGCGTTAACGTTTTGACCTAATAGGTTTACTTCGCGTACGCCTTGCTCTGCAAGTTGTGCGATTTCAAATAATACGTCATCAAGAGGACGACTTACTTCTTCACCACGAGTGTATGGAACAACACAGTAAGTACAGTACTTAGAACACCCTTCCATAATAGAAACGAATGCTGTTGCACCTTCTGCCTTTGGTTCTGGAAGGTTGTCGAACTTTTCGATCTCTGGGAATGAAATATCCATTACTGGCTTTTCATTTGATTGAGATTGACGGATCATTTCAGGTAAACGGTGTAAAGTTTGTGGACCAAAGATAACGTCAACATATGGAGCTCGTTGGCGAATATGATCACCTTCTTGAGTTGCAACACAACCACCAACACCGATCACTAGATCTGGTTTTTTATCTTTTAGGTTTTTCCAGCGGCCTAATTGGTGAAACACTTTCTCTTGTGCTTTTTCACGAATAGAGCAGGTATTTAATAGTAGAACGTCAGCTTCTGTTGGTTCTTCTGTTAATTCATAACCATTTGCGGCACCTAAAAGGTCGGCCATTTTAGATGAATCGTATTCGTTCATCTGACAGCCCCAGGTTTTGATCAGCAGTTTCTTAGTCATGTAACTTTTCACTCGTTTTGTATTACTAAAATTCGGTACAGTTTTGAGAGACAAGCTCGATCAAAACGGATAGGGCGCGTATTGTACTGCTTTCCAAGCGCTGTGACTAGGTGTAGTAGACCATGAAAATTATAAGGACATGCAGTGAGTGATTTCGATTACTGATAAATCAGGCTAGAATAAGGGAAAATAATTGATTCAATAAGGTCGATGGATGATAAAAGAATATGATTATGCCGTAGTCGGTGGTGGCATGGTTGGCGCAGCAACTGCGGTTGGTTTGGCTAAATTAGGTCACTCAGTTGTTTTGCTTGAAGCAAGAGAACCAGCGGTTTATGACAAAGCACAACCTATGGATATTCGAGTTTCGGCTATTTCACAATCATCAGTCGACTTATTAGATTCTTTAGGTGCTTGGAAATTTATAAGCGAGACAAGAGTATGTCCTTATAAGCGATTAGAAACGTGGGAACATCCTGAGTGTAGGACGCGTTTTCATTCAGATGCTCTTAATCTGGAACAACTTGGCTTTATTGTTGAAAACCGATTAATCCAATTAGGTCTTTGGAATGAATTTTCTCATTACAGTAACCTAAATGTACTCACTCCAATAAACATTAATACAATCACTTTTCATCAAGAATACAATGAGTTAACTCTAAGTGATAATTCCGTATTAAAAGCAAAATGGGTGATTGGAGCTGATGGCGCTAACTCTTATGTTCGTCAACAAGCAAAAATAGGAATAACTGCTTGGGATTATCGTCAACATTGTATGTTGATTAATATTGAAACCGAGCAAGAACAGCAAGACATTACATGGCAATGGTTTACACCGTCAGGGCCAAGATCATTCTTACCTTTATTTGGAAATAAAGGCTCATTAGTTTGGTATGACTCACCTACTCGTATTAAGCAATTAACTGCAATGAGTAATACTCAATTAGAAGAACAAATCAAGCGACACTTTCCTGCAGAACTTGGTGGTTTTAAAGTTGAACGCTTTGGTTCTTTTCCTCTTACACGCAGGCATGCTCAACAATATGTAAACCATCGGTGTGTGTTACTTGGTGATGCGGCACATACCATTAATCCGCTAGCAGGGCAGGGTGTTAATTTAGGTTTTAAAGATGTGAATGTCTTTTTAGAAGAAGTCGAAAAAAATGGCGTAGAGAGTGATAAAGCGCCAGTAAGATATGAAAACAGAAGACGAACAGATAATTTACTAATGCAAACCAGTATGGATGTTTTTTATACCTTATTTAGCAATACACTGCCTCCGGTTAAATTATTACGTAATATTGGATTAAGAGCTGCAGAATCAGCAGGTCCATTAAAGATCCAAGCATTGAAATATGCATTAGGGTTATAGAAAATATTAGGGACAAGGGACAAGGGACAAGGGACAAAAAACGAAAGGTGATCATTAATTGGTCACCTTTTTTGTATCTGATTAACTAATTATCCTGATTGGCATGAGCGGATGAAAATAGGATCTTACAGACGAAAAAAAAGCCCATCAAATTAATGATGAGCTTTTTAAAAGTGGCTGGGATACCTGGATTTGAACCAGGGAATGGCGGCATCAAAAGCCGCTGCCTTACCGCTTGGCGATATCCCAACGAGATTCTTACGAACCTAAATAATGGTGCGGTCGGAGAGACTTGAACTCTCACACCTCGCGGCGCCAGAACCTAAATCTGGTGCGTCTACCAATTCCGCCACGACCGCACAAATTTTATAGTGAAATTAGAGATTGGTGATCTAATAACACTTTTTCCTTTCTTACTTACTCTCAAGTTAATGAGGAAGAGAAGAATGGTGGCTACTACGGGATTTGAACCTGTGACCCCATCATTATGAGTGATGTGCTCTAACCAGCTGAGCTAAGTAGCCATTCAATTAATGGTGCGGACGGAGAGACTTGAACTCTCACACCTCGCGGCGCCAGAACCTAAATCTGGTGCGTCTACCAATTCCGCCACGTCCGCACAAATATTGTAGTGAAATTGAAGATTGGTGATTCAATAACACGTTGTCATAATCGAAATAAATCAATTACGTTTTAAAATGGCTGGGATACCTGGATTTGAACCAGGGAATGGCGGCATCAAAAGCCGCTGCCTTACCGCTTGGCGATATCCCAACGAGATTCTTACGAATCTAAATAATGGTGCGGTCGGAGAGACTTGAACTCTCACACCTCGCGGCGCCAGAACCTAAATCTGGTGCGTCTACCAATTCCGCCACGACCGCACAAATTTTATAGTGAAATTAGAGATTGGTGATCTAACAACACTTTTTCCTTTCTTACTTATTCTCAAATTAATGAGCAAGAGAAAGAATGGTGGCTACTACGGGATTTGAACCTGTGACCCCATCATTATGAGTGATGTGCTCTAACCAGCTGAGCTAAGTAGCCATTCAATTAATGGTGCGGACGGAGAGACTTGAACTCTCACACCTCGCGGCGCCAGAACCTAAATCTGGTGCGTCTACCAATTCCGCCACGTCCGCACAAATATTGTAGTGAAATTGAAGATTGGTGATTCAATAACACGTTGTCATAATCGAAATAAATCAATTACGTTTTAAAGTGGCTGGGATACCTGGATTTGAACCAGGGAATGGCGGCATCAAAAGCCGCTGCCTTACCGCTTGGCGATATCCCAACGAATTTT
This sequence comes from Aliivibrio fischeri ATCC 7744 = JCM 18803 = DSM 507, assembly GCF_023983475.1. Taxonomy (NCBI): domain Bacteria; kingdom Pseudomonadati; phylum Pseudomonadota; class Gammaproteobacteria; order Vibrionales; family Vibrionaceae; genus Aliivibrio; species Aliivibrio fischeri. The sequence continues at coordinate 821,888 of NZ_CP092712.1, forward strand.
TTTACTAAACAATTAAAAAATGGTGGCTACTACGGGATTTGAACCTGTGACCCCATCATTATGAGTGATGTGCTCTAACCAGCTGAGCTAAGTAGCCATTCAATTAATGGTGCGGTCGGAGAGACTTGAACTCTCACACCTCGCGGCGCCAGAACCTAAATCTGGTGCGTCTACCAATTCCGCCACGACCGCACAAATATTGTAGTGAAATTGAAGATTGGTGATTCAATAACACGTTGTCATAATCGAAATGAATCAATTATGTTTTAAAGTGGCTGGGATACCTGGATTTGAACCAGGGAATGGCGGCATCAAAAGCCGCTGCCTTACCGCTTGGCGATATCCCAACGAGATTCTTACGAATCTAAATAATGGTGCGGACGGAGAGACTTGAACTCTCACACCTCGCGGCGCCAGAACCTAAATCTGGTGCGTCTACCAATTCCGCCACGTCCGCACAAATATTGTAGTGAAATTGAAGATTGGTGATTCAATAACACGTTGTCATAATCGAAATGAATCAATTATGTTTTAAAGTGGCTGGGATACCTGGATTTGAACCAGGGAATGGCGGCATCAAAAGCCGCTGCCTTACCGCTTGGCGATATCCCAACGAGATTCTTACGAATCTAAATAATGGTGCGGTCGGAGAGACTTGAACTCTCACACCTCGCGGCGCCAGAACCTAAATCTGGTGCGTCTACCAATTCCGCCACGACCGCACAAATTTTATAGTGAAATTGAAGATTGGTGATCCAATAACACGTTATTATAATCGAAATGAATCAATTACGTTTTAAAGTGGCTGGGATACCTGGATTTGAACCAGGGAATGGCGGCATCAAAAGCCGCTGCCTTACCGCTTGGCGATATCCCAACGAGATTCTTACGAATCTAAATAATGGTGCGGACGGAGAGACTTGAACTCTCACACCTTACGGCGCCAGAACCTAAATCTGGTGCGTCTACCAATTCCGCCACGTCCGCATTCTACTATTTTAACGTTAATACGTTAAGTAGAAATTTTATTTTAATCGACAATTGGATAATCAATTAAAAATTGTATGGTGGCTACTACGGGATTTGAACCTGTGACCCCATCATTATGAGTGATGTGCTCTAACCAGCTGAGCTAAGTAGCCAAATTGTATTGCATTTCTTGCTTGTCTCTCTTTCGCCTTAGCGGTGAGGACGGAGCGCATTATGCGTATCTAAGGCTTATGCGTCAACACTTTTTTGAAAAAAACAGTAATTCTTTGTTTGTTCGAACGGAATTTAATCAAACCGTGCTTTTTATATGCAAATATGAGCATAAATGAATAAAACTCAGTATATAAGAGATAAAAAGGGGGGAAGAAAAATAACAGAGGACTGGTTGAAAAGTAATCTTAAGTGGTTGAATTATTAGCAAGTAATAAAAAGGCCAGCAAATTTGCTGGCCTTATTTAATTATACGTTGAAGCGGAAATGAACAACATCACCATCTTTAACGATATATTCTTTACCTTCTAGACGCCATTTACCTGCTTCTTTAGCACCACTCTCACCGTTGAACTCGATGAAGTTGTCGTAACCAATAACTTCAGCACGGATAAAGCCTTTTTCAAAGTCAGTATGGATCTTACCAGCAGCTTGTGGTGCTGTAGCTCCTACAGGGATAGTCCATGCACGAACTTCTTTAACACCAGCAGTGAAGTAAGTTTGAAGAGTAAGCAGTTCGTAACCAGAACGGATTACACGGTTTAGACCTGGTTCTTCGATACCCATATCAGCAAGGAACTCTTCACGATCTTCATCGTCAAGTTCAGAAAGCTCAGATTCAATAGCAGCACAAACAGGAACAACCACGTTGTTTTCTTTTTCTGCGTATTCACGAACCATATCTAGGAATGGGTTATCTTCGAAGCCATCTTCGCTTACGTTAGCAATGTACATGGTTGGTTTTAACGTTAGGAAGTTTAGGTAACCAATAGCTGCCGCTTCTTCTTTCGTTAGCTCAACAGTACGAGCCATACCACCTTCAGTTAATACTGGAAGCAGTTTCTCAAGTACAGAAATTTCAAACTTCGCGTCTTTGTCTCCGCCTTTTGCTTTTTTCGCATTACGTTGCATTGCACGTTCACACGAATCTAAATCAGCAAGAGCAAGTTCAAGGTTGATGATCTCAATATCTTCAATTGGTGAGATCTTACCAGCAACGTGAATGATGTTTTCATTTTCAAAACAACGAACAACATGACCAATTGCATCTGTTTCACGGATGTTTGCTAGGAATTTGTTACCTAGACCTTCACCTTTAGATGCGCCTGCCACTAAACCAGCGATATCAACGAATTCCATTGTAGTAGGAAGAATACGTTCTGGTTTTACGATTTTTGCTAATGCATCTAAACGTAGATCAGGAACAGGAACCACACCTGTGTTTGGTTCAATTGTACAGAAAGGGAAGTTTGCTGCTTCGATTCCTGCTTTTGTTAGTGCGTTAAATAGTGTTGATTTACCAACGTTTGGAAGACCAACGATTCCGCATTTAAAACCCATGATGTAAACCTTATCTGTGTTATTCAGCTTTGAATGTGTGTAAACGATTTTGTGCTTTGCTTAATCCATCTTTGAGAAGGATATCAAGGCAGCGTGTAGATTCATCTACTGCAGCATCGATTAATTCTTGCTCTTTAGTTGGCGCTTTACCTAAAACAAAACCGGCAACTTTATCTTTATGGCCAGGATGACCAATGCCAATACGAAGGCGGTAAAACTCTTTCGTATTCGCTAATTTACTAATGGTGTCACGTAAACCGTTATGGCCACCGTGTCCACCACCTTTTTTAAATTTAGCAACACCAGGAGGGAGATCCAGTTCATCATGAGCAACAAGAATTTCTTCTGGTTTGATCTGATAGAACTTTGCCATCGCAGCGATAGCTTTACCTGATAGATTCATAAAAGTGGTTGGGATCAACAATCGAAGATCATCACCATTACTTTGGATCCTACCAGTTAAGCCGAAGAATTTAGCTTCTTCTCGCATAGAAACATTATGAACTCGAGCGAGTTCTTCAACAACCCATGCACCAGCATTATGGCGAGTTCTTTTATACTCAAGACCAGGGTTTGCTAGTCCAACGAGAAGTTTGATCTGATTACTCAAAGAATTATCTCTCTTATCTTGGATACTAATATGATTAATGAACTTGTTTAGAGCGTATGAGAGCTAAATACAATTAATGATATTAGTATGCACCATTAAAAAGGCGCGCCATATTACCACAAGAATTCCAAATACAAAAACGCCCCGCAAAGGCAGGGCGTTTGAATAGATTTCTGTTTGATTAGTGATCAAACATTGCAGAGATAGACTCTTCATTGCTGATACGACGAATCGCTTCAGCTAGCATGCGAGAAAGGCTAAGTTCAGTTACTTTACCTGTTGCTGCCATTTCTTTAGAAAGAGTAATTGAGTCAGTTACGATAACTTGGTCAAGAACTGAGTTTGCAATGTTTTGTGGTGCACTACCAGAGAATACTGCGTGAGTTGCGTATGCAAATACACGTTTTGCGCCACGCTTTTTAAGCGCTTCAGCTGCTTTACATAATGTACCGCCAGTATCGATCATGTCATCAACGATTACACAATCACGACCGTCAACATCACCAATTAGGTTCATTACTTCAGAAACGTTAGCACGTGGACGGCGCTTATCAACGATAGCGATATCAACATCACCTAATGCTTTTGCTGTTGCACGAGCACGAACAACACCGCCTAGGTCAGGAGAAACAACAACAGGGTTTTCTAAACCACGAGTACGCATGTCATCAAGCAGTACAGGAGTACCGAAGATGTTGTCTACAGGTACGTCGAAGAAACCTTGAATTTGTTCAGCGTGAAGGTCGATAGTTAAAACGCGGTCAACACCAACGTTTGAAAGCATATCAGCAATAACTTTTGCAGTGATTGGTACACGAGCAGAACGTACACGACGATCTTGACGAGCGTAACCAAAGTATGGGATTACCGCAGTAATACGGCCAGCAGAAGCACGACGAAGTGCATCAATCATCACTACTAATTCCATAATGTTGTCATTAGTAGGAGCACAAGTCGATTGAATGATGAAAACATCACTACCGCGTACATTCTCGTTAATTTGAACGGCTACTTCGCCGTCAGAAAAACGATCTACAGTAGCGTCACCAAGTGAAATATATAGTCGATCAGCGATACGTTGGGCTAGTTCAGGAGTTGCATTACCAGCAAATAGCTTCATGTCAGGCACGGTGGAAACCTCAGGGTTGCGTCCAAATTGTGAGAATTTTATATTTTGCATAATGATTTATACTCTTCCAGTGTTCGGTTGAGTGGCGAAGTATTCATACCTCGGGCGATAAATCCGGTTGCATTATCAGGGATTAAAGAATAAACATCTTGTGCTTCTTTTTCGCTGTTAAATTCAGCAAAAACACAAGCGCCTGTTCCAGTTAATCTCGATGGCGCATATTCTAACAGCCATGAAAGTTGGTAATCAACCTCTGGATACACACTTCTGACAATTTTTTCGCAATCGTTTACGTATGTTGCCTCTAAAAGTGCGTTAAGTGGCTGTTTTGGTGTATTTCTGACCAAGTTAGGATGAGTGAAAACATCGACGGTTGCGATACTGACTTCTGGTTTGATTAAAACGTACCATAACTCTTTAGGGGTGGCTGGTTGCAATTTCTCACCAATACCTTCTGCAAAAGCGGCAAATCCATGAACAAAAATAGGCACATCAGCCCCTAGTTTTACTCCGAGTGCTGCTAAAGTATCGTTACTTAAATTGAGCTGCCATAGAAAATTAAGGGCGACGAGTACGGTCGCTGCATTAGAGGAACCACCACCGATACCTCCACCCATAGGTAAAATCTTTTCTATTTCGATATGAGCACCGAATTCACATTGACTGTGCTGCTGTAATAGCGTTGCCGCTTTCCATATCAGATTATCTTCCGTTTTTACTCCAGGAATGTCTGGTGCAAGGGTTATTTGACCTGATTGATTAGCAGTAATGGTGAGGTGATCACATAAATCAATAAATTGAAATAAAGTTTGAAGCTCATGATAGCCATTTTCTTGTTGGCCATTGATATAAAGAAATAGGTTTAATTTGGCTGGGGATGGCCAGCGAGTTGTTTTGGTGATCATTGAGAAATTATCCAATTTGAAGCAATGATTTTAATGGTGGTATCTTGTTGAGTGAGTTTCATTGAATTAGGGAGAAGTAGGTTACTTTTTTCAATATAGCTGTTGTAACGTAAATGCCAGTTAGTTTGACCAATTTGTTTTGATAAGTGTTCTACAGTATTAAGCTCATTGAGTTGGAAATTATCTGCGGCGGTTGGTAAGCCTTTAATCCAATCTTGTAAATACCCTATAGGCATGCTGATGCCACTTAAGCTATACATTAATCTTCCAGGATCACGACCTTCAAATTTTTGTCCATCGCCAGTCTCGATTGTTGTCATTTGCTCTGTCATTGTTAGTTTCATTACCGTTTGGCCAAGAAATGAAGTGAGCAATAGTTGACTTTGTTCTGGTTTCTGAATCCACTGGAAATTTAAACTATGGCGTTGGTTCGGTGCTTGATATCCAATTTTTCCTGTTACTTTATATTGCGTAATCTGTTCGAGTTTTGCTTGATGTTTATCCCAATCTGTCGATTGTTGAGGTGTTAAAGGGGTCGTTGAACAGGCGTTAAGAAAAAGCGTGAATATGAGAATAGTAAAAGGGGAACGTACAAAGCGAGGAAACATTCTTGATAATCTCATCTTTAATTCTGAAGTAATGCAACAATTGTAGCAAATTAATGGCGAATTTGGAGCCAAATAGTATTTGAATATCACTAATTTCTTACACAAAAGCCCTGATGCCTTTTAAAATTGGGTCGCATCAAGTAAAATCCGCCCTTGTTATTTTTATTATTGGTCCGTTTGCCGAATGTCATTGCTTGTTATTGGAATTAATCATACGTCAGCCTCTGTTGATTTACGTGAGAAAGTTGCATTTTCTCCGGAAAAATTGACAAAAGCGTTAGATGAATTAAAAAACAGTGATGCAATTCAAAGTGGTGTAATCCTATCGACCTGTAATCGAACAGAAATCTATTGCGAAGTTAAACACGGTATTAGCAGCGGTTATGTGATTAATTGGCTCGCTGAATTTCATCATGTCGCACTAGAAGTCTTAATGCCTAGTATTTATATCCATGAAGAGCAAGCTGCAGTAAAACACCTTATGCGTGTTTCTTGTGGTTTGGATTCGCTGGTTTTAGGTGAACCACAAATTTTGGGGCAAGTTAAAAAAGCCTTTGCTGATGCACGAGAGCACAATGCGGTTGAAGGAACAATTGAAAAATTATTTCAGCAGGATTTCTCGGTAGCAAAAAGAGTACGCACTGAAACCAATATTGGTGGCAATGCCGTTTCTGTTGCTTATGCAGCATGTACATTAGCTCGTCAAATTTTTGAATCTCTGTCTGATTCGACCGTACTTTTGGTTGGAGCAGGTGAAACCATTGAGCTTGTCGCAAAACATTTAGATGACTCTGGTTGTAAAAGACTGATTGTTGCTAACCGAACTCGTGAGCGAGCGATGGGATTAGCGGAGCAATTTAATGCTGAAGTCATTAGTCTTCCTGAGATCCCTGAGCATCTCCCTAAAGCCGATATCATTATTAGTTCTACTGCAAGTCCTTTGCCTATTATTGGTAAGGGGATGGTTGAAAGTGCGTTGAAATTACGTAAACACCAACCAATGTTGTTTGTTGATATTGCTGTTCCTCGAGATATTGAGGGTGAAGTCGCAGAATTAAATGATGCGTATTTATATTCAGTTGATGATCTTCAATCTATTATTGATCACAATATAGAACAACGAAAAATAGAAGCGATACAAGCTGAAGCAATTGTCAGTGAAGAGAGCGCAGAATTCATGACATGGATTCGTTCTCGTCAAGCGGTAAATAGTATCCGTCAGTATCGTGAAAATTCAGAAGCGATGCGAATTGAGCTATTGCAAAAAAGTATGCAAGCACTTGCTTCAGGACAAAATCCAGAAAAAGTATTGGCTGAACTCAGTAATAAGTTAACCAATAAACTCATTCATGCACCAACATTGGCGATGCAGCAAGCTGCAAAAAACGGTGAAACTGAAAAATTAACAGTAATCCGAACCACTATTGGTCTAGACAACTAAGCGTAGCGTTCGCTACCAACAAAAAGAACAAATATTATTATGAAAGCATCCATTCGAGTAAAATTAGAGACGCTGGTTGAGCGTTATGAAGAAGTTCAGCATTTATTAGGCGATCCTGATGTTATCGGAGACCAAAATAAGTTTCGTGCTTTATCTCGTGAATACTCACAGCTAGAAGAAGTTACACAATGCTTCCAAGCGTATGAGCAAGCTCAAGAAGATCTTGTTGCAGCCCAAGAAATGGCGCAAGAAGATGATGAGGAAATGCGTGAGATGGCACAAGAAGAAATTAAAGATGCTAAAGAAGCTATTGAACGTTTAACTGATGAACTTCAAGTTCTTCTTCTTCCAAAAGATCCAAACGATGAACGTAACTGTTTCTTAGAAATCCGTGCTGGTGCAGGTGGTGATGAAGCGGGCATTTTTGCTGGTAACCTATTCCGCATGTATTCACGTTTTGCTGAGAAAAAGGGCTGGCGCGTTGAAGTAATGAGCTCAAACGAAGCTGAACACGGTGGTTATAAAGAAATGATCGCAAAAGTGAGCGGCGAGGGTGCATACGGTGTACTTAAGTTTGAATCAGGCGGTCACCGTGTACAACGTGTACCAGAAACTGAATCTCAAGGTCGTGTACACACATCGGCATGTACGGTTGCAGTTATGGCTGAAATCCCAGAAGCGGATCTTCCTGAAATTAAAGCAGCAGACTTAAAAATTGATACTTTCCGTGCGTCAGGCGCGGGTGGTCAGCACGTTAACACCACGGATTCCGCAATTCGTATTACTCACTTACCAACAGGTACGGTTGTTGAATGTCAGGATGAACGTTCACAACATAAAAACAAAGCAAAAGCGATGTCTGTTCTTGCTGCTCGTATTATTCAAGCAGAAGAAGCTCGTCGTGCTGCTGCTGTTTCAGATACTCGCCGTAACTTGTTAGGTTCTGGTGACCGTTCTGACCGTATTCGTACTTACAACTACCCACAAGGTCGTGTATCGGATCACCGTATTAACTTAACGGTTTACCGTTTAAATGAAGTGATGGAAGGTGATTTAGGCTGTCTAATTGAGCCAGTTGTTCTTGAGTACCAAGCAGACCAATTAGCTGCATTGGCTGAACAAAACTAATGAGCTTGTCTATTGAAGCGTTATTAAAGCGCTCAATTCAATCTCTGATGCTTGAGGGGAGTGATTCTCCTCAAGTTGATGCTGCGGTTCTTCTTTGTCATGTGTTAGATAAGCCAAGAAGTTATCTATTAACTTGGCCTGAGAAAATAGTATCAGACGAAGAGCTGGGTAATTTTAATGCGTTACTAGAGCGTCGTCTTGCTGGTGAACCGATTGCTTATATCGTGGGTTATCGTGAATTTTGGTCATTACCACTTAAGGTATCGCCAACAACATTAATCCCAAGACCTGATACCGAACGTCTGGTTGAAGTGGCATTAGATCATTTAACACCTAATGCTCAATCCATTTTGGATTTAGGAACAGGTACAGGAGCCATTGCGTTAGCTATTGCTTCTGAAATGCCTACTCTTAATGTGATAGGTGTCGATTATCAAGACGATGCGGTTGAGTTAGCAAAAGGGAATGCGAAAATAAATCACATTAATAATGTTGAATTTAGACAAGGAAGCTGGTTTGAACCTATTTCTCTGAGTGATAAGTTTGACATTATTGTGAGTAATCCCCCTTATATTGATGGTAACGACCCTCATTTATCTGAAGGGGATGTTCGTTTTGAACCGCAAACCGCTTTGGTTGCGGAACAAAACGGTTTTTCAGATTTAATTCACATTATGCAACACGGCCGAGAGTATTTATTAAATGGCGGTTGGTTAATGATGGAGCATGGTTTTGAACAAGGTGAACAATTACGTCACTTTTTTGAAGATCATGGTTATATTAATGTGAAAACAGAGCAAGATTATGCTGGCAATGACCGAGTTACTTTAGGTCAATGGGTAGTAGATAACTAGAATAAAGGATAATTCATGTATACCGCAGTTAAACACATACACTTATTATTAGTCGCTTGTAGCGTATTGTTTTTTGTCGTTCGTTATTGTTTGATGATGGCAAATTCTGACATTCGTAATAATGGCTTCTTTAAGCGTGTTCCTCACGTTGTTGATTCAGCAATGCTACTTAGTGGTATTTGGCTTATTTTTATTACTGGATTCATTCCATTTACGTCATCTGCGCCTTGGTTAACAGAAAAAATCACCTGTATTATGGTTTACCTTGCTTTAGGTGTAGTTACTTTAAATAATGGTAAAAATAAAGTCTTTAAGACCTTTGCATTTTTAGGTGCAATGGGTTGGTTAATGGTTGCTGCTAAAATTGCGGTAACAAAAGTACCAACGTTCTTGGGGTAATTATGTTCCAACTGTGTGATGAAAATTTAGATGACCGCACTTTAGCTGAAGGAGCATTAGAGCTTAATTTAGCGATAAACCCCGATACTGAAATACATTGGGCTAAACATAAATTACAGCAGATGTGCCAAGAAGCTGAGCAAGTACTTGTTCATGAGCCAAATGATGAACTACGCTTAGAGCGTCTTATTCAATTGTTTTATGTTGAATGGGGTTATTGCGGAGACGTGAATACTTATTTTAATTCTGAGAATGCATTTATTGAACATGTACTCAAAGAAAAAAAAGGCATTCCTGTCACCTTAGGCGCTGTGTTTTTGTATTTATGCCAATACATGGGTTTTCCAGTTAGTGCGATTAATTTCCCTACTCAACTCGTATTACAAATAGAGTGGCCAAATAAAAAAACGCAATATTTTAATCCGTTTGATGGGCAATATTTAAGTCAACACTTGATGACGGCATGGTTAATAGGCTACGGTGGGCCATTAGCTACAATTCAACCATCACACTTGGAAAAAGTGGATAATTCTACCTTACTTGCTGTTATTAAAACGGCTTGTATTCGTGAAAAGAATTTTTCATTTGCATTAAAATGCAGTGATTTAGCACTGACAATGGTGCCAGATGATCCGTTTGAAATTCGTGATAGAGGCTTAATCTATCAACAATTGCATTGTAATGATGCCGCGAAAAATGATTTAGAATATTTTATTGAACAGTGCCCAAATGACCCATCAGTTTTACTGATGAAAGAGCAAGTTCAATTATTACTTGAACAACACCCTACCGTTCTCCATTAAGAGTGAAGATAATGCAAAATCAAAAAACAGTAAAAATTGGCAATATCGATGTAGCGAATGATAAGCCGTTTACCTTATTTGCCGGTATGAACGTATTAGAATCTCGTGATCTTGCAATGCAAATCTGTGAGAAATACGTAGAAGTAACAGATAGATTAGGCATCCCGTACGTATTTAAAGCGTCTTTTGATAAAGCAAACCGTTCATCTGTTCATTCATACCGTGGTCCTGGTATGGAAGAAGGTTTGAAAATTTTTCAAGAGCTGAAAGATACGTTTGGTGTGAAAATCATTACCGATATTCATACAGAAGCTCAAGCTCAACCTGTTGCTGATGTGGTGGATGTGATTCAATTACCTGCATTTTTGGCACGTCAAACGGACCTTGTTGAAGCAATGGCAAAAACAGGTGCTGTAATTAATGTGAAAAAACCACAGTTCATGAGCCCAGACCAAGTGGGTAATATCATTGATAAGTTCTCTGAGTGTGGTAATGAAAACATCATTCTTTGTGAACGTGGTTCTTGCATGGGCTATGACAACCTAGTTGTTGATATGCTTGGTTTTGGTGTAATGAAAAAAGCATCAAATGGCAGCCCAATTATCTTTGATGTGACGCATTCACTACAGAATCGCGATCCAAGTGGTAAAGCATCTGGTGGTCGTCGTTCACAAACTGTTGAGTTAGCAAAAGCAGGTTTAGCGACGGGAATTGCTGGTCTATTTATTGAAGCGCATCCAAACCCAGATAAAGCGTTATGTGATGGTCCTTCTGCATTGCCATTAGATCAATTAGAACCTTTCTTGAAGCAAATGAAATCACTAGATGATTTAATTAAAGGTTTCGAGCACATCGATATTAAATAATCGAGTTCTAAAGAATAAATAAAAAAGCCCAAGAGAGAATACTTTCTTGGGCTTTTTTATTATCTGAATGGTAAAAATTATTCGTTTGGTTTAAACCAATCTAATTTATGATGAAGCGTTGTTACGGTACCTACTACGATCAGCGATGGACTGATGGCTTTTTCTGCTAATTGTGCAAGCTCTGAAATATCGCCAGTAAATACTTTTTGTTTATCTGTGGTGCCTCGCTCAATAATTGCACATGGTGTATCAGCAGCTAATCCATGTTTTATCAACTGTTCAGATATATGAGGAGATTGCTTTAATCCCATATAAAATACCAAAGTATTATTAGAGCGGACTAATGCATCCCATTCAATATCAGCACCATCTTTTTGTACATGAGCTGTGATAAATTGAACGCTTTGGGCATGATCTCGGTGAGTTAATGGGATACCTGCGTATGAGGTTGCCCCCGCCGCAGCTGTGATCCCCGGAACAACTTCAAAGTGAACGCTATTTTCAGCTAACGTTTCAAGCTCTTCTCCGCCACGCCCAAAGATAAATGAGTCTCCGCCTTTAAGGCGAACCACATGTTTACCTTCTTGTGCTTTATCGACTAAGATTTGATTGATTTTATCTTGAGGAACGAAGTGGAAATCCAGTTTTTTTCCAACATAAATCATTTCAGCATTTTCATTTGCAAGCGCTAAAATTTCTTTTGAGACTAGACGATCATAAACGACAACATCCGCCTCTTTAATTAAGCGATAACCTTTCATGGTTAATAGTTCGGGATCACCAGGACCTGCGCCAACAAGAGAAACAAGTCCGTTTTGTTTTTTCGGCTCAGATTGAGCTTGAATACTTGGCATAATGGAATTCCAGAATAAGGTTTAATCACCTTAGTATGTAAGAGTCGATAAAAAAAATCACCCTTAATCAATTAGTAAGAGTGATTTTAATCGCATGAGTTATAACTAATCTAAACGGAAATAAATTCTTAAGCGTCTAATGATGGCGCTGTTTTTACGTGTGTTAGGTATAGAGGAATACATGTAAATAGTAGACCACCAACAATGTTACCTAAAATAGTTGGGATTAAGTTGTAGCTTAACCATGTAGTGATACCAAAGTCAGCACCAAGCATCATACCTAGTGGGAATAGGAACATATTTACTACCGCATGTTCAAATACAAGAGCGAAGAAGATAAAGATAGGTAGCCACATTGCTGCAATTTTTCCAGCAACAGAACGAGCGGTCATATTACCAATGACACCTAGACATACCATTAGGTTACATAAAATGCCGCGTACAAAACAGGTAATCCAACCATCCGTACCTAGGTTTTCAAAACCAACAGTACGTGCAGTAGCAACCGCCATGAATTTTTGACCAACTGCGTTTGGCTCTACGCTGAAATTCATTGTTAATGATAGTGCAATAAGGGCCGCAACAATTAAAGAACCAATTAGGTTGCCAAGACCAACAAGACCCCAACAACGGAAAACACGTCCCCAAGAAACGCCTTTACGATTTTCAAATTTAGCAAGAGGAGCAAGACCAAATACACCAGTAACAAGGTCATAGCCCATTAAACTTAAAATACAAAAACCAACAGGGAAGACCAGAGCGCCAACAATACCTACACCTGTTTGAACAATAGTCGTGATTGCAACAACAACAGCCAGAGAGAGAATAATACCGGCCATTGTGCCACGTAAGATAAGATCACGAGAGCTAGTTTTAATCTTTGCTTCGCCAACATCGATCATAGTTTGGACGAATTCAGAGGGTTTGTTATAAGACATAGAAGTCCCTTACTAAAAGTTAAAATTAAAAATTGGATAGGAAAGGGCTCTAGTCGCTGTTTTATGAGCAATAAATAGGTGACTAAAACCCTTGAACTATCAAATCTTCTTATGCTGAGATTTCAACATGTCCGTTAGTTACACGAACTTTGTATGTCTTTACGTTAAAACGCTCGTCTTCCATACATGCACCAGTCACTAAATTAAAGTGTTGTTTCTTTAGTGGACTTGCTACCCAAAGTTCGCCTTGGTGTTCCCCCGTTAAACCACGAGAAAGTACGTTTGAATTAGCGAATGGGTCACGATTACTAATAGCAAAGACTTCATCATTTTCTCTTGGACGAAATACAGCTACTTGTTCGCCATTTATAAGAGCACAAACACCAGTGCCAGGGATGATGTCATCGAGTTGGCAGATTTTTTGAAATTTAGCAGCCATGATTATTTCTCCACTGTTGCATCAGTTAGAGCGACATGCAGAATATCGCCTTTCGCATTTGGGTTTTTCTCAGTGTATGTTGCAGGACGGTGTTGTTCACGACTATCTGAAACAAAAACCACATTGTCATCACGTTCATCACTATTGATGAAATGAGTAAAACGTTTTAACTGAGATTCATCATTGATGGTGTCTGTCCACTCACATGAGAATTCATTAACTAGTTTTGCAACATCCAGTTCTAATTGATCATTGATACCCAGTTTGTTATCAACAATAACTTCGCGTAAATAATCAACACCACCTTCAAGGTTTTCCATCCACACAGAGGTACGTTGCAGTGGTGCAGCCGTACGAATGTAGAACATCATGAAGCGGTCGATGTATTTAATTAATGTCTCTTGGTCTAGGTCGGTAGCCAGTAAGTCAGCGTGACGAGGTTTCATACCGCCGTTACCACATACGTACATATTCCAACCAGCATCGGTAGCAATAATACCTAAATCTTTACCTTGAGCTTCTGCACATTCACGAGTACAGCCAGATACACCGAACTTCATTTTATGAGGTGTACGAATACCTTTGTAGCGATTCTCAATCATTACTCCAAGGCCAACAGAGTCTTGAACACCATAGCGACACCACGTTGAACCAACACACGTTTTAGCCATACGAAGAGCTTTTGCATACGCTTGACCGGTTTCGTATCCAGCTGCAATTAGCTTTTTCCAGATAGCTGGTAAATCGTCTTTTTGAGCACCAAATAAACCAATACGTTGAGCACCAGTGATTTTTGTATACAGGTTATATTCAGCCGCTACATCAGCAAGAACGCTTAGAGCCTGAGGTGTTACTTCACCACCTGCCATACGAGGGATAACAGAATAAGTACCATCTTTTTGCATGTTGCCTAAGAAGTTATCGTTAGTATCATGCAGTTTAACCAACTCAGGTTTTAGAATGTGTTCGCCCCAGCATGACGCTAAGATTGAACCAACGGCTGGTTTACACACTTCACAACCGTATCCTTTTCCGTATTTTTCTAATAGCTCATCAAAAGTTTTGATCTCTTCAATACGGATGAGGTGGAACAGTTCTTGGCGAGAATAAGCGAAGTGTTCACAGATATCATTTTTTACTTCAATACCTGATTTTGCTAGTTCAGCATTAAGAACAGACGTTACTAGAGGGATACAACCCCCACAGCCAGTACCCGCTCCAGTAACCGCCTTAATTTCTGCCATTGTGTGATTGCCATCAGCAACCGCTTGAGCAATTTTTCCTTTTGTTACATCAAAACATGAACAAATTACAGCACTTTCAGGTAATGAATCAGCACCTAAAGAGGGTTTTTCAGCACCAGCATGCGCAGGTAAGATCAGAAGGTCTGGATGTTCAGGTAAATCGATATCATTCAGTTTAAGTTGAAGTAAATCACCATAATCAGAAGTATCACCTACCATTACTGCACCGAGTAACTTTTTGCCATCTTCAGAAACGATAATACGTTTATAGATCTCTTCTTCTTCGTTTTGGTATACGTAGCTTTTACAACCAGGAGTACGGCCATTAGCATCACCAATTGAGCCTACTTTAACGCCTAGAAGTTTTAATTTTGCGCTCATATCAGCGCCTTCAAACTCACTTTCGTTACCAACTAAATGGTCAACGGCAACCGTTGCCATTTTGTAACCAGGAGCAACCAGTCCATAGAAGGTTTGGTTCCAAGACGCACATTCACCAATTGCGTAAATGTTTTTATCTGTTGTTTGGCAGTTGTTGTTAATTTCGATACCGCCACGAGGAGCAATACCTAAGCCCATTTGGCGAGCCAGTTTATCTTGAGGACGAATACCTGCAGAAAAGACAATGAAGTCTGTTTCAAGCTCAGAGCCGTCAGCAAAGCGCATTACGTTTCGAGCGTCAGTACCTTCTGGTGCAATCTCAAGTGTATTTTTACTTGTATGAACTTGTACGCCCATACGTTCAATTTTATTACGTAGTTGCAGGCCACCTTGTTGATCAAGCTGTTCAGCCATTAATACAGGAGCAAATTCAACAACGTGAGTCGTTACCCCTAATGCTTTAAGTGCACCAGCGGCTTCAAGGCCAAGAAGGCCGCCACCAATAACAACGCCACTTTTACTTTTCTTAGCGGTCGCTTCAATAGATTTTAGATCTTCAATGGTACGGTAAACAAAGCAGTCTTTGCTTTCATTACCTTTAATTGGTGGGACAAATGGGTAAGACCCCGTAGCAAGGATTAGTTTGTCATATTGAATTTCACGGCCAGTGCTTGAGTAGACAATGCGGTTTTCACGGTTAACGTTAATTGCACGTTCGCCCAGTAATACATTGATACCGTGTTTTTCGTAGAAGCCTTCTTTAACAAGAGAAAGTTCATCAGCAGTATGATGAGAGAAGTAGGACGAAAGGTGAACACGATCGTATGCGATTCGAGGTTCTTCACAAAACACGGTGATGTCCATGTTTTGAACGTCAGTTTTATCTACTAAATCTTCGATATAGCGATGACCAACCATGCCATTACCGATGATGACTAACTTCATCTTGCTCATAAGAAATCCTATTATTTTTGATATATAGATATGATGAATTATGAACGAATATGTAGATATGATGTGGATCAATTACGAAATAAAACTACTCGAAAGGGGTAGCTCCAAGGTGGTGATATCACTTTTTGTTATTAAATCAAGTGGTTGTATGTGGCACGTGAGTAATGCGTGTAGTTTTTTACAATATCTAACAGAATTATTTTCTTTTTTGTTGGTTTTATTCTGATTTTCTGAAAAAAAAAGACAGAATGTGAATTCACGTTCTGTCTTTAATTTGGGGATATGTTTAATGAATTTACAGTTTAAATCGGTCGATTTCTTGTTTTAATTCATTTGACAGTTCAGATAGCTCAGACGCCTGAATAACAGATTGTTTTGTTTCTTCTGTTAGTTCGTTTGAAACATCACGAACCGCTTCAGTATTACGTGTGATCTCTTCAGTTACAGATGATTGCTCTTCAGCGGCCGCTGCAATTTGAGCTGCCATATCACTTATTTGAGTCACTGAGTTTGTGATTTGCAACAAGCTTGCTGAAGCAGATTGTGCATCTTCTACACTTGTATTTGCAAGGTTCTGGCTATCTTCCATAATACCAACTGCTTTTTGAGTTGTTCCTTGCAGTGTTTCGATCATTTGCTGAATTTCTTGAGTAGAAGCATGAGTTCGTTGGCTTAGAATTCGAACTTCATCAGCAACCACTGCAAAACCACGACCTTGTTCGCCCGCTCGAGCTGCTTCAATCGCGGCATTTAATGCAAGCAAGTTGGTTTGTTCAGCAATGTTTTGAATTGTTGAAAGAATCGTATTGATGTTCTGAGCATTATGGTGAAGTTCTTCAATGACGCCAGTTGCTGTTTCGACTTCTTTTGCAAGGTTGTCGATAGAGTGTTGGCTTTGGCTCACTTGCTCTGCACCATGATTTGATGCTGTCACGGTTTCTTCAGCTGTTTGAGCGGTATTATCAGCATTACCCGCAATCTCTTGTGTCGCTGCTGCCATTTCATTAATCGCAGTTGCAACCATATTGATTTCATCCATTTGATGTTGGATACGAACATTACGTTCTTCCGCTCCCTCTGCCGTAGAGTTTGCTTGGTTTGCTAGTGTTACTGAAATATCACGTAAACGACATACCATTGAATGCATGTTACCAACAAAGGTATTAAAGTTAATGGCGAGTTGACCGACTTCGTCATCGCTATGAGGTTCTAGACGTTGAGTTAAATCGCCTTCACCAGATGATATTTCTGCTAGTGCGTCTGATACTCGGATTAAATCTCTAAATAAAAGATTAACTAATGTTGTTACACCAACAGCGACAATTACCGTTAACACAATGCTTAATAAAATGATTTCACGAAGTAGGGCACTGTGAGCCGCTTCTTCTGTTTCTTTTGTCATTTCAACTGCAAATGTCCAATTAGTATTTGGTACTTTAGAGAAATAAACCAGTTTTTCACTGCCGTTAATATTAGCAACTTCAATGCGATTTGCGCTGATTGAATCTTGAATACTTTGGGCGCTCATATCGCTGAAATAGCGATTCACTTCTTTTTTGATTAGTGCTTTATTTGGGTGAGCTAGGAACGTACCGTCGCTATCAATCAGCATCGTAATGGTATCTTTACCTGCATCTAAACTGATCACATCGTTGATTAATTGATCAATAAGAACATCGGCACCAACAACACCTAAAAGTTGTCCATTTTTATAGACAGGTTCTGCAATGGTTACCAGTAGAGACTGAGTAATAGCATCTTGATAAGAAGAGGTGATGATCTGTTTATTTTCACGTTGAGCTTCTTGATACCAAGGTCGTTGACGAGGGTCGTAATCTGCTCGATTTCTCTCGGGGTGGGAGCGGAACATTTCACCTTGTGGTGTTCCAAAGAAAATGTCATCAAATCCACCAGCTTTACGGCTGATTTGTAGGAATGAAACAACATCTTCTTCTTGGCTATAGTCATTAAAGGCATGTGCAATTTCAGCTTTTAATGTTATCCAGTTTGATATACCGGTTGTCGCAGCTGATGTAACGCTTTCTGCTCGTGAATAGACACCATTGCGTGTTTGTTCAAACAGTTGGTTAGAAGCCAACCAAGTAAGAGCAGAGGCAGTGATGATGACAGCAAGTAAACTAGCACCGATTAACTTATGTTTTAATTTCATGATTTTGCCTAATCTTATTAAAAGTAATCCATTAATATAAAAAAGCTGTGATTTGTTGGTCTTATTATAAGCTTTGATTATGTTATCGGGGCAAAGTGAAATAACTTTACCTATTTATAGGAGGTATTGATGATAAATATTTCAAGTTTTAGTTTTTTATATAAAAAATGAGAATAGACTTCGTTTAATTAGTAAACGCTAACTTGGAAGGTAAACGTTTGCGTGTTTGGTGGGTGTTAAATCCTTGTGTGGTTTATCTTTTTTTACATAATGATCAGTAATTTTTAGTGATCTAATAGACATATTTATGAGATCAATGTGAGTGTATGACGTAATTCTTTTAAACTTGGTCAGGTTATTTGGCCAGTAAGAAGAAGACTCTTAATTTGGCCATAATTTATCCCCCTTTGAATAATGGTGAAACATGATGGAACGTCTTTCTCTAAAAGCGGCAATTGCTGCTGCATTAGTAACAACACTGGCTGGTTGTGCAACAACCTCTGAGCCTGCTTGGCAAGAAGATACAACGTATAAAATCACAGTGCTGCATACCAATGATAACCATGGTCGTTTTTGGCAGAATAAATACGGTGAGTATGGAATGGCTGCTCGCAAAACGTTGATCGATGACATTCGAACTGAAGTGCAAGCGGAAGGGGGCAGTGTGCTTCTTTTATCTGGTGGTGATATTAACACTGGTGTACCAGAATCAGATTTACAAGATGCAGAACCTGATTTCAAAGGCATGAATAAAATTGGTTATGATGCGATTGCATTAGGTAACCACGAATTTGATAATCCACTGGATGTACTGCAAAAACAAATTGATTGGGCTGAGTTCCCAATGTTATCTGCCAATATCTATGATAAGAAAACTGGCGAACGTATGTATCAAGCATACGAAATCTTTGAAAAACAAGGTATCAAAATCGCTGTAGTTGGTTTAACAACAGAAGATACAGCAAAAATTGGTAACCCTGAGTACATCGGTAGTCTTGAATTCCGCGATCCTAAATTGGAAGCAAAAAAAGTGATTGCTGAATTAAATGAAACTGAAAAACCTGACCTTATTTTTGCCGTAACTCATATGGGACACTATGAAAATGGTGAGCGTGGTATTAATGCTCCAGGTGATGTTGCACTAGCGCGTTCTTTAGATATGGGTGAGTTAGATATGATTGTGGGTGGTCACTCGCAAGAGCCTGTATGTATGGAAGGTCCTAACTTAATTAAGAAAAACTTTAAGCCGGGTGATGAGTGTAAACCAGACCAGCAAAATGGTACATGGATTGTTCAAGCTCACGAATGGGGTAAATACGTAGGTAAAGCTGATTTTGAGTTCCGTAATGGTGAATTAGAAATGGTTAGCTACGATCTTATTCCTGTTAACTTGAAGAAAAAAGTAAATATCGATGGTAAAAAACAACGTGTATTTATTGAAGATGAAATTGAACAAGATGCAGAGTTACTTGCTTTCTTGAAACCGTTCCAAGAAAAAGGACAAGGCCAACTTAATGTTAAGATTGCTTCAACTAATGGCAAATTAGAAGGTGATCGTAATGTTGTTCGTTTTGAACAAACTAACTTAGGTCGCTTGATTGCTACATCACATATGGTTCGTGCAAAAGCTGATTTTGCAGTAATGAACTCTGGTGGTGTACGTGATTCAATTGAAGCGGGTGATGTAACTTACAAAGACGTATTAACGGTTCAACCATTTGGCAATATCGTAACTTATGCGGATATGACGGGTAAAGAAGTGTTAGATTACCTGAATGTTGTTGCTACTAAACCTGTGGATTCTGGTGCCTATGCGCAATTTGCTGGCATTAAAATGACTGTTGAAAATGGTAAAGTATCAAATGTATTTATTGGTGGTAAGCAATTACGTCTAGATGAAACATATCGTTTTACCGTGCCAAGTTATAACGCTGCTGGTGGCGATGGATATCCAAAAATCTCAGATCACCCAGGTTATGTAAATACTGGTTTCGTTGATGCTGAAGTGTTGAAAGATTTCCTAGAAACAAACAGCCCAATCGACGTAAACAAATTTGCTCCGCGTGGTGAAATTGTTTACAAATAACAGTAAGTTTACTGGTTAATAAAAAGCCTCCAGATATTTGGAGGCTTTTTTTATGCACTGCGTTTTTGATGTTTTTCTCTGTTCTCTAATTTCTTTTCAGCGCTTTTTCTTAATAGAATATATACCGCTCCAGAACCACCATGTTGTGCTTTAGCTGAATGTATGCACATCACTTCTTTTATTTGTGGGAGCCATTGAGCAACATGACTTTTAACTAATGCGGGAGGGTTGGATTTTGCACCTTTACCATGGACGATAACAGCAAAGCGTACATCCATTTTCTGGCATTGTTTTAAAAAGTGAAGCACTTCATCTCTAGCTTGTTTTAATGTGCGTTTGTGTAAGTCTAAACGTGCTTGAATTTCATATTTACCGAGACGAACTTTTCGATATACACCATCTTGAACACCATCACGTTTAAACTCAATGATATCGTCAGGTTGTAATAATGGTGCATTATCTAAAGATAGAAAGTCTGGGTCAGTTTCTGATAATGCTTGCGCTGCCTCTTTACGTGCTAATTGAGATTCTGTTGCTTTATGGGGAGAGGTTAGCGGTGTCACTATATCTTGTTTAATGGGTTTTACGTCTCCCATCATCTCTTGGAATAGTGAAAATTCATCTGTATGAGGCATAAATAATCCTTAGAGCGATCATATATTTATTTGGATTATAGTGATGTAACTGGTGAATTCTAAGCAAATTTTGATGATTTATTTATGAATTCGATTAATTTGATGAATAAATAGCCGAACAAATTGAAAAATGAAAAAAACACTTGTCAAAAAAATCCTGAGCAGTATTATAGCCCTCGTTGACACGGACAAGGTCTTTGTTAAACATCTCGGTGAATAGCGCAGCTTGGTAGCGCATCTGGTTTGGGACCAGAGGGTCGGGGGTTCGAATCCCTCTTCACCGACCACTTTTAAGAAAGCCGCATCAGAAATGATGCGGCTTTTTTGCATTTATCAGTCCTGTATTCATTCAAGTAACTATTGGTATTATTCTTATTTACTGCGATTGATATAAAAACGGCATTGATATCACTCAACACCGTTTATTATTTCCCTAGTCCCTGATTTGACCCCAATAAAGTGGACACTCGATCACGAGGATTGAGTGACATGAAAATCAAATCACAACGAAAGTTTTCTAATGAGTTCAAAAGAAACGCAGTTCAACAGTCATTAGACTCTCCAGATACAGTAAAATCAGTGGCGATCTCTATTGGGATCGCTCCTCAGCTATTGGTAAAATGGAGAAGCCAGATGACATCTAAAAAACACACAGTAGCGCCCATTCCTAATAAAGGCCCTGAAAAATCGCTAAAAGAACTAGAGCGTGAGGTTGTCGAACTTAAAAAACGCTTAGCAGATGCGGAGTTGGAGAACGATATCTTAAAAAAGGCGACGGCCTACTTCGAAAGACGAAGAGAATAAGATTTGAGTTTATTTCCAAGTACTCAAGCCCAGTAAGGCCGGTAGTAAAACTTTGTCGCTATCTTGATGTGTCCACTTCAGGGTATTATAAGTGGTTAAATAGAGAGCCTACGCTTCGCGATAGATATAACGCTGAATTGAAGTGTTTTTTAAAAGACGAAAGCGAACGTCAACACTGTGTCCCTGGCTATAGAAAACTCTATGAAGCCGCTATCTCTTATGGTTTTATTTGTAATAAGAAACGGATCCAACGTCTGCTTCAAAGTCTTGGTTATCGTTCCAGAGCGAGTAAGAAGAGGCATGGGTGTGCGCCTAAGCAGAAATTAGGCTTTCCAGCTTTTAATTTACTGGACCGAAAGTTTTCAGTATCACAGCCAAACAGGGTTTGGACTTCAGACATTACTCAGGTCCGATGTAGTGAGGGTTGGCAGTACTTATGTGTTGTATTAGACCTTTACTCAAGAAAGGTCATCAGTTGGTCGACGAGTAGGATTAACAACGCAGAGCTTGTAGTTCGTAGTTTAAAGAAGGCTTGGGAAAGACGTAGACCTGATGGTAGTCAATTGATGTTTCATTCAGACCAAGGAGTTCAGTATACGTCAGAGATGACGATGCGTTGGTTGTACAAGAGAGGAATAACAATCAGTATGTCCCGTAAAGGAAACTGTTGGGATAATGCTTGTTCAGAGAGTTTCTTTGCTCAGTATAAAAAGGAATGGATAAGCTGTTTAGGGCAACTATCAAGAGAAGAGATGACAATGCAAAGTCGACTTTATATCGATGGCTATTATAATCCGATAAGAAGGCATGGGACTCTAGGAGGAAAGAGTCCCATAGATTTTGAGTTAAGTAACTAAAACCCCGTGTCTACTTTTAAGGGGTCATATCACCCTAGTCCCTAGTCCCTAGTCCCTAGTCCCTAATTATGCGTATTAAATAACGCTAATTTTCCATTTTCTTTAAACGCCACAACTTGGTATTTGTCTTTTTTATCTCCATATTCCATCCCCGGAGAGCCCATTGGCATACCTGGAACGGCTAATCCTTTGTAGTCACGAGGATCAGCAAGAAATTTTTTAATATCAGATGCAGGAATATGACCTTCAAATACATAACCATTAATGACTGCGGTATGACAAGAAGTAAGACGAGGATCAACACCTAGTTTTTTCTTAATCGCACTCATGTCTTCATGTTTTTCAGTTGTAACGTCATAACCGTTATCTTTCATGTGTTGTTCCCATTCAGTGCAACAACCGCAGTAAGGGGATTTGTAAGAAGTAACTTCGGTTGCTGCAAATGCAGATGAGCTCATTAACATAAGAGAAGTGAAAGCTATTTTTTTTACGTTTTTCATGGTGATATTCCACTATTTACTTTGAATTAGGTGAAAGCCAGAACCAATAAACAATGGCGACTATTAAAGAAATACCAACTATATTAATCATGAGTTTCACCTGTTACTTTTGTTGAGATTGAGGAGTAAAAAGTCGTAACCTATTTGCATTAGTTACCACTGTTATAGATGAAAGAGCCATTGCAGCACCAGCAACCACAGGGCTTAAAAGCATGCCAGTAAATGGGAATAAAATGCCTGCCGCAACAGGGATTCCAATGGTATTGTATATAAATGCACCAAATAGATTTTGCTTCATATTTTTCATGGTTGCTTTGGATAATGTAATGGCATTGACTGCAGTTAATAAAGAGTGATTCATTAACGTTAAATGTGCACTTTCAATTGCAACATCGCTGCCATTGCCCATTGCAATACCGACTTCAGCTTGTGCTAGTGCTGGGGCATCATTAATACCATCGCCTATCATGGCTACTTTTTTGCCTTGTTTTTGCAGTTCTTGGATTGCTTGCGCTTTACCATCAGGTAATACACCAGCAATGATTTGATTGATCCCTAGTTCTTTTGCTACGTGCTCAGCAGTCTCTTTACGATCGCCAGTTAACATGACCACATCAATACCAAGTTGGTTAAATTGCTTGATGGCAGCTTTGGAATCTAAGCGAATGGCATCACTAACCTGAATAACCCCGATACACTCTTGCTCATTAGCCACATATAAAGGTGTTGCTGATGGTGAAATTGAAATATCAGGACTTGGTATGTTGTTCTTAGCAAGGTAGCGACGGTTACCAATAAAGATGACATTACCATTTACTTTAGCTGATGCGCCTAGGCCCAGTTCAGCCGTAAAATTTGTACTAGTAAGAGGTATCCAATGATTGTCATTTAAATAATTCACAACAGCTAAAGCTAATGGATGCTCAGAATGAACTTCGACTGCTGCTGCGAGTGAAATTACTTCTTTTTCATCGAATTGATTGAAGACGGTTACCTTAGTTACTCTTGGCTTTCCTTCCGTTAATGTTCCTGTTTTATCAACAACAACTGTATCGATGGTGCTTGCAGTTTGAAGTACGTCAGCATCTTTAATTAATGCACCAAATTCAGCTGCTTTACCAATTCCTACTGTCACAGACATAGGCGTTGCTAATCCAAGGGCACAAGGACAAGCGATAATTAGAACCGTAGTGGCGACAACTAACATATAACTTGATGTTGGCTCTGGACCAAAGTTATACCAAATAAGTGCTGATAGAATAGCGATAATCATAACGCTCGGAACAAAGATTGATGATATTTTATCTGCCAATTTAGCTAATTTAGGTTTACTGCTCTGTGCATTTCGTACCATGGTAATAATACGAGCGAGCATGGTGTGCTCACCAACTTTCGTCGCTTTAAAGGTAAAGCTTCCTTGTTGATTGATGGTACCGGCATGTACGGCATTACCTAAGGATTTTAAGCTCGGTATTGGCTCTCCAGTTAACATGGCTTCATCAAGATAGCTCTCACCACTTAAGATAGTGCCATCAACGGGAATTTTTTCACCGGGTTTAATTTTAATTACCATTCCTTCAACAACTTGAGCGACAGGCAAGGTAACCTCTTGGCTATCAATAATAACGGTAGCCGTTTGTGGTTGTAAGTTGATCAGTTTTTCAATGGCATTTGACGTGCGATTTCTGGCTTTAGTTTCAATGAGGTTACCCAGTGTAATTAAGCCTAAGATCATTGCTGTTGCTTCAAAATACACATGACGAGCTTGTTCTGGGAAGAATTCAGGAAAAAGAACTAGTGCCATGGAATATAGCCAAGCAGAGCCTGTGCCTAATGCAACTAAGGTATCCATTGTCGCTCTATGGTGAGTAAAGGCCTTCCATGCGTTGACAAAAAAGTGTCTACCAGCCGTCAGTAATAATCCTAAACAAATAATCCCAATAACTCCCCAAGCAAGTTGGTCGTAAGTATTTGATATTTGCATATTGCCACCGAAAACACCCCATAACATAAGCGGAGCGCCGATGCTTAGTGATAGGATTGTATTTCTTTTATGCTCCGCGGTTGTTTTTAGAAATTGCTCTTTTTGTCGCTTTCTACGCTGCTCTTCACTGACGCTTAGCTCTGCTCCATAACCGCCATCTTCAATGCTTTTGATTAATGTTGGTACATCGATATCGCCATGAACGAGCGCGGTGCGTTCAGCAAGATTAACCGTCACTGAGTGTACGTTTTTATTTTGTGCAATGATTTTTTCAACAGAAGATACGCAGCTCGCACACGTCATTCCAGACAATATTAATTGTGTCGTTTTTTCTGATGAATGGTTGATATTGTCTGTTTTTGAGCTATCAGATAGAGGCGTTTGTTCCTCTTGATTATCAGATGCAGGTGATACGGAACTTGCGTGAAAGCCAATAGACTCAATGAGGTCGATAATGTGTTGTTGCGAGTGAGTGGTTTCTAATTTCAATAGTGTTGTTGAAATAGACGTAATACTGGAATGCGATAAATCACTTAACGCTTCTTTGGTTTTATTGACGCACTTATCACAATTTAATCCAGATAAATAAAGAGTGACATCTTGTGCTTTAGGGACGGAGTATCCCAGCTCTGTGATTAATTTAACCACCTCTTGATAAGAGAGACTGGTGGTTAGCTTTGTATCCGTTTTAGTTACCGAGTATTGCTGTACATGCGGATTGTCTGCAAATGCTTTTTCTATTTTTGCAATACAACGACCACAATTTAATCCCGCTAAAGGCAGATTGAATTCTTGACTCATAATAACCTCGATAACCTATCTTGATATTAGGCATCATAAACCTTACAGTTAATGGAAGGTCAAGAAGAAAAGTAAAGAGAGTTGTATGAACATAAGTGAAGTAGCGAAATTAACTGGATTAACAGCAAAAGCAATTCGTTTTTATGAAAGTAAAGGGATAATAAAAGAGGCGAGTCGTGGCGCAAATGGGTATCGTCAATATACACAACATCAAGTGGATGAGTTGTTACTTATCCGTCGCTCAAGGTTAGTTGGATTTAACTTAGATGAATGTCAAGAGCTGTTAAATTTATCGAATAATCCAAATAGACGAAGTGCGGATGTAAAACAAAAAACACTAGAAAAGGTTTCAGAAATAGAAACTAAGATAGAAGAGCTAGAAAGGATGAAGAAAACGTTATTAGATCTAGCTGATACATGTCCTGGTGATGATAGTAATGACTGTCCAATCATTAAAGGATTAACCTGTTGTCATGAGAATAAATAACAACAGGTTAAATAATGACAGGTTATATGCTTACTTTAATAAAGTAGAGAATAGAGTTGGCGACGGAATTTACCAGCGATAGGGTTACCTTGACCTAGAGCTGATAAAATATCCATCATCACTTTTTTTACTTGGCCATCTTGAGCATTAAGATCGTTAACTAATATCGCCATTAAAATCTCTAACGCCTCTTCTTGGCGATTCACTTGACTGTATTGAATAGCAAGCTCTAATGCGACTTCTGTATTAGTTGGATCTGCGTTGTGTTTTTCTTCTAATGCTTGGATTTCAGGTGTATTACCTGCTTGCTTATGCAGTTCAAGCTTAGCAACTAATTCTTTATATTTACTATCTTGATCTTGCATTAAAATTTCAGACAAGACGCTTTCAGCTTGCTCATAAGCTTGTGTTTCAATATAGCATTGAGCGATATGAAGCTTGATCTGCCCATTGCCACCAAAATGATCTAATAAAGCAAGCAACATAGGAAGTGCCGCTTGGTATTCACCCTCTTCAACTAATTTAAACGCTTGACCTAATTGAAGCTCTTCTTGACTAGGTAAGTGTTTGCTTAACATATCTTGGATGGCTTCAATTGTTTGAGGACCACCCATACCATCTACGGCTTGACCATTTTTAAATAAAGCAATAGTAGGTAATGTTTGCACACCAAATTGTTGAGCAAGGCCTTGTTGTTCTTGGCAATTAAGTAGGGCAAGGGTAACAGCATCACCGTATTGTTGGGCAAGCTGTTGAAGTGCAGGTATTACAGAAAGGCTTTCTTGGCTCATTGGCGCCCAGAAGTGAATCAACACAGGGGTTTGCACTGAGCTTTCTATAATTTGCTGGAAATTTTGTTCGTTCAATTCAACGCTATGTTCTGCTTGCATATCTTGTCCTAAAATCAGAATTATCTCTTTTAGTAGATATATGGCGTTAGTGGGCTATTTTCAAGGAGACAAAAAACAAGAAAGCCACGATATTAATATATTGTGGCTTTTTGTTTGCAAGCAAAGGTTACTATTAGATCAGTATGAATACCGCAACCGCTACACTCACACAGATCCAGTTAATTTTTCCTAGTGTCATACTTCCCTCGAAAACACTAATCGACCAGATAGTATTAAATATACGATTGCTTTATGACACTAATATTACATTTTTATCTTTTTCTCGTATTTATTAAAAATTACACAGTGGTGGCGGTATAAAGTTACATTAATCACTCTTATTTAAGATCTTATCGAGGATTTTTGTTGGTAAAATACGTTTAAGAAATGCAAATAAATAGGTTGGAAAGGTAACCCGATACCTTACTTTTGGTTTTGTGGAATTTAAGGCGTGTAGTAATGGGGAAATTACGGCGGTTGATGGTAAAACAAACGCACTACCTGACTTTTCTTTTTCGAGTCTTTGTTGCTGAATAAGGTATTTTTCCTTATGAGGGCTATTTTCTACATCTATCCATTTATTAAATGCTTTCAATGCGTTAGAGCGAAATTCGGTTTCTATTGGCCCAGGTTCAATTAAGCAGACTTTAATGTTTGTATCTGATAGTTCTAGACGTAACGTATCTGTCCAACCTTCAATAGCAAATTTTGATGCGTTATAAGCTCCACGGTATTTCATGGCAACAATGCCTAAAACAGAGCTGTTTTGAATGATACGTCCTTGATTTTGTTCTCTCATAATAGGGAGTAATTCTGTTACTAACTGATGCCAACCAAAGAAATTAGCTTCGAACTGTTCTTTTAAGGCATCACGAGGTAGATCTTCGAGTGCGCCTGCCTGTCCATAAGCCCCATTATTAAATAAAGCGTATAATTTTCCATCAGTTAGTGTTTTTATTTTTTGCACTGCATCACTAACGCTCTTAGGGTCATTATAATCGAGTTGTAAGCAAGTGAGTCCTTCCTTCTGAAGTCGAATAACATCTTCTTCTTTTCTACATGAGGCGATAACATCAAAGCCGTGTTGCTGTAATTGGTGAGCTGCGGTATATCCGATACCTGTAGAGCAGCCAGTTATAAATATAGAACGCTTCATAAATCCCTATAAATGTTTATTAGCAAACCAAATAAGTATATAGACCTTATTTTCGTTGACATAAGTACAATAGAAAACAGTATAAAGTAGGGGTTATAGAATTGATAATTTGAGTGTGAGATTTTGCGTATAAAATAAAAAAGCCAATAATACTATTGGCTTTTTTTGGAGTATGACGAAGGATTACATCGCTGCTTTTTTCGCTTCATTTATCCAAGAGTCAAATAAATTACGGTTTGCTTTTATCCAACCATTGACGTGAGATTCAATATCAGCAGTGCTGTTTTTACCTTTACTCATCATCATGTTTTGCGCACTCACATCGTTGATGTTTAGCTTAATTATTTCAAATAACCTTGCAGCTGCTGGGTTTTGTGCCGCAAATTCTTTATTCGCAATAATGCGCATAGAGTTCATTTCAAAACCGTAGTTTTTGCCATTTGATAATGTGGTATCTACATTTTTACGTTCCCCTGGTAATGCAGAGAAAGGTACTTCTAACCAAACAACGTCTTTATTTGGTACTAGAACACCACTTACCCAGTAAGGTGTCCACGTATAGTAGAGAATTGGCTCGCCATTTTTATAACGTGAAATCGTATCAGCAATAATTGCTGCGTAGTTACCTTGGTTATGTGTGACAGTATCTTCAAGTTGATAAGTCTCAATTTGGTGTTCGATTACCATTTCACAACCCCAACCAGGGTTACAACCAGTAAGATCTGCTTTGCCATCACCATCAGCATCAAATAATTTAGCTATCTTTGGATCTTTTAATTGACCAATATTAGTGATGCCATATTTCTCTGCTGTTTTTTTATCAATTAAGTAACCTTGAGCTGCGCCACTTACGTATTGGCCTTGACGGTAGAATTTGTCATCTCCACCAGACATTGTGTATTTATCGGCATGAAGAGGGAACCATCCAACAGCAAGAAATGTTGCATCGCCTTTAGCAATTGATGTGTAAGCAACGTTGTAATCCACTTCTTTTGTTGGTTGTACATCATAACCAAGTTCTTCAAGAGCACGATTTACAATCGAGGTTTGAAATGTTTCTTCAGCAACTGTTGATTGAAGAGCTTGAACGCTAACTCCTTCTCCTGGAAGCTTTTCAGCCCAAACATTAGTAGATAAAGCTAATGTCGAAACGATACTGGCTGTTAGTGCTTTCTTCCATGAATTAATCATTCTTATTTCTCCTTAAGTTTCAGTTCTTGTTTTGGTTCTTTTTTTTGAGCAAATATTTTTAATAAGATGGCGACAGGTCCCATTTGATACCAACGTAATTTGGTATTGCCTGCGTTTACACCTAATACTTGAGTGATTCTATCGAGTAAAATGGCAAGGATAACAATACCTAGACCACCAACGGCAGCCAGCCCCATATCCAATCGTCCAATACCTCGTAATACCATTTGACCTAAACCACCTACAGCAATCATAGATGCGATAACAACCATAGACAGAGATAACATTAGGGTTTGGTTTACACCAGCCATGATAGTTGGCAGCGCTAGAGGTAATTGGATTCGATAAAGCATCTGTTTTTTATTCGCACCAAAAGAGTGTCCAGCTTCAATAAGGTCGGTA
Organism: Aliivibrio fischeri ATCC 7744 = JCM 18803 = DSM 507; assembly: GCF_023983475.1. Classification (NCBI taxonomy): domain Bacteria; kingdom Pseudomonadati; phylum Pseudomonadota; class Gammaproteobacteria; order Vibrionales; family Vibrionaceae; genus Aliivibrio; species Aliivibrio fischeri. The sequence continues at coordinate 851,945 of NZ_CP092712.1, forward strand.
GGTACTTGCTGAATACCGAGTATGGTTAAACGAACAACCGGAGGTAGAGCAAAAATGATGGTTACGACTACACCTGGAACATTACCAATACCAAATAGCATAACGATTGGAACTAAATAAACGAATGCAGGGGTGGTTTGCATTGCATCTAAGATAGGTCTAATAAATTTGGCTGCAGTGCGACTCCTTGCTAACCAGATCCCCATAGGGAGTCCGATAAGTAAACAGAAAAACACAGAGGTCATAACCAGAGCAAGGGTTGTCATCGCTTGTGACCAAGCACCGATAAGCCCTATAAATAACAGTGAAATTGCAGTGGATACTCCAAGCTTTAGATTTGAAAATTGCCACGCAAGTAAAAATAAAATAAGCAACATGAATGGCGCAGGTGTTGATACAAGAGCGGTTTCAAAAGAGCTTAAAATAAAGTCGATAGGAACACGTATTGCTTGAAATAGGGGGCGACCATGCTCCACCAACCAATTTAATCCAGATTCAACCCATGTATCTACAGGAAGAACCGCTTCTTCAAATGGGTTTAGAATATCAAAAGATTTAGTGTCGACTGCTTCTGTTGTTAACCAATCGTTTGAAGATGCTGATTCGCTTGCTTGACCCCAAGGATCGTTTGATTGAGTTTCATTTTGTGACCATGGATCATTTGTTGTTTGATTTGCTGACATGACTTATCCCTTATCTAACGTTTGTAGAAGTCGTGATTTAGTCACAACACCAAAGTAATTACCGTTTTTGTCAACGACAGGAACGGAATAAGGAACGTCAGCAACAATACCTAAAATATCATTAATTGGTTGTTCAGGTGTAAGAGTGACGCCATTTGCCAATTGAGCACTTATTAATGAATTATGGTCATTATGAGCTTCACGAAGAGAGTCGACAGAGACTATGCCAGAGTAGTGGTTACTTTTATCGACAATAATCCCATATTCGCGATCATTATCAATTAAGATTTGAAGAGCTGAAGCTGGGCCATCATGTTCTGATTTTTTAAAAACAGCGGCAGGCTTTTTTCGTGCAATATCTTTAGCCGTTAAAACGCTAGCAACATTTACACCTCTGAAAAATGCTTCAACATAGTCATTGGCTGGATTATTAAGGATATCATCTGGAGTGCCTACTTGAACGACTTCACCATTTTGCATAATAGCAATGCGATCGCCGATCCTCATCGCTTCATCAAGATCATGAGAGATAAAAACTATCGTGCGTTTATCGTCATTTTGTAAGCGAATGAGCTCGTCTTGCATTTCAGTTCTGATTAAAGGGTCAAGAGCAGAAAATGCTTCATCCATTAATAAAATATCTGGATCACAAGCTAATGCTCTAGCAAGACCAACTCGTTGTTTCATACCACCAGATAGTTCATCAGGATAAGATTCAGAATAGGCACCAAGTCCAACTCTATCTAGCGCTTCTAGTGCATTTGCTTTTCTTTTTTCCGTATCAACTCCTGCGAGTTCTAAACCAAAAGCTGCATTTTCTATGACTGTCATGTGTGGCATTAGAGCGAAGTTTTGAAAAACCATGGAGATGTTGTTGCGGCGAACTTGACGAAGTTCTTCTTCTGAAATGTGGGCGATGTCTTTTCCTTTGAGAAACACATTACCTTTTGTTGGTTCGATCAGACGATTGAGAAGACGAACTAATGTGGATTTTCCAGAACCAGAAAGTCCCATTATTACGAAAATTTCACCTTCTTGAATACTAAGAGAAACATCATTAACTCCAATCGTTAATCCCGTTTTCTCAAACACTTGATCTTTATTTGCGCCTTTATCAATCATTGAAAATGCACGTTCAGTGTCTTCTCCAAATACTTTGTACAGTCCCTTAACTTCCAGTATGGGATTCATGTTTTAGATCCTTTATCAAAAAATTGCTTAGTACTATAAGTAAAATGCGATTGATAATCAAGAGTTGCTATATTGTAAAATAATTTACAAAATTTATTTTTTTGATAAACAAGTCGCATGGATGCGACTTTGGTGTTTGTAAGTAGTTGATTTTATATAATTTAAAGTCTTGGCGATAAGTGAGAGCATTCATTTAATAACACGTTGAATCTTGGGGGGGAGATTGAAAACAAATGAAGTTAACAGAGGTATTTTGATAATTGATTTGAGTACGAACTAAATTTTAATAGAGGGGGATCTATGTGCTAATAATCAGTTCTATCTTCACTTCGATAAACAATGACATTGTCTATTCGAAGTGAATGATACTTTAGAGTCGGAGGAGCGAGGTTATTGTAGAAGTTGTTTTAATGCCGATTCTATCCGTGAGTAGCGAAATTTGAATCCTTCATTAACTAAACGTTTTGGTCTTATACGTTGGCTATCTAAAAGTAATACTGCGGATTCACCTAAAATTGTTTTGATTAATAATTTGGGAGTGAATAAAAAATGTGGGCGTTGCAGTGTTCCTGCTAAGGCTTGGCTAAATATGCGGTTGGTTACAGGGTGAGGAGCCGTGATGTTATAAATACCATGGCTTTGCTCTTCAAAAACTAGGTGTAAGATAGCAGAAACCATATCATCAATATGTATCCATGACATATATTGTTTACCGTTACCGATTGGTCCACCTAAACCGAGTTTGTATGGGAGTAACATTTTTCCTAGTGCTCCACCAGATTGCGATAACACAATGCCAGTACGCAGTATGCAAACTCGAGTATTGTCGTTTTGGGCTCGGAGTGCCTTGCTTTCCCATTCTTGACATACTTGATGAGTAAAATCGGGTAGGGATACCTGCATGCTTTCGTCTATGTTTTTATTATCATGACTGCCGTAATAGCCGATAGCTGATCCAGAAATAAAACAACTAGGTGGAGTTGAAGAGGCAAGACAAAGCTCAGAAAGCTGTTGAGTTAGTTCACATCGACTTTGAATGATTTTTTTCTTTTGTTTTTTTGTCCATTTTTTATCGGCAATGGGCTCTCCAGCCAGATTGATAATAATATCAATATCATTGAAGTTTGAAAAAGATGACAGGTCAGAAACAAACTCTACATGTGGTAAAGCAAGGTGGTTTAAAGAAAGTTGGGCTTTTTTTATATTTCGAGTAAGAAGGATTAAATGATGCCCTTTTAGGTGGTCAAGTAATTGCTTTCCTATTAATCCTGTACTACCTGTTATGAGTATTTTCATCTCGTCTCCTGCAAGATATTTTCGTTATCTGTCTAACTAAGTATAAATTGACTTCAATGATTGGCAACTTTGCTTACATTTCCTTTATACTTTGTGTTCGCATTATATCTATATTTAAGGACCTTTCGTGAAACTATTTTTTGCTTCGGATCTGCATGGATCTTTACCTGCAACCCAGCGTGTTATTGATACGTTTCTAGCTTCAAAAGCAGATCACCTGATTTTACTTGGGGATTTAATTAATTTTGGTCCACGAAACCCATTACCTGAAGGTCACAACCCACTTGCGGTTGCCGAATTATTAAATCAATATGCAGATTCTATCATTGCAGTAAGAGGGAATTGTGACAGTGAAGTTGATCAGATGCTGCTTTCATTTCCTATCATGTCTGATTATCACATTGTGCTATTACCAACGGGTCAAAAATTATTTTTAACTCATGGCCATATTTATAATGCTGATAAGCGACCACCATTGAAAAAAGGCGATATTATCGCTCATGGTCATACGCATATTACGGTTGCAGAGTGGGTTGGAGATCAAATTATTTTTAATCCAGGTTCTACAACTTTCCCACGTATTGAAGGGGAAAAAGCAAGTTATGGGTTACTTGATGGACAGACGCTAAGTGTATGTGATTTTGAAGGTAATACTTTGCACTCGATTGATATTTAATAATTATATTTTAGATATAAAAAAAGAAGCGTAATAATCGCTTCTTTTTTATTAATTTGAGATCATCGTTAATGTGAGAATAGAATGCCAGAGCCGTAATTTAAGCTCGTTAGCAATAATGTTTTATCATTAACCACATCAACACGCTTACTTTGTTGAGCATCCATTCTGAAAACTCGCATAATCAGCTTTTTCTGAGAACCTGAAAAGTTTTTATTGTCACTGGCAGTAACATCTTTAAATTCAGTAGGGTCAATAAGTAAATAATCACCGCTGTAATCCCAATTACCAGTCTCCATTACATTGATTGTTAGTGGATGAATTTCATCAGTTAACCCACTGTAAATCGTTAATGTAGATGACTTTGAATAGGTCTTATTTGGTAAATAAACCACGTTAGATTTAATATCAGCACGTTTAAGTGGGCCCATATCCTCATAGTCAGTGTCTATTCGAACTGTGCTCATACTTTGCCATTCTTTAGATATTAATAGCTGCTCTACTTTACTGTCGCTTTTCCAATAAAACCATGCACTACCTATTACTGAGATAGTTAGCAGGATTAAGGGTAATAAACGTTTGAATAGAGGTAACTGCTCTTTGTTTATCCACATACCTTATCCACCCCTTTTTGATCAATTAGCAAGCGTACACTGATGCTTTGATCACTGTGCTCTTCGCTATGTATATAATTTAATGTAATTTGATTTGGTTGACCGCTAGTGGCAATAACTTCAATTGGTTTTAATGAATCAGTGTGCTTTGAATTATAAAAATTTGTACATTGTTCAATAAGAGGTTTCCACTGCTCGATGCTAGGGTGGTTAACCGGAACAAAAACAGGCGTATTATCATAATTAGCAACTTGGACAAAGGCATCTGATTTTGGCGTATGATTAACATAAGCAAGAATAGGCAAAACAAATGCAATAATAAGCATTATTGTACCTAAAAGAGATAGATGTGCCTGTGGTGCTGAATTAGCCGTAGATGGCTGATGTATTGTTGCGTTTTGTTGTGGTGCCACAGTTTGTGCTTCTTGAGCATCATCTTGATGTACTGAAGTGTTATTTAGAGAATCGTTTAACGGAGTATTCTCTACATTGTGTTCAGTTTCAGCTTCTATTTTCTGGTCTGGATCGACTTGAGCAACAGCTGTTGAAATAAATTGATAACCACGTTTTGGCACTGTTTTTACATAAACAGGCAACTTGGTTGGGTCTTGGAGCATCTTCCTTAATGTAGAGATAGCTTGAGTTAAACTTGAATCATCAACTTCAAAGCCTTGATCTCTCCAAACATACTCATGTAGTTCGTGACGGCTAACAACCTTCCCTGGTTCTTGAATCAGCAGGCTTAAAACTCGACTTTCATTACCACCCAAGCGAATAATCTCATCATCATTTAGTGTATCAATAAGACTATTGTCGTTTGGATCGAAGAGAAACCGGTCGCCAATAATAATTTTGTTATTTTCTGTATTCATCGGTTATTAACTCAGTAGTGGCAGTTCTTAGATATGATAAAGAGTATCACTTTTAGAATGTCTATATTATGTCAAAATTTATCATTAATCATTTTTGTTCTATAAAAAAAGCAAAAAAACAGCAAAAAATCTGCCTGTTTTACATATCTTTACCTTGAATTGCTGTTTTATGACCCTATTTCAATATGTAAGTGTAAATAATGTTACCTCTTATATATTGGAGTTTTTAGATGAGTGAGCAAACTGCTAATAAAGAAACACGTGGATTTCAATCAGAAGTAAAACAGTTACTTCATTTAATGATTCACTCTTTATATTCAAATAAAGAGATCTTTTTGCGTGAACTAATCTCAAATGCTTCTGATGCATCAGATAAGCTACGTTTTAAAGCGCTATCAAATGGCGATTTATATGAAGGTAATGCCGACCTTGGTGTTAAATTATCTTTTAACGAGGCTGCAAATACATTAACCATCTCAGATAATGGTATTGGTATGAGCCGTGAAGATGTGATTGAGCATTTAGGTACGATTGCAAAATCGGGAACGGCTGATTTTTTCTCTAAATTATCTGAAGACCAAAGTAAAGACTCTCAACTTATCGGTCAATTTGGTGTAGGTTTTTACTCTGCATTTATTGTCGCTGATGCGGTTACGGTTCGTACGCGTGCTGCAGGTTCTGAAAAAGATCAAGGTGTTCAATGGCACTCAGAGGGTGAAGGTGATTACACCATTGAAGACATTACAAAAGAAAGTCGCGGTACAGATATCATTCTTCATATGCGTGAAGAAGGTAAAGAATTTCTAAATGAGTGGCGTTTAAAAGAAGTGATTGGTAAATACTCTGATCACATCGGTATCCCTGTCTCTATCTGGACTGTTGAAAAAGACGAAGAAGGAAAAGATAAAGAAGGTAAATGGGAACAAGTAAATAAAGCTCAAGCACTTTGGACTCGTAGTAAATCAGATATTGAAGATGCTGAATACCAAGAGTTCTATAAGCATGTTTCTCATGATTTTGCTGATCCATTAACTTGGAGTCACAACAAAGTAGAAGGTAAAAATGACTACACGAGCCTTCTATATATTCCGGCAAAAGCACCATTTGATATGATGAACCGTGATCATAAAAGTGGTCTAAAGTTATATGTTCAACGTGTCTTTATTATGGACGATGCTGAGCAATTTATGCCAACGTACTTACGTTTTGTTAAAGGGTTAATTGACTCAAATGATTTACCTTTAAACGTATCGCGTGAGATTCTTCAAGATAATAAAGTAACTCAATCATTACGTAGTGCATGTACAAAACGTGTACTGGGTATGCTTGAGAAAATGGCGAAAAAAGACGATGAAAAGTACCTGACTTTCTGGAAGCAATTTGGCCAAGTTTTAAAAGAAGGCTTAGCTGAAGATTTCGCTAATAAAGAAAAAATTGCTGGGTTACTACGCTTTGCAACGACAGAAAAAGACAGTTCAGAGCAAGCTCTAGGTCTTGCTGGCTATGTTGAGCGCATGAAAGAAGAACAAGATAAGATCTTCTATCTAACTGCTGATAGTTATGCTGCTGCGAAAAACAGTCCACACCTAGAACAATTTAAAGCAAAAGGTATTGAAGTTGTTCTGATGTATGACCGTATCGATGAGTGGCTAATGAGCTACTTAACCGAATTTGACGGTAAGCAATTCCAATCAATCACAAAAGCGGGCTTAGATTTAAGCAAGTTTGAAGATGAAGCGGAAAAAGAAAAACACAAAGAAACTGAAGAAGAGTTCAAGTCAGTTGTTGAGCGTACAAAGTCATATTTAGGCGATCGAGTTAAAGAAGTTCGTACTACGTTCAAATTAGCAACGACACCAGCGGTTGTTGTTACTGATGACTTTGAAATGGGTACTCAAATGGCAAAACTGTTGGAAGCTGCAGGTCAAGCAGCACCAGAAGTGAAGTACATTTTTGAAATTAACCCTGACCATGCTTTAGTAAAACAAATGGCAGATGAAGCAGATGAAGAAGCATTTGGTCGTTGGGTTGAGATGTTACTTGGTCAAGCGATGCTTGCAGAACGAGGCTCTTTAGAAGATCCGTCGCAGTTCTTAAGCGCAATGAATCAACTGCTAGCAAAATAACGATTATTTGTGCTAAATAAAGTGAGACCTTAGTAAAGATAACACTAAGGTCTCATTGTCTTTTATGGTGAAAATACACACAATTTAAGAGTCAGTTTTTGCTTTTTTAATTGCAAACTTGATAGCTTTCACAGTTACGTGTATCTTCACGACTTATTTTTTAGAAATAAAACTTATACCTAAGTTTATAAATATAGGTTAGGTAACTTTTATTTGTAAGGTTTGGTATAAATTCCAAGATTATTTTTTAAGGGGAAAACAATGCGTATCATCCTTTTAGGTGCACCAGGTGCGGGTAAAGGTACTCAAGCTCAGTTCATCATGGATAAATATGGTATTCCACAAATCTCTACAGGTGACATGCTACGTGCTGCAATCAAGGCAGGTACTGAGCTTGGTAAACAAGCAAAATCTGTAATTGATGCTGGTCAACTTGTATCTGATGAGATCATCCTTGGTCTTGTTAAAGAGCGTATTGCTCAAGAAGATTGCGCTAAAGGTTTCCTACTAGATGGTTTCCCTCGTACAATTCCTCAAGCTGATGGCCTAAAAGAGAACGGTGTATCTATCGATTACGTTCTTGAGTTTGACGTTGCTGACGAAGTAATCGTTGAGCGTATGTCTGGTCGTTGTGCTCACCTTCCTTCTGGTCGTACTTACCACGTAGTGTACAACCCACCAAAAGAAGAAGGTAAAGATGACGAAACTGGCGAGCCTCTTGTTATCCGTGAAGATGATAAGCCTGAGACAGTACTTGCTCGTTTAGGTATCTACCATGAGCAAACTGCACCGCTTATCGCTTACTACAACAAAGAAGCTGAAGCAGGTAATACTAAGTACCTTAAATTTGATGGTACTAAATTAGTTGCTGAAGTAAGTGCTGAAATCGAAAAAGCACTAGCGTAATCTTACGTAGTCAGTAATTTATTGCTATATTGAAGCGGCCTTTTATAGGTCGCTTTTTTTATGGAAAATAAATAGGTAATTGACAGTGAATAATAAAAAGACAGGGGTGTTGCTGGTTAATCTTGGAACACCAACAGCGCCAACAGCTGCTGCGGTAAAACAATTTTTATCAGAATTTTTACATGATAAGCGAGTGGTGGATATGAATCGATTCATATGGTGCCCATTGCTTCATGGTGTCATTCTTCCTATACGCGCCCCAAAAGTGGCTAAGTTGTATGAAAGCGTTTGGATGGAAGACGGCTCACCATTATTAGTGTATTCACAGCGACAGGTAAAAGCATTAGAAACACGCCTTTCGATGCCTGTAGCTTTAGGAATGACTTATGGTGAACCAAGAATTAAATCTGGTATTGAGTCATTAGAACAACAAGGCTGTGATGAGATAATTATTTTACCTTTGTATCCGCAATACTCTCGTACTACAACTGCAGCTGTTTTTGACCAAATTGCAAAACAATACAAAACGACACCTGTACTACCCAATTTCACCATGATTCATAATTACCATGATCACCCTTTGTACATTAAAGCACTTGCAAACTCCGTGCGTCAGTCGTGGGAAAGGAATGGAAAGGGGGATTATGTTCTTTGCTCATACCACGGTATTCCACAACGTTTTGTTGATAATGGCGATATTTATGCAGCGCATTGTGAAAGAACAACCGAATTATTAGCACAAGAGCTAGGGTTAACTTCTGAACAAATTGGTATGAGTTACCAATCTCGTTTCGGACGTGAAGAGTGGTTACAACCTTATACTTCTGAAACATTAAAAGTGCTTGCGCCAAAAGGAATTAAATCATTAGACATTATCAGTCCTGCTTTTTCGTCTGATTGTTTGGAAACATTAGAAGAGCTTTCTGAAGAGTGTAAAGAGATTTTCATGGAGTCTGGTGGTCAAAAATACACCTTTATTCCGTGTTTAAATGATGATGAGTTACACATTGAAATGATGGCGGATATTGTTAGTAGCAACATTTTTAATAAATAACGGTTATTTTAAGAAAAAAATCGTTAATAAGGGTTGAAAAGTACTACTTATTCCCCAATTTCTCATTAAAGATTATCAACAAGTGTAGTGAGCCTCGACATAGAAACGTCAGATCGCTACAATATCGCGTCTTATTTTGCCACTTGGCTAAATGACGTATTTTGATTGCTAAAATACGTATTTGCTTTTGATATAAAAGTAAATAAAAGGAAGGTACCCTGAGGTATCACGAATCATAGGGGTTGCGGTCTATCTTTATAGTCCCGTAACACAAGGATGCGACACGTTTTGTTTTGTCGCAAACTCAGAGAACCTGAGTCGATTTTGAGGTTTATATAAACATGCAAGTTACCGTTGAAACTAAAGAAGGCCTAGAGCGCGTTCTAACTATCACTGTTCCAGCAGCAAACATTGAAGATGCAGTATCTGCTGAGCTTCGTAATATCGCTAAAAATCGTCGCTTCGATGGCTTCCGTAAAGGTAAAGTGCCAATGAAGATGGTTGCGAAAATGTATGGTCAAGCGGTACGCAATGATGTGATGGGTGAAGTTATGCAACGTCACTTCATCGAAGCTATCGTAAAAGAGAAAATCAACCCAGCTGGCGCTCCAACATTTACACCTGTTGAATTCGCAGAAGGTAAAGATCTAGTTTTCTCTGCTTCTTTTGAAGTTTACCCAGAAGTAGCTCTTCAAGGTCTAGACAAAGTTGTTGTTGAAAAACCACAAGTTGAAGTTAAAGATGAAGACGTAGCAGAAATGCTAGAAACTCTACGTAAGCAACAATCTACTTGGGCTGATGCTGATATCGCTGCTGAAGACGGTACTCGCGCTACAATCAACTTTGTTGGTTCTATCGACGGTGAAGAGTTTGAAGGCGGTAAAGCTGAAAACTTCCCTCTAGAAATGGGCCAAGGTCGTATGATCCCTGGTTTTGAAGATGGCATCAAAGGTAAGAAAGCTGGTGACGAACTAACTATCGACGTTAACTTCCCAGAAGAATACCACGCAGAAAACCTAAAAGGTAAAGCTGCACAGTTCGCTATTAAAGTAGTTAAAGTTGAAGCTCGTGAGCTTCCTGAACTAAACGACGAGTTCGTTGCTAAGTTCGGCGCTGAAGGTGGCGTTGAAGGTCTTAAAGCTGAAGTTCGTAAGAACATGGAGCGTGAACTAGCTCAAGCTGTTAAGAACAAGATCAAAGAACAAGCAATCAACGGTCTAGTTGAGCAAAACAACATTGACGTACCTTCTGCTCTAATCGATCAAGAAGTTCAAGTTTTACGTCAACAAGCAGTTCAACGTTTCGGTGGCAACGCTGACACAGCTCCTGAGCTTCCACGTGAACTATTTGAAGAACAAGCTAAACGTCGCGTAGTTGTTGGTCTTCTTCTTGGTGAAGTTATCAAGTCTGAAGAGCTAAAAGCTGATGATGAGAAAGTAAAAGCACTTATCAACGAAATGGCTTCTGCATACGAAGATCCAACAGAAGTTGTTGCTTACTACGAAGGCAACGAGCAAATGATGAACAACATGCGTAATGTTGCTCTAGAAGAACAAGCTGTTGAAGCTATCCTAGCTAAAGCACAAGTTTCTGAAAAAGCATTTGGCTTTAACGAACTAATGAATCAACAACCTGCTTAATTTCTAAATTAATTAAGTAGTTAGTTGACTTAGTTTCACAAGATCTGCTAATAATGGTCCGAATGAAGCGTCATTCGGACCATTTATTTTATAAGGGATACGGTTATGAGCTATCAAGAAAACAATGCAATGCCTTCTATTATGGATGCACTTGTTCCTATGGTTGTTGAGCAAACTTCACGTGGTGAGCGTTCGTATGATATTTATTCCCGTCTGTTAAAAGAGCGAGTTATCTTTTTAACAGGTCAAGTTGAAGATCACATGGCTAACCTAGTTGTAGCACAGTTGCTTTTCCTTGAGTCTGAGAACCCTGATAAGGATATCTTCCTATACATTAACTCTCCAGGCGGCTCTGTTACTGCGGGTATGTCTATTTACGACACAATGCAGTTCATCAAGCCAAACGTGAGTACAGTATGTATGGGTCAAGCATGTTCTATGGGTGCCTTCTTACTTGCAGGTGGTGCTCCTGGTAAGCGTTATGTATTACCAAATTCACGTGTGATGATTCACCAACCACTAGGTGGTTTCCAAGGTCAAGCGTCTGATATTCAAATTCATGCTCAAGAAATCTTAACGATTAAGAAGAAATTGAATACGTTGCTTGCAGAGCACACAGGTCAGCCTTTGGAAGTGATTGAACAAGATACAGATCGTGATAATTTCATGTCAGCAGATGATGCTGTGAAATACGGTCTTGTAGATGCTGTGTTAAATAAGCGTGACTAATTCATAAAAAAGCAGTAACGTTTACAGCAAAGAAGGTAAGTTAGTATAAACTTACAGCATAAAGGCAACGTTTAAGAGGTTAGCAAATGACAGACAAGCGTAAAGACGAAAATAGTGGAAAGTTACTATATTGCTCTTTTTGCGGAAAAAGCCAGCATGAAGTTCGTAAACTAATTGCAGGCCCATCTGTTTATGTTTGTGATGAGTGCGTTGATTTATGTAACGACATTATTCGCGAAGAGCTAAAAGATAATACTCTGTCTCCTAAAGAGAGTAGTGAAGAGTTACCAACACCACGTAATATTCGTGAGCATTTAGATGACTATGTAATTGGTCAAGAACATGCGAAGAAAGTACTGGCTGTTGCTGTATACAACCACTACAAGCGTTTGCGTAATGGCGATACAACAAAAGATGGGGTAGAGCTTGGTAAAAGTAATATCCTTCTGATTGGCCCAACGGGTAGTGGTAAAACATTACTTGCTGAGACTCTAGCTCGTTTCTTGGATGTACCGTTTACTATGGCGGATGCAACCACATTAACTGAAGCGGGTTATGTTGGTGAAGATGTTGAAAACATCATTCAAAAGCTATTACAAAAATGCGATTACGATCCTGCTAAAGCAGAGCGTGGCATTGTATATATCGATGAAATTGACAAGATTTCTCGTAAGTCTGAAAACCCATCAATTACACGTGATGTATCTGGTGAAGGTGTTCAGCAAGCGCTATTGAAATTGATTGAAGGCACAATTGCTTCAGTTCCACCTCAAGGTGGTCGTAAGCATCCACAGCAAGAATTCCTACAAGTAGATACATCTAAGATTCTATTTATTTGTGGTGGTGCTTTTGCTGGCTTAGATAAAGTAATTGAGCAACGTGTTGCAACAGGTACAGGCATTGGTTTTGGTGCTGATGTTCGTTCTAAAGAAAACGAAGCAACAATCGGTGATTTGTTCAAGCAAATTGAACCAGAAGATTTAGTTAAGTTTGGTTTAATTCCAGAATTTATTGGCCGTTTGCCTGTAACAACAACGCTGACTGAATTAGATGAAGAAGCGTTAGTTCAGATTTTAAGTCAACCTAAAAATGCATTAACTAAACAATATGGTGCATTATTTGATTTAGAAGGTGCAGAGCTTGAATTCCGTGAAGATGCTTTAAAAGCAATTGCTAAAAAAGCAATGGATCGTAAAACAGGTGCTCGTGGACTTCGCTCAATTCTAGAAGCGGTATTACTTGAGACTATGTATGAATTACCTTCAAAAGAAGGCGTTTCTAAAGTAGTAATCGATGAGTCTGTGATTAATGGTGAATCAGAACCACTATTAATTTTTGAAAACACAGAAACAAAAGCAATTTCTGCTGAATAGCAAAAAGACAAGTTAGTTGAATAAAAAGGAGGCATTGGCCTCCTTTTTTATTTTTTAATGAAAATTATATTGAATCTTAGCGACTTGCCCCCATATTATTCCTAATAGATACTGACGGAAAGAGAGAAGAATATGAACCTGGAGCGTTCCGAGCGCATCGAGATACCAGTTCTACCATTACGCGATGTTGTGGTATATCCCCACATGGTTATTCCATTATTCGTAGGCCGTGAAAAATCCATCCGTTGCTTAGAAGCAGCAATGGAACAAAATAAGCAAGTTTTACTTGTGGCACAAAAAGAAGCTGCAAAAGAAGAGCCACAGTTAGATGACTTGCACGGTGTTGGTACAATTGCGACAATTTTACAGTTATTAAAACTACCAGACGGCACAGTAAAAGTGTTAGTTGAAGGTCAGCAACGAGCGAAAATTCACCAGTTTCTTGAGGCTGATTTCTTTACTGCCGATGCTGAATTCTTGCTGACACCTGTTATTGATGATGCAGAGCAAGAAGTGATCATGCGCTCTGCAATTAATCAATTTGAAGGCTTCATCAAATTAAATAAAAAGATTCCACCAGAAGTGTTAACTTCATTAAATGGAATTGAAGATGCTGCACGCCTTGCTGATACTATCGCTGCTCATATGCCATTAAAATTGGTTGATAAGCAAGAAGTATTAGAATTAACAGATGTGATTGCTCGTTTAGAATATTTAATGGGCATGATGGAATCGGAGATCGATTTACTTCAAATCGAAAAACGTATTCGTGGCCGCGTTAAAAAACAAATGGAAAAAAGCCAACGTGAGTACTATTTGAATGAGCAAATGAAAGCCATTCAGAAAGAACTGGGCGATTTGGATGATGCGCCTGATGAATTTGAAGCACTGCAAAAGAAAATTGTAGATGCAAAAATGCCAAAAGAAGCGCAAGAAAAAGCAGAGCAAGAGCTTCAGAAATTAAAAATGATGTCTCCAATGTCAGCTGAAGCAACGGTAGTTCGTAGCTACATTGATTGCATGGTTGGTGTTCCATGGCATAAACGCTCTAAAGTGAAGAAAGACTTGGCAAAAGCTGAAGAGATCTTAAATTCAGATCACTACGGCTTAGAGCGAGTAAAAGAACGTATTTTAGAATATTTAGCGGTTCAAAGCCGAGTAAGTAAGCTAAAAGGTCCTATCCTTTGTTTAGTTGGACCTCCTGGTGTAGGTAAAACCTCATTAGGGCAATCTATTGCGAAAGCAACGGGACGTAAATACACACGTATGGCTCTTGGTGGCGTACGTGATGAAGCTGAGATTCGAGGACATCGTCGTACTTACATTGGTTCATTACCAGGTAAGTTAATCCAAAAGCTGTCGAAAGTTGAAGTGAAAAACCCACTCTTCCTTTTGGATGAGATTGACAAAATGTCATCGGACATGCGTGGTGATCCAGCATCTGCTTTATTAGAAGTACTTGATCCTGAACAAAACAGCGCATTCAGTGATCACTATTTAGAAGTTGATTACGATTTGTCAGATGTCATGTTTGTTGCAACGTCTAACTCAATGAATATTCCGGGTCCATTATTGGATCGTATGGAAGTGATTCGTTTATCTGGTTATACAGAAGATGAAAAATTAAACATTGCTAAGAATCATTTACTGACAAAACAAATTAAGCGTAATGGCTTAAAAGAAAATGAAATTGAGATTGATGATTCAGCAATCATTGGCATTATTCGTTATTACACGCGTGAAGCTGGTGTTCGTAGTTTAGAGCGCGAAATCTCTAAATTATGCCGTAAAGCGGTTAAGCAGATCTTACTTGATAAATCGATTAAGAAAGTAACGATTAATCAAGATAACCTGAAAGATTTCTTAGGCGTTCAGCGCTGTGATTACGGTAAAGCAGATGATGAGAATCGTATTGGTCAGGTTGTTGGTTTAGCTTGGACTGAGGTAGGTGGTGACTTACTTACTATTGAAGCTGAATCAATGATAGGTAAAGGTAAACTTACTTATACAGGTTCGCTTGGTGACGTGATGAAAGAGTCAATCCAAGCAGCAATGACCGTAGTTCGTACTCGTGCTGAAAAATTAGGTATTAATCCTGATTTCTATGAAAAGCGTGATATTCACGTTCACGTACCAGAAGGTGCAACACCAAAAGACGGTCCAAGTGCAGGTATCGGTATGTGTACGGCACTTGTTTCAAGCTTAACTGGTAATCCGGTTCGTTCTGATGTTGCAATGACGGGTGAAATTACATTACGTGGTGAAGTACTGCCTATTGGTGGTTTAAAAGAAAAATTGTTAGCTGCACACCGTGGTGGAATTAAAACCGTGATCATTCCAAAAGAGAATGAGCGTGATTTAGAAGACATTCCAGCGAATGTAATTGCTGATTTATCTGTACATCCAGTTAAGTGGATTGACGAAGTTTTGACATTGGCTTTACAAAGCGACCCATCAGGTTTTAGTGTTGAACAATCTAAAAAGTGATGTGTAGCAAAAAACGTTGATATAACAGGGCTGACAAGTCGAAATGACTTGTCACTCTATATTGATATCGTTAAGTTAGACTCTATTGCTGTGAAGATAAATTCACACAACAAATATTATTATATGGACTCGTTCATTAAACTGTTGAATGAAAATTTTAAAGGGGAATACCGTGAATAAATCTCAATTAGTTGATCAAATTGCTGAAAGTGCAGATATCTCAAAAGCAGCAGCAGGCCGTGCTTTAGATGCACTAGTTGAAACAGTAACTGAGACGCTAAAAAGTGGCGATCAAGTAACTCTTGTTGGTTTTGGGTCATTTGTAGTTCGTGAGCGTGCAGCTCGCACAGGTCGTAACCCTAAAACTGGTGAAGCGATTGAGATTTCAGCTGCAAAAGTTCCTGCTTTTAAAGCGGGTAAAGCATTAAAAGATGCGTGTAACTAATCGAAAACTAGATAAAACTCTACACAAGCTAGCGTAACGCTAGTAGACTAGAGATATGAGTCATAGGCGCATCCAATGATGCGCTTTTTTATTGTTAAATTTTTCTTTTGTTGAACTATTTTACATTTTCACTATCAATAGAAATTGACACGCTACTTGTATAAATAGTGTATTCCACTTGGTGATTAGGAGTTAAAACATATTATGATGGATCGAATTCGCGAAGGTTCAACAGGCCTTGCAGTTAAGATCATTCTCGGTCTAATTATTTTCTCATTTGTATTTGCAGGTGTAGGTAGTTATTTAGTCGGTGGTGGCCAGCCTTTAGCAGCGAAAGTTGGTGAGCGCGAAATTACTCGTAATGAGTTTGAGCAAGTTTATCAAAATGAACGTAACCGTATGCAATCACAGTTAGGTGAATATTTTGCTACGTTACTGGGTGATCCTGCATATGTAGAGCAATTCCGTAAGTCAGTTTTAGACCGTATGGTTAATGATGCACTGCTTGATAACCAAGCTCAAGATTTAGGCTTGCGTATTAGCGATGATCAAATTCGTCAAACTATCCTTTCAATGCCTCAATTCCAAAAAGATGGCAAGTTTGATGAAGAAATCTATAACATTTCTTTACGCCGCGCAGGTTTTAGCTCTGATAGTTTTGCCGCTTACTTACGTCAAGACTTAGTAAGAAACCAGCTAGTTATGGCGTTGGAATCGACAGAGTTTACGTTATCAAATGAAGTTCAAGCACAAGCGGCTTTAGAAACTCAGCAACGTGAAATTCGTACGATTACATTAAATACTGCTGATTTTGCTAAAAATGCAAAAGTAACAGATGAAGAAATCACAGAATACTACAATGCAAACAAACAACAATTTGTTCGACCTGAACAAGTAAAAGTGTCATATGTAGAGCTATCTGGTAATTCATTAAAAGCGCAGGCGCCAATTACAGATAAAGAAATTGAAGAGTACTATCAAGCAAATTTAGATAAATATTCTACACAAGAGAAGCGTGAAGTTAGCCATATTTTAATTAAAGGCGACGAAGCTGATGCACAAAAAGTGCTAGATAGAATTAACAATGGTGAAGACTTTGCCACTGTAGCTAAAGATGCTTCACAAGATATCCCTACAGCTAAAGAAGGTGGTTCTTTAGGCTGGATTGAACGTGGTGTTATTGATCCTGAGTTTGAAGATGCCGCTTTCCAATTAGCAAAAGTTGGTGATCATTCTGGTATCGTTAAATCAGCGTTTGGTTATCATATTATTCAATTGAATGGTATCGAAGAGCCAACGACAAAACCGCTTGCTGAAGTAAGTGCTGATATCAAATCTTTCTTAGTTGATGAGCATGCAGCAGATGCGTTTTACAGTCTACAAACTGAATTAGCTGAAAAAGCGTTTGAATCACCTGATTCATTAGATGATGCAGCAGAAGCAGTTGATGCGAAGATTGTAACATCTGATTTCTTCTCTCAAGCTGATGCACCTAAAGCGCTTGCGGATTCAGCTGTACTTCAAGCTATTTATAGCCCAGAAGTTAAAGAAGATGGCTTAAACTCTGATGTTATCGAAATTGCACCTGAACACGTTATCGTTGTTCGTGTTGAAGATGTTCGTGATGAAATGGTTTTACCTCTTGATGAAGTAAAAGATGCAGTAATCGCTCGATTATCTCAGGCACAAGGCGAACAGAAAGCTCTAGAACTTGCTCAAAACGTAATTTCAGGTCTTAATAACGGTGACAATAGCGTTATCGCAAATAATGGCTTAGCGTTTGCTGAGGCTCGTATGATCAGCCGTAATGATGAGTTAGCAAATGATGTATACCGCTTAGAGAAACCTGTTGATGGTAAATCAACGTATGCGCAGGTTATGGATCGTCAAGGAAACCATGTCATTGTTGCTCTTGATAGTGTATTAGAATTAAATGATTCAAATATGTCATCGCAAATTGCTACTGGTTTATTGCGTTCTCAAACTCAGCAAGATTTAACTGCAACGTTAGATACGCTAAAAGAAAGTACAGAAATTAGCTATCCGTTACTTGAACAGTAAAGCATTTCTTTGTAACTGATAAATATAAAAGACGGGCTCCTATAAGGGGCCCGTCGTGTTTTTAAAGATAGAAACTATTTCCATATAGGTTTTTAGTAAACGTTTTAATATGCTTTTTCCGATGTTTGAATAGGTGTTGTTTTCTGATGTATCAATCATCATTTTTTCATTTTAAAAAGGATACATAATGAAACGCATACTCACTTTACTTAGTACCTTGATGTTAACACTAACACTTTTCTCTGCTTCAGTAGCTGCAGAAGTAACAAAAAGCGATACACATGAAGGTATTGAAATAACGGTTAACATCAACCAAGCAGGAGCTGAAGAGCTAAAAACGTTATTGGTTGGTGTTGGAGAATCAAAAGCTCAAGCGATAATTGATTACCGTAATGCTAACGGCAAGTTTGTCAAAGCTGATGATTTAACGAAAGTTAAAGGTATTGGGGATAAACTGGTTGAGAAAAACCGAGATAGAATCACATTGTAGAGTTATATTTAGTTGTACCAATTTAGCTAATCAGTTCATTGGTATAATAAAAAGGCAGCCATGAAGGCTAATGCCGATCGTTTAAGGGACTTGAACGATCCTTTGCAGCCTTCATAATCGGTCTTAAATTTATTTTAAGGCCGATTTTTTATGTCTGAGTTTTCTCGTGAATTACAATTAACTGCAGAATTTCACCTTCCTGAATCTATGGATTCATTTCGGAAAAATATTCCTATTGAGTGGATTTCAGAAGCCGTTAACCAAACTGGTCGCGCCGCTATCAGAAAGCGCAGATTTCCTGCTGAACAAGCTGTTTGGTTAGTGCTTGGAATTGGCTTAATGCGTAACCGCTCCATTAGCGATGTTTGTGATAAATTAGAATTAGCCTTCCCTGATGCTAAAGGGGAGCTCCCTCCCTTGGCCACAAGTAGTATCGTAAAAGCTAGACAGCGTATTGGTTATGAACCATTACGTTACCTATTTCATACCACTGCGAGTAAATGGGAGACAGAAGAATCGCCTGATTTAGTTTGTGGACTTAAACTCATGAGCGTTGACGGGACTCAATTTAAAACCCCTGAAACTAAGGATAACCAAAAGCTAGGCTACGCGACAGGTAAGGCTACATTTCCTTCAGTTCTTGCTGTTACCCTCATGTCTACACGCACCCACCTTATTTCAGATGCTGCTTTTGGACCAATAACCAATAGTGAAATATCTTATGCACAACAATTAGTTGGCTCCGCTCCAAATAATTCATTAACTCTTTTTGACCGTGGTTTTATGTCCGCTGAACTTTTTGAATCATGGCGTAATGCAGGAAAAAATACTCATTGGTTAACTCCAATAAAAAGTAAATTTAGGTACGACGTTTTAGAAGAGTTTTCAGACTACGATAAACTGATTAAAATGCCAGTTTCGCCTGATGCAAAACAGAAATATCCTCACCTCGGAGATAGCTGGCAAGCTCGTTTAGTTTTAATACCTGAGCCGAAAGGAGAGATCAAAGGGTTTATTACTTCATTAGAGTGTCCTGTGACTTATCCATTGAAAGATATTGTTGAAATTTACTGGGAACGATGGGAAATAGAACAAGGTTATGGTGAATTAAAACAAGGTCAACTTAACAATCAAGCAGTGCTTAGAAGCTTGAAAATAGAAGGAATATATCAAGAGTTATGGGGGATTTTGATTTCTTATAACCTCGTTCGTCTAGAAATGAAAAGAATGGCCGATTTTCATAAAATGGAACCATTAAGAATAAGCTTTATTAATGCGTTAAGGCTAATCCAAGATGAGTTCCTGTGGTGTTCAGGGCGAACACCAGGAACAGTGCCCAAGAAGCTGAAAAATCTACGAGAAAGCGGAAAGCGTCTAATCCTGCCAAAGAAAAGAAAGCGAAAACCATTTCCGCGACAAGTGCTTTATAAAGCACCGCGCTACCCTTATAAAAAAAGAGCCACTAGCTGTTAAGCGAGCGGCATTAAGCCATGAAGGCTGCCTTTTTTGTGCTAAATCGCATTCTGAATATTTGATATTCAGTTTGGACTTACTTATTAATGGGCTTTTTCAGCACCGTGCATCCAACGAATAAGCGTACCTGAAATTATCAGAAGAAGAACACCAGAAACCGTTGCCGTGATAGCAATACCAGCAAAAATATCTAGAGCACCTAAGCTTTCAACATGTGAGCCTACTAAACCTGCAATGTAGTTAGAGATAGCATTGAAGCCAAACCAAGTCCCCATCATTAATGAAGCTAAACGTAATGGAGCTAATTTAGTCACTAATGAAAGACCAATTGGTGATAAACACAGTTCACCTAAAGTATGGAAGAAATACGCGCCAACTAACCAAAGCATTGAGGTTTTAATGGTTAAGTCGCCACCTTGTTCTAGTACTGCGCCAACCATACATACGAAACCCATAGCCAAGAAGAATAGAGCCATCGCAAATTTAACTGGTGAGCTTGGCTCTTTTGGACCGAGTTTAACCCATATACCAGCAATGATAGGAGCAAGAACAATAATAAAGAATGGGTTTAACGATTGGAACCAGGCTGCAGGAACTTCAAAAGAACCAATCATTCTATCTGTGTATTGTTGTGAATATACATTCATTAGGCCACCAGCTTGTTCAAAACCTGCCCAGAAAACAATAACGAATAAGCCCATGATCATGACCACTTTTAGTCGATCAATTTCTTCTTTAGTTAATGCAGTGCTTGATTTACCAGCTGCTTTTGCATTCTCTTTTGCAATATGTGCAGCAGGTCTAACACCGATGTTACCTAAGAAGCGCTGAGCAAAAAGACCTTGAATGATCAAACTGATGATCATACCGATACCAGCTGCAACGAAACCAGCTTTCCATCCCCATACTCCAGTTACAGAGCCTGATACAACACCAGCAAGTAAAGAACCTAAGTTAATACCCATGTAGAAGATAGTAAATGCACCATCGCGTCGATGATCACCATCTTCATATAAATCACCAACCATTGTTGACACATTTGGTTTAAATAAACCATTACCAGCAATTAGAAAACCAAGACCGGTATAAAATAAGGCTTCGACAGAAAAAGGAAGAAAATCGTGTGGTAAAGCCAAAGTAAATTGACCAATTACCATTAAAAAACCACCGATTAATAATGCTTTACGTTGGCCTAAGTAATTATCAGCTAACCATCCGCCAATGAGGGGGGTGATGTACATAAGTGCGGTATAAGTACCATATAGGCTTAATGCGTCTTTTACTGTCCAACCCATACCGCCATTGATGGTTCTATCTGTGAGATATAGAACCAAAATAGCGCGCATTGCGTAATAGGAGAAGCGTTCCCAGAGCTCTGTTCCAAAAAGTAAGAACAACCCTTGAGGGTGTCCCATAAGTAATTTGTTGTTATTTGACATAATGTTCTCTTTTATAATGGAATATTATTCTTCTTATACATCGTAAATTTATACGCTTTGAATGTCGTTACTGCAATGTCGTACATTTTTATGTGATTTGCGTAACATTTTAACTCTTTGAAATGTTTGGAAACATTTTAAATTAGTAACATTATCATACTCTGTTTTTGTTTTTACTTGTAGGTTTAAGTTCTTTTTTGTTTTAATTTATTAGTTTTTTATTTTAATTCTTCGTTGTTATTTAGGTTTTAGATGTAATTTTGGTTATTTATCGATATTTAACATTTGTTGTGCGTGCAACTATTGATTTTTACTAGGAAATCATTTTTTTGAATGATTTGACATGCTATGATCTTCCGTTGGTTTGGTTAGGTATTGAGTTATGAAACAGTGGTATTTACTTTATTGCAAACGCGGTGAGCAAGAGAGAGCGAAACTACATTTAGAAAATCAAATGGTAGAGTGCTTTTATCCTGAGATCGTTGTAGAGAAAATTGTTCGAGGAAAAAGAAAACAAGTAAAAGAACCACTATTTCCATGTTATATGTTTATCTATTTTGACTTTGAGATAGGTCCGTCGTTTACTTCTATTCGTTCTACTCGTGGAGTCAGTGACTTTATCCGATTTGGTGCTCAGCCAAAGGTTCTGCAAGGTGACTTGATATACTCATTAAAAACGCTCGATGAAAATAACAATAAAGAAAAAGTAGAGTGTTTACCTGAAGCAGGGCAAAAAGTAGCGATAAAAGAAGGACCGTATAGCGGTATTGAAGCCATTTATAAAGAAGCTGATGGTGAAAAACGCTCTATCCTCTTAATAACGTTAATTAATAAAAAAGTAGAAATTAAAATACCAAACTCAGATATAGAATATTAATACATAAAAAAAGCGCCTATATAAGGCGCTTTTTTATTACTCTAAATAAGTGTTAGTTCATTAATTGTATGCTTCGTTATGAACGGCTTGAACAGCACGACCTGACGGATCTACACAGTTCTGGAAAGATTCATCCCATTCAATTGCTTTTGCTGATGAACAAGCAACTGATGGACCACCAGGAACACATTTCGCTGCATCCTCTAGAGGGAATAACTCTTCAAAGATTTCTCGATAAACATACGCTTCTTTCGTTGTTGGCGTGTTATACGGGAAGCGGAATTTTGCTGATTCCATTTGTTGATCTGTTACTTTTGCCTCTGCTGTTTCTCGTAATGTGTCGATCCAGCTATATCCAACACCATCAGAGAATTGTTCTTTCTGTCTCCATGCGATAGCTTCAGGTAAATAATGCTCAAAACATTCACGTAAGATGTGTTTTTCCATCTTCCCATTGCCACACATCTTATCTTGTGGGTTTAAACGCATAGCCACATCAATAAATTCTTTATCTAAGAATGGAACACGGCCTTCTACACCCCAAGCTGCAAGTGATTTATTCGCTCGAGCACAATCAAACATGTTTAAAGCAAGTAGTTTACGAACGGTCTCTTCATGGAACTCTTTTTTGTTTGGTGCTTTATGGAAGTAGAGGTAGCCACCAAAGATTTCGTCAGCACCTTCACCAGAAAGTACCATTTTAATGCCCATTGCTTTGATTTTACGACCCATTAAGAACATTGGTGTTGATGCTCGAATCGTGGTTACATCATAGGTTTCAATATGATAAATAACATCACGAATCGCATCCAAACCTTCTTGAATGGTGTAAGTCATTTCATGGTGAACAGTACCCAGTTTATCTGCAACTTCACGAGCGGCTTTTAGATCTGGTGCGCCTTCTAAGCCAACAGCAAAAGAGTGCAGTTGAGGCCACCATGCTTCCGACTTTTCATCGTCTTCAATACGCATCGCCGCGAAACGTTTAGCTACGGCAGACGTAATGGATGAATCTAATCCACCAGAAAGAAGTACACCATAAGGAACATCTGTCATTAATTGGCGTTTTACAGCATCTTCAAGTGCCTGCGTTAAGTCTTCTTTACTTGTTGGGTTATCTTTAACTGCATCATAATCCATCCAATCACGTAAATAATAACGTGTTGGTTCTGCATCTTTTGATGAGTAGAAATGGCCAGGAGGAAACTCACTGATTGATTTACATACAGGAACTAATGCTTTCATTTCTGAAGCAACATAATAGTTACCATGTTCATCATAACCGTGATACATAGGGATAATACCAATATGGTCACGACCAATTAAATATTCATCTTTTTCTTCATCGTAAAGAATGAAGGCAAAAATACCATTTAAATCTTCGAGTAGATCAGCTCCTTTTTCACGATATAACGCTAAAATAACTTCACAATCTGAATCAGTTTGGAATGTGTAATTATCTGCGTATTTTTCGCGAAGCTCTTTGTGGTTATAAATTTCACCATTAACAGCAAGGATGTGCTTTTTATCTTCGCTATAAAGAGGTTGTGCGCCACTGTTTAAGCCAACGATAGCTAAACGTTCATGCGCTAAAATTGCTTTGTCAGATGAATAGATACCTGACCAATCGGGGCCTCGATGGCGTAACTTTTTAGACATTTCTAAAGCGGTAGTTCTTAGTGGCGTTGGATCGCTTTTAATATCTAGAATTCCGAAAATTGAGCACATAAATAAGTTCCTTCTACTCTTCTTAATTTTTATCTTAAATTATTGTCCTGAATACAATTTGCCATTACCGCTAAAAAAATCAACCCAGAAATACAAATAAATTCACAAATACGACCCATGATTAGATATTTTTTAACAAAATGAAAGTTTACTTATTGAATCGTTACTTGGTGCTGCTTTTTTGAACTAAAAGTTATAATTATTGAAGATAAAAGAGATAAAAAAAGAGAGCACAACAAACGATGCTGTGCTCTCTTCATTATTTGAATGAAATAAATTAACGATAAATTAATGTGTTATGTAATCTTTATGATGATTAAATTGTGGATCCAACTGTTCACTTACATGGCGGGCAAAACCACTGCCTGCTTCGTGGTAAATATTAAATGCAGCATCAACACCTTGTTCAATTAATCCATCAATTTGGTCATTATATGCTGCGATTGCAGCGGTTTGTCCTTGATAGTTTCTGGTTTGTAGTTGCTCAAGTGCAAATTGATTACCTTGGTGATTTGGCATCGCTAATAAAACTAACTTTACGTGCGACGTTGAAAGAATACGTTCCCAAAAATCAGGGTCGGTTGCATCACCAGAAATCACATTTCTTCCTAGCTCTTGGTGCTGTTTTGCTGATTCTTCACGCAATTCTATACCTAAAATAATGTCACCATATTTTTCTTTTAGTTCATCATAGGCGCCACTACCAATACGGCCCATACCTAAAATCAAAATTTGAGCGCGTCCGGGGTTAATTAGCTTATCCATCGGATTTAATCGTTCAGCAGTATGTTCTTTTAGCCAATGACGAGAACGTTGGTAAATGGTATGTCCGAAATTATTTAATGGTGCTGAGATAATGAACGAGATGGAGACCGCAATAGCAATGGCTACCAAGGTATCTGCTGGTAACCATCCCATTTTAAAGGCAAGACCGCCAACAATAAGCCCAAATTCGCTGTAATTAAATAGAGTTAGGGAGGCAAGCAATGAGGTTCGCACTCGGAACTTGAATTTATTAATAATAATGAAGTACAAGAAACCTTTAACAGGCAGCAATAGAATAAGGATCAGAGCGAGTCCAAGACCTGAAATAGTTGGTGCAGCAGACAAGCCTATATTTAAAAAGAAGCAAATGAGGAGAACTTCTTTTAAATTAAAAAGTGATTTAGATAATTCTGAGGCTTTTGCATGTCCAGCTAATAGCATTCCTAAGATAAGTGCACCTAGATCCGGTTTCATACCTACTAATTCAAAAGTACCTGCACCAGCAACTAACGCTAAGAAAATACCGTAAAGGACCAGCATTTCACCGTGCCCAGCCCAATCGAGTAGTTTAAAAAACAATGGTCTAAACAAAGGTAATGCAAAAAGAGCGAGCGCGGTAATTTCTGGAATTTTACCCGTTGATGCAGTTAAAAATACAACCGCAAAGATATCTTGCATAACAAGAATACCAATGGCTAAGGTACCGTAGGTTGCATTCATTTCACCTTTTTCTTGTAATGCTTTTACTGCGAATACTGTACTTGAGAAAGAGAGTGCAAAACCAAAGAGTACCAGTTGAGCTGTCTCTATGTTGGCAAGCATATTGATGCCAAGAAGTTTAAGCCCTAATAATGCAAAGGTAAAAAACAGAGTTGAAAAGACATTATGAAGTGTAGCGCCTAACCAAATTTCTTTAGCAAGTAATGTTTTGATATCTAATTTTAAGCCAATGGAAAAAAGTAATAGGGTGACACCAAGATCCGCAAATGTCTCAAGGGCGTCGTTAGATTGAAAACCAAGGGCGTGTAAACCAAATCCTGCTAATAAAAAACCGACAAGAGGCGGTAGATTAATTTTTAAAGCAATAAATCCCATTACAAACGCTGCAATGATAAAAAGTAACTCCATATACTCATGTTCCTGATGGTAAGCGAAAAAAAGGGCTGCTAATAGCAACCCTTAGAATCATAACACGTGAATAGAGACTCGTGATTATTCATCGAGTAATTTTTGTAACAAGACCCCATTAAGCATCGCACGTTTTACCATAGAGAATGCCCCGATCGTTGGTTGGTCGTATAACTCAGAAGCAACAATTGGTAGATCTTTATGGAAAGTAGTTAATGATTGATTTTTAATACAGTTACGAATTGCAGCAAATAGGATTTTATCTGCATGGGTAATTGCACCTGCGATAACGATCTTTTGAGGATTAAATAAGTTTATTGTCATCGCAATAGCCTTACCTAATTGATTACCTACACGCAATATTGTTTGAGTCGCTAGCTCATCGCCATGATTTGCAGCATGACAAATATCTGTCATGGTGATTTTTGGTAACTGAGAAAGACTTGATGGATAGCCTTGTTTTAATAAAGACTCAACACGTGCAATGATTGCAGGATCAGCTGCAACGGTTTCTAGACAACCAAAATTACCGCATTGACATTTATCACCAATAGGGTCAATTTGGATATGACCAATTTCACCTACATTGCGGTTATGACCTAAAAATACTTTGCCATTAACAATAATACCTGCGCCAGTACCACGGTGAACACTGACTAAGATCGAATCATAACAATCTTGTGAAGCACCAAAGTAATGTTCAGCAAGTGCAAGGCCACGAACATCGTTACCTACAAAACATTCAGTATTAAAATTATCTTTGATGAAATCCGCTAAAAGTAGCTTGTTTACATCGGTATTTGGCATGTATTCAACCACACCCGTTTCAGGGTTAACTAAACCTGGAAGAGTAATGCCGATAGCAATCAATTGCTTAATTGTATCTTGGTTTTTTGAAATAAAGCCTTCCAATAGTAATTTCAGTCCATCCAGTAGATGTTCTTGGTTGCTATAATGGAATTCTTGGTATTCGCTAGCCAGCTCTTTAGTCGAAAGGTCAAACAAACTCAGTTGAATGTAATCTCGTCCTAGACGTACTGCTATAGAGTGGAAAGGGGAGGTTTCAGTGGTCAAAGAGATAGCTCTTCGACCACCAGTAGATGCTTGTTGCGCGACTTCTTTTATTAAGCCGCGCTCTAATAGTTGACGGGTGATTTTGGTAACACTTGCAGGAGCCAGCTGGCTTACATCTGCAATTTGAATTCGAGAAATCGGACCTTTTTGGTCGATTAAACGATAAACAGCCGCACTGTTTAATTGTTTTACTAGATCTACATTACCAATTTGTCCGCCAGTCATATTAACTTTGCTCGTATTGTCCGTTCACAACAGTCGCTTTTACATTGAAGTCACGATCAAAAATAGCAAGGTTAGCAACCATGTTCTTTTTGATGCGGCCAAGTTTATTATCTAAGCCCATAGCTTGAGCTGGATATAAAGTCGCCATGCGTAGTGCTTCGTCTAAAGCGATTCCAACGTGCTCAACTGTATTCTGAACTGCTTCAATCATAGTCAGAGCTGAGCCACCTAATGTGCCATTTTCATCAACACATTTGCCATCCTTGTAATATACTTTCTTACCCACAAAAATAAAGTATTCCATGTCAGCACCTGCAGGAGCTGTGGCATCGGTCACTAATACTAGTTTTTCTTTCTTTATTTTGTGTGCAATACGGATGTTTGCATAGTCAACATGAAAACCATCTGCAATGATGCCAGCATAAACGTCTGGAGTATCATAAATTGCACCCACAACACCAGGTTCACGACCAACCATAGGTGTCATTGCATTAAACAAGTGAGTTGCGAAAGTGATACCTGACTCAAAGCCTTGGCGAGCTTCTGCATAAGTTGCGTTTGTGTGGCCAATAGATACAACGATACCGGCTTTATGAAGGCGCTCGATATGCTCAGGATCATTTTGCTCTGGCGCAAGCGTTACTTTTGCGATTAGGTCTGCGTTATCACACATAAGTTGGATCATGTCTGAGTCTGACGTACGGATATGATCAACGCTGTGAATGCCTTTTTTCATCACGTTTAGATATGGACCTTCTAGGTGCAAACCTAAAGATTGGTTTTGATATTTGCAGTGGTATTCACGAGCTGCTTCTATTGCCGCACGCATATCTTCATCAGAAGAGGTAATCAACGTTGGTAAGAAGCTAGTACAGCCTGATTTTAGGTTTGCTTCATGCATAATTTGCATGGTTTCTGCTGTAATTTCATCATTAAGCATTACGCCGCCACAACCATTAAGCTGAAGATCGATAAAGCCTGGGCTTAGAATTGCTCCATCTAAGTCTTTTAGCTCAATACCAGCTGGTAGTTCTGATGTTGGGCAAACAGCTTCAATCTCTGTTCCATTAATGATTACTGAATGGTCAGTAAGAACATCGTTACCTGTATAAACTTTACAGTTAGTTAGCGCATACATAGCTTGAATCCTTTGGTTATAATTTAGAGTACGAAAAAAAATAAACTTTTTTCGTTGAAATTTTTAAGCAGGTGAAAATAGAACTGCTTACTGAGCGGTACACTCAGAATACCTAAATGTTACGTTCAGTAATGACAAAATTTGGTCATAATATGCACCAAATTTTATTCCTGATGTTTTATTCTTTCGAATGATAAAATAAGTTTTATGATCTCGCTAGCAAAATACCCTAAATATTCCTTCCGCAGGTGATAATGATCACAATACGTTAGCTTTTAATTTGCGGGGCGAAATTAATCCCTTACACTGACCCTGTTTATAACGAGTAACGAAATAAGTTTTGTGAAGAACAGGTTAAGTTATTCAAAAAAAATCTAAAATCCTTATAGGGGGAATCTAAAGGTGAATATTTTAGGATATTTTCAAAAAGTAGGTAAGGCACTGATGGTACCAGTTGCTACATTACCTGCAGCAGCAATTTTAATGGGTATTGGTTACTGGATTGACCCGGTAGCTTGGGGTGGCAACAGTGCACTTGCAGCGTTTTTAATCAAAGCTGGTGCGGCTATCATCGACAACATGTCAGTACTGTTCGCAGTAGGTGTTGCATATGGTATGTCTAAAGATAAAGATGGTGCAGCTGCACTTTCTGGTTTTGTTGGTTTCCTAGTTGTTACTACTCTTCTTTCACCAGGAGCAGTTGCTCAAATTCAGGGTATTGATCCTGCTGCAGTTCCAGCTGCATTTGGTAAAATCAATAACCAATTTGTTGGTATCTTAGTTGGTATCGTATCTGCTGAAATCTACAACCGTTTCTCTTCTGTAGAACTGCATAAAGCACTTGCATTCTTCTCAGGTAAGCGTCTTGTACCTATCCTAACTTCTTTCGCAGGTATCTTAATTGCGTTTGTACTTATGTACATCTGGCCTGCAATTTACGGTGGCCTAGTACACTTTGGTGAATCAATCCAAGGTATGGGTTCTGTTGGTGCTGGTATCTACGCATTCTTCAACCGTCTACTTATCCCTGTTGGTCTTCACCACGCACTTAACTCTGTGTTCTGGTTTGACGTAGCGGGTATTAACGATATTCCTAACTTCCTAGGTGGCGCTAAGTCTATCGCTGAAGGTACTGCAACTGTAGGTGTTACAGGTATGTACCAAGCTGGTTTCTTCCCAATCATGATGTTTGGTCTACCAGGTGCAGCACTAGCTATCTACCACACTGCTAAAGTTGAGAACAAAGAAAAAGTTGCATCTATCATGATCGCTGCTGGTTTCGCATCATTCTTCACTGGTGTAACAGAACCTCTAGAATTCTCATTCATGTTCCTTGCTCCTGCACTATACGTAGTTCACGCAGCATTAACAGGTATCTCTGTATTCATCGCAGCATCTATGCAATGGATTGCAGGTTTCGGTTTCTCAGCTGGTCTTGTAGATATGGTACTTTCTACTCGTAACCCTCTAGCTGTTAACTGGTACATGCTAATTATCCAAGGTATCGTATTCTTCGCAATCTACTACTTCGTATTCCGCGCTGTAATCGTTAAGTTCAATCTTAAGACTCCAGGCCGTGAAGATGACGAAGACGAAGAAGGTTCAACAGTTGGTGGTTCTAAAGAAACTGGTGAGCTAGCTAAACAATACCTTAAAGCTCTAGGTGGTCACGAAAACCTAGAAAACATCGATGCTTGTATCACTCGTCTACGTCTAACTCTTAAAGACACTAGCGTAATCAGCGAGAAGCAACTTAAAGCTCTAGGTGCAATGGGTGTGGTTAAACTTGGTTCAAACAACGTTCAAGTTATCCTTGGTCCTCTTGCTGAAATCGTAGCTGGCGAAATGAAAAAAATCCCAGCTTCTGAAGACCTAACAGCAGTTGCACTACCATAATTATTGAGTAATTAACTCAAAATCAACAAGCCGCTCTCTTTAGAGCGGCTTTTTTTATATAAATAACCAAACTATTTGATTCTATATATTGAGTATCTGCCCATAATTGTGGATCATAGGGAGATATGAACAATCTGTTCTTTCTGACAATACTAATACCAATGAGGTGCTTTAGATGAGTGAAACTGAAACTCGTCCTACCAACTTTATCCGTCAAATTATTGATGAAGATTTAAAGTCTGGTAAACATTCCAGTGTCCATACTCGTTTCCCGCCAGAGCCAAATGGCTATCTGCATATCGGACACGCAAAATCTATCTGTTTGAATTTTGGTATTGCTCAAGATTATCAGGGTCAGTGTAATCTTCGTTTTGACGATACAAACCCTGAGAAAGAAGACATCGAATACGTTGAGTCTATTAAGAATGACGTTAACTGGTTAGGTTTTCAATGGAGTGGAGATATTCAATATTCTTCAAACTACTTTGATAAGCTATATGGTTATGCTGTTGAATTAATTGAAAAAGGATTAGCGTATGTTGATGAGCTAACTCCTGAGCAAATGCGTGAATACCGTGGTTCTCTAAAAGAGCCAGGTAAAAACAGCCCATACCGTGATCGTAGCGTAGAAGAAAACCTAGCGTTATTTGAACAAATGCGTGATGGTAAATTTAAAGAAGGCACAATTTGCTTACGAGCTAAAATTGATATGGCTTCTTCATTCATCGTACTTCGTGATCCTGTTATTTATCGTGTACGTTTTGCTACTCACCATCAAACGGGTGATAAGTGGTGCATTTACCCAATGTACGACTTCACACACTGTATTTCTGATGCGTTAGAAGGCATTACGCACTCTATTTGTACGCTTGAATTCCAAGACAACCGTCGTTTATACGATTGGGTACTAGAGAACATCACAATTGATTGCCAACCGCGTCAATATGAATTTAGCCGCCTAAACCTTGAATATACGGTAATGTCTAAGCGTAAGCTGAACCAACTAGTGACTGAGAAATTAGTAAATGGTTGGGATGATCCACGTATGCCTACGGTTTCTGGTTTACGTCGTCGTGGCTTTACTTCTGCATCAATTCGCGAGTTCTGTAAGCGTATCGGTGTAACGAAACAAGAAAACATGATTGAATTCAGCTCTCTTGAGTCTTGTATTCGCGATGATTTAAACGAATCAGCACCTCGTGCAATGGCTGTTCTTGAGCCAGTGAAACTTGTGATTGAAAACTACGAAGAAGGTAAGGTTGAGACGCTAAATATTGCTAATCATCCAAATAAACCTGAAATGGGCACTCGTGAAGTACCATTTACTCGTGAAATTTATATTGAACAAGACGATTTCCGCGAAGAAGCGAACAAAAAATACAAGCGTTTAGTGCTAGGTAAAGAAGTTCGTTTACGTGGTGCTTACGTTATTCAAGCTAACCGTATTGAAAAAGACGAAGCAGGTAATATCACAACGATTTTCTGTAGTTACGATGAAGATACGTTAGGTAAAAACCCTGCAGATGGTCGTAAAGTTAAAGGTGTTATTCACTGGGTTTCTGCTGATAAAGCATTACCAGCTGAAATTCGTTTATACGATCGTTTATTCACTGTACCAAACCCAGGTGCTGCGGATGATTTTGCTGCAACAATCAACCCTGAGTCTTTAGTGGTTAAAAATGGTTTTGTTGAACCGAGTTTAGCAACAGCAGAAGCTGAAGTTGGTTATCAGTTTGAGCGTACAGGTTACTTCTGTGCAGATAACAAAGACTCAAGTGCTGATGCATTAGTCTTTAACCGTACTGTAGGTTTACGAGATACTTGGGCTGGTTAATTAATCATTACTAGCTAATAAAAAACCAGCATGAAAATGCTGGTTTTTTTTATATGAGGTTATGCAAAAAGCAATTAATTAAGCGTTGTGTGCATCATCATTATCAGCACAATCACCCGTTATGCAGTGACCATATAGGTACAAACTGTGATTCGTTAGACGGACATTGTACTTTTCTGCAACTTGTTTTTGACGTTGCTCAATTGTCTCATCCGAGAACTCAATTACTTTTCCACAATCTAAGCAAACTAAATGATCATGGTGATGTTGAGTTGCTAATTCAAAAACTGATTTACCGCCTTCAAAATGGTGGCGAGTGACGATACCAGCATCATCAAATTGGTTTAATACACGGTAAACAGTTGCAAGTCCGATTTCTTCACCGATATCAATCAGCTTTTTATACAAATCTTCAGCGCTAATGTGTTGGCACTCTGGTTCTTGTAGCACTTCTAAAATTTTAAGGCGCGGAAGGGTTACTTTTAAACCGGCTTTTTTTAGAGCTTGGTTATTATCTGACATCGACTTTTCCTGTTTTGGCTTTCTGCATCGATTTCCTGTGCAGTTTTAATCACTTAATTATAGGGAACATTCAATTCAGTTGAAACCTTATATGCAAGATCTCTTACAAAAAAATAGATGTTGATCTTTTGTTAACAAAGAAACTATTATGAGGTCTGACCAGAATTAAAGAGATTAAATATGTATCGTTACTTTACCCCAAAAATTGTAAAAAGGGCATTAAATATTTGGCCTCCATTTTGGGGGGCTGGGATCTCAATCGAAAATATTTCATCTGACTTTCAAGAAGTAAGTGTTATTTTGAAAGATCGTTTTTGGAATCGAAATGCTAATAGAACTCAGTATGGAGGCAGTATTTTTTCTATGACCGATCCTGTGTTCTCTCTCATGTTAATGGGGATATTAAGAGATGAATATTATGTATGGGATAAACAATCTGAAATAGATTTTATTTCACCAGGAACCACTGATTTACACGCTCGGTTTGTGATATCAGATGAACAGTTAGCAGAAATCAAACAAGCAACAAAAGAGGGGGAAAAGCATTTTCCGCAATTTGAAGTATATATTTATGATAAAAAAGGAAAGGTAGTGGCTAGGGTAAATAGAACATTATATGTAAGGAAGAAACCAGAGTTTAGATAATGCTCCCTACACTAAATGAGTGATAGGTAGAGAGCATTATAGGAATTAGAATATTAGTCTTCTAATTCTGCTAAGCACATTTCTTCGTGGATTTGGTTTACCCACTTAGTAACACGCTCTTCAGTTAGTTCTGGTTGACGATCTTCATCGATACATAGACCAACAAAGTTATCATCATCTACTAATGCTTTAGACGCTTCAAACTCATAACCTTCAGTTGGCCAGTAACCGATGATAGTACCGCCTTTTGCTTCTACGATATCACGGATATTACCCATCGCATCACAGAAGTATTCAGCGTAATCTTCTTGGTCACCACAACCAAAAATAGCAACTAGCTTTGTTGAAAAGTCAATTTCTTCTAGTTCAGGGAAGAAATCATCCCAATCACATTGAGCTTCACCGTAGTACCATGTAGGGATACCTAATAGAAGTAGATCGAAATTATCGATGTCTTCTTTGCTGCTTTTAGCAATATCTTGTACATGAACTAGCTTTTTACCAAGCTGCTTTTGAATCATCTTGCCAACAGCTTCAGTGTTACCTGTATCGCTGCCAAAGAAGAGTCCTACACTTGCCATATGATGAATACCTGTATTGTCTATATTAAATAAAAATAAATGGTGTTAGATCAGTCAATTTAATTGAGTCCAGAACTTTCCCAGCTCAGCTGGATGAGTCCTTTAGCAATAAAGCCTGCACAACCTAAAAAGAGAACAAGCCATACAATTTTACGGCCGAAAGGGGGAACATTTGCTTGCTTTAATACATCTTTAATAGCCATACCGATAAAAAAGAATATCGAGGCAAACAATAAATCTAAACCAATAGATTCAATGAGATCAAAATGTTCATAAAGCATGAATCACCCTTATCTTAAGTAAGCGACCTATATCTGATCGAATAATTTTGCAAAACTATATCATAGCTTTGTCTTTGTTGGTATGGATTATCGATTTGTCACTTTTTCAATGAAGCGTTTTATGACTCGATAAATTGTTTCTGGCTTTTCTGCATGTAACCAATGTCCAGTTCCGTTAACAATGTGCGCTTTGGCATTTGGGAATTGGCTTATAATATTCGCTTGATGTTCAGGTAAAATATAGTCTGAGTTTTGTCCCTTAATAAAGATAACATCACCCTCAAAAGCGGGAATATTATCCCAGCCAATAATCTGTGCATAATTATCAAATAAAGCATTCACATTAAAGCGAAGAGCAAGGTGCTCTTGTTCTTTATATAGGGATTTACTTAAAAATTGTCTAACACCAGGATCAACAATAGAGGTGGCAAGTAAGTTGTCTGCTTCTTTACGTGTTACTGGCTTATTATCAAGGATCTTGTGCAAACCTGAGAATACAGCATCATGTTTTCTCTCAAGGTAAGCAATAGGAGCCATGTCTAAAATGGATAGAGATTGAATCAATTGTGGTGATTGACTCGCTAGCGCCATTGCTACTTTACCGCCCATTGAATGACCAATAATATGTGCTGAAGTGATAGATAAATGATCTAATAAATTAACAAGATCGTTTGCAAGTTCATGATAATTATGAATATCAGAGTGAAATGAACGACCGTGATTTCGAAGATCAACACTGATCACTCGGTATTCCGTTTCGAATTGTCGAGCAAGAAGACCTAAGTTGTCTAAGCTTCCAAATAATCCATGAATTAGGATCAAAGGCTCCCCATTTCCTTGTTCTTTATAGTTAAGTAACATCATTTTTCTATCGTTGTGTTAGGTTTGTCGTAGAGTATCACGATTTTACAGGGTATAATCGTGCCTTCATAAATAGATTATAGAATACGAACCATATAATGAAGACAATTGAAGTAGACGAAGAACTATACCGCTTTATTGCGAGCCAAACTCAACACATCGGTGAAAGTGCCTCTGATATTTTACGTCGTCTCTTAATGCAGTCATCACCTTCAGACCTTGCTGTTTCTGCTCCTGTTGAAGTACAGAAAAAAGGCATTGTAGTCAGTAAAGATGCTGGTAAAGAGGCATCGGTAGATCGCGTTAAAGCGGTGCGTACCTTATTAATCTCTGATGAATTTTCAGCATTAGATAAAGCGATCGATCGCTTTTTAACTGTATTATCTGAATTATATAAAATTGACTCAAAAGCTTTCTCTGAAGCAACGGAAGTAAAAGGCCGTACTCGAGTTTATTTTGCTGACAATCAAGAGACATTAATCGCGAGCGGTAAAACGACAAAGCCTCGTGAAATTGTAGGTACTCCATTCTGGGTAATCACAAATACAAATACTAATCGCAAGCGCCACATGGTTGAATTATTAATGGAGCGAATGGGCTTCCAACATGATTTAACAGAAAAAGTGTGTGCGGCGATCTAATTTTTTGAGTCATAACTCAAATCATAATTTGTCACAAGGAATCGTCAAATGGCTATACATCCTCGTGCTGGGCAGAAAGCTCAGCAAGAAGATTTACACAATATCCCATCATTAGTTGCTAATTATTTCTTATTAGAACCGAACCCAACAAATGTTGATCAGCAAGTGCAATTTGGTACTTCTGGCCACCGTGGTACGGCAGATAAAGCGACGTTTAACCAACATCATATTTGGGCGATAGCTCAAGCTGTGGCTGACGTACGTAAAGAAAATGGCGTAACTGGTCCATTATTTTTAGGTAAAGATACCCACGCGCTATCTGAACCTGCATTCACATCTGCTATTGAAGTACTTGTTGCTAATGGCGTTGAAGTGATCATTCAAGAAAATAATGGTTACACACCAACTCCTGGTATCTCGCATGCAATCTTAACGCACAATGTTAAGTGTGAAGATAAAGCGGATGGCATTGTGATAACTCCTTCTCATAACCCACCTCAAGATGGCGGTATTAAATATAATCCTGTTCATGGTGGTCCTGCCGAGGGTGAGCTGACGACAGCAATTGAAAATCGTGCAAATCAATTAATTGCGAATGAATTAAAAGATGTTAAACGTGTATCAATTACTGAAGCGATGTCATCTGATTTAGTAAAGCAAATGGATTTAGTGCAGCCTTATATTGATGACTTAAAAAATGTTATTAATATTGAAGCGATTCAAAAAGCAAATCTAAAATTAGGTGTGGATCCATTAGGTGGCTCTGGTATTGAGTACTGGCGTCAAATTGGTCAAGCTTTTGATCTTGATTTAACCTTGGTGAGTGAAGCGATTGATCCTTCATTCCAGTTTATGTCACTAGATAAAGATGGTGTAGTTCGAATGGACTGCTCGTCTCCTTATGCAATGGCTGGTCTATTATCATTAAAAGATGAATATGACCTAGCGTTTGGTAATGATCCTGATTATGACCGTCATGGTATCGTAACGCCATCGGGCTTAATGAATCCAAATCACTACTTAGCGGTATGTATTGATTATCTATACCGTCATCGTCCAGAGTGGAAACCTGAAGTTGCTGTTGGTAAAACATTAGTATCTTCTGCCATTATCGATAAAGTAGTTGCTGATCTTGGCCGTGATTTGTGTGAAGTGCCTGTAGGCTTTAAGTGGTTTGTAGATGGTTTATATGCAGGCTCTTTAGGTTTTGGTGGTGAAGAAAGTGCAGGCGCTTCTTTCTTACGTTTTGATGGTACGCCTTGGTCAACTGATAAAGATGGTATTCTTTTATGTCTTCTTGCGGCTGAAATCACAGCTGTTACCGGTATGAATCCACAAGAATACTACAACAAACTGGCTGCTCAGCATGGCGAATCTAGCTACAATCGTATTCAAGCGGTTGCTAACAAAGCGCAAAAAGCAGTGCTAAGTAAGTTATCACCAGAAATGGTTTCAGCAACAATGCTTGCTGGTGATGAGATCACAGCTCGTTTAACGCATGCTCCTGGTAACGGAGCTGCAATTGGTGGATTAAAAGTAACAACTGAAAATGGTTGGTTTGCTGCTCGTCCATCTGGCACTGAAGAGATCTATAAGATTTACTGTGAAAGTTTTAAAGGTGCTGATCATTTAGCACTGATTGAACAAGAAGCTCAAGAAATTGTAAGTAACGTGTTTAAAGAAGCCGGTTTATAATTTTTTAAGTAATACAAATTAAGCAGCGCATGTCGCTGCTTTTTTTTGATAAGAAGGTCATGACATGAATAATTTTCAGTTAGAACAATTATTAAACTCAGAGTTAAAACCTCAATTAATTAAAGATTATTGCCCAAATGGTCTTCAAGTTGAAGGTTCAAATGAGATAAAAAAGATCGTAACAGGAGTTACTGCATCTCAAGCTTTAATTGATGCCGCGATTGAAGAAAATGCAGATGCATTACTTGTGCATCATGGCTATTTTTGGAAAGGGGAAGCTGAGCCAATCATTGGAATGAAAGGTAAGCGTATTCGCTCATTAATTCAAAATGATATTAATCTATTTGCTTATCATTTGCCTTTAGACATTCATCCAACGTTAGGTAATAACGCTGAGCTAGCTCGTTTATTTTCGATCTCAAATGTGGAAGGGTTAGAAGCCACACCACAATCGATCGCTATGAAGGGAGAGCTTATTGAAACACTATCAGGCGAAGAATTTGCACAGCGTATTCAGCAAGTATTAAATCGTGAACCATTGCATATTAAACCAACACAAGACAAGCCGATTAAAACGGTTGCTTGGTGTTCTGGTGGTGGCCAAGATTATATAGAATTGGCGGCTCAACAGGGGATGGATGCGTTTATTTCGGGTGAGATTTCGGAACGTACGACTTACATTGCTCGTGAACTAGGGATTCACTATTTTGCTGCAGGTCATCATGCAACAGAGCGTTATGGTGTTAAAGCGCTAGGTGAGTGGTTAGAAAAAGAGCATGGGTTTGATGTTAAGTTTATTGATATCGATAACCCAGTATAGTCAATTTGAGTTATCAATGCGGTGATATAAAAAAAGGTTGATGTATTTACATCAACCTTTTTGTTCATAGGTCTAACGATTTAAAGCGACATTATTCACGCTCATGAAGCGGTTTAAACTCGCGTAGTTCTTCACCTGTATAAAGTTGGCGAGGACGACCGATACGATTTGTTGGGTCACTGTGCATTTCGCTCCAGTGTGCAATCCAGCCAACAGTACGAGACATTGCAAAGATAACCGTAAACATAGATACAGGAATACCAATTGCTTTTAGGATAATACCTGAGTAGAAATCTACGTTTGGATACAATTTCTTAGATACAAAATATTCATCAGAAAGTGCAATACGTTCAAGTTCCATTGCGACATCAAGTAGTGGATCTTTAATGTTTAGTTCTTTTAGAACATCGTGACATGCTTCACGCATTACGGTTGCACGAGGGTCATAGTTCTTATAAACACGGTGACCGAAGCCCATTAGGCGGAATGGGTCATCCTTATCTTTTGCTTTTGCAACGTATTCATCAATGTTGTCTACAGAGCCGATCTCTTCAAGCATACGTAAACATGCTTCGTTAGCACCACCATGAGCAGGTCCCCATAGAGAAGCAATACCAGCAGCGATACAAGCAAATGGATTCGCACCTGATGAACCAGCTAAACGAACGGTTGATGTTGATGCATTTTGCTCATGATCGGCATGTAGCGTAAAGATTTTATCCATTGCTCGTGCAACAACAGGGTTTACTTCATATTCTTCACACGGGTTAGCGAACATCATGTGTAAGAAGTTTTCTGCGTAAGTCAGATCATTACGAGGGTAGATGAACGGTTGTCCAATTGAGTATTTGTAAGACATTGCTGAAAGAGTTGGCATTTTTGATAGTAATCTAAATGCAGCAATTTCGCGGTGTTCATCGTTATTGATATCTAAAGAATCGTGATAGAAAGCAGCCAGTGCTCCTACAACACCACACATCACGGCCATCGGGTGAGCATCACGGCGGAAGCCATGGAAGAAGCTTGAAATTTGCTCATGTACCATTGTGTGGCGAGTTACGATGTCCTTGAATGTTTCATATTCTTCTCTGTTTGGCGCTTCGCCATTTAGAAGGATATAACAGACTTCAAGGTAATCTGCATTGTTAGCTAACTGATCGATAGGGAAACCACGGTGCAATAGAACACCTTTGTCACCATCGATATAGGTAATTTGAGACTCACAAGATGCAGTGGCAAGAAAACCAGGGTCGAAAGTAAAGTAACCATTCGCTCCTAATTTACGCACATCGATCACTTCTGGACCAATCGTTCCATCCATGATTGGCATGTCTATAGGCGATTGACCTTCAATATGAAGTGTTGCCTTTTTATCTGCCATAACATTCTCCTTTTGTTATATTTTTATTCTATCCCGGATATGAGAGTGACAACTTTGTACCCATTACACGGGCTAAAGTCAATTTTTGTGCGCTTATGTGTGCACTTGTTTATATTTTTGATGAAAAAAAAGTTAATTTTCTGTGGTGTGATGTAAGTTTTGTTTATGGGTTTGTAATAAGATGTTTCACATCGTATACTGCGGCTGAGTTTCTGGTCTGTTTCCTTATATTATATGGGGTTAACGTGATTTTCATCTACTTATAAATAGAGTGCGGTTTATATATTTAGCTCAATAAAGAGATGTTGCTCACATCAAAAGTTGCATAAATGTTAAATCTAGGCGGTTTTTGATAGATCGGAGGTATCTATAACAATAAAATGCTCAATGGAGCTGAGTGAGCCCCTTGTGAAAGTTAAAAAGTCAAGACCTGTCAACCTAGATCTACAAACGATCCGTTTTCCTATAACGGCTATCGCCTCAATCTTGCATCGCGTGAGTGGTGTAATTACTTTTGTTTCTGTCGGAATATTGCTTTGGTTGCTCAACCTATCGCTTTCTTCACCCATTGGATTCGCACAAGCCGCTGATTATGTCGATGGCTTTTTTGTGACTTTCATTATGTGGGGAATTCTGACTGCTCTTGCTTACCATATTGTCGTAGGTATTCGTCATTTACTGATGGATATGGGCTATTTTGAAGAGCTCGAGTCAGGCACTCAAAGTGCTAAAGTTGCGTTTGCAATTACAGCCGTGTTGTCACTTTTAGCAGGAGTATTGGTATGGTAGCTAATGTTTCGTCATTTGGTCGTAACGGTGTACACGATTTTATCCTAATTCGTGCCAGTGCGATCATTCTTACTCTATACACATTATACATTGTTGGCTTTTGTGCCTTTGGGCCAGAGTTAACGTATTTGTCATGGACTAACTTCTTTGGTGGACTATTTACAAAAGCGTTTACCATGTTAGCTCTACTGTCGATTCTAATTCATGCATGGATTGGTTTATGGCAAGTACTGACTGATTATATTAAACCTGTCATGTTGCGTGCTCTGCTTCAGCTTGGTTTAGTGTCAGTGTTATTAGGATATTTCTTCTCTGGTTTAATAATTGTGTGGGGTGTGTAGTGAGTATTCCTGTTAGAGAATTTGATGCCGTTGTAATTGGCGCTGGTGGTGCAGGTATGCGAGCTGCATTGCAAATTTCTGAGCAAGGCCTATCTTGTGCATTGCTTTCTAAAGTTTTCCCTACTCGTTCTCATACGGTTTCTGCGCAAGGTGGCATTACTGTTGCTCTTGGTAACGCGCATGAAGACCATTGGGAACAACATATGTACGATACGGTGAAAGGGTCTGATTATATCGGTGACCAAGATGCGATCGAATACATGTGTAAAAATGGTCCTGAGTCGGTTATTGAACTAGAGAAAATGGGCTTGCCTTTCTCACGTTTTGATAATGGTACGATTTATCAACGTCCATTTGGCGGTCAATCTAAGAACTTTGGTGGTGAACAAGCCGCGCGTACTGCTGCTGCGGCAGACCGTACTGGGCATGCGCTTCTTCATACGCTTTACCAACAAAATATTAAGCATAAAACGACGATTTTTTCTGAGTGGTATGCGCTTGATTTAGTAAAAAATGAAGATGGTGCCATTTTAGGATGTACTGCTCTTTGTATGGAAACCGGTGAAGTTTGTTACTTTAAATCGAAAGCAACAATTCTCGCTACTGGTGGTGCTGGACGTATTTATGCTTCAACAACCAATGCACACATTAATACTGGTGATGGTGTTGGTATGGCGATTCGAGTTGGTGTTCCAATGCAAGACATTGAAATGTGGCAGTTCCACCCAACAGGTATCGCAGGTGCTGGTGTTCTTGTAACTGAAGGGTGTCGTGGTGAAGGTGGTTATCTTTTAAATAAAGATGGTGAACGTTTCATGGAACGTTACGCACCAAATGCTAAAGACTTAGCGGGTCGTGATGTTGTTGCTCGTTCAATGATGGTTGAAATTCGTGAAGGTCGTGGTTGCGATGGCCCTTGGGGTCCACACATTAAACTGAAATTGGATCACTTAGGTAAAGAAACACTTGAGTCACGTCTACCCGGTGTATGTGAGTTATCTCGTACCTTTGCTCATGTTGACCCAGTTAAAGAGCCTATCCCAGTAATCCCAACCTGTCATTACATGATGGGTGGTGTACCAACACAAGTTTCTGGTCAAGCGATTAAGCAAGATGAAAGTGGCGCCGATGTTGAAGTTCAAGGCCTGTTTGCTTGTGGTGAAATTGCGTCAGTTTCAGTACATGGTGCTAACCGTTTAGGTGGTAACTCTTTGCTTGATTTAGTGGTGTTTGGTCGTGCAACAGGGCTTCACCTAGGCGAAACACTGAAAAAGCAAGCAGAAGCAAAACCAGCAACTGAAGAAGATATTCAGCGTTCACTAGAGCGTTATAATCGTTGGGAAAATAGCACGGGTGGTGAAGACCCAGCTCAAATCCGTAAAGACTTACAACAGTGTATGCAAAATAACTTCTCGGTATTCCGTGAAGGTGATGCAATGGCAAAAGGTCTTGAAGAGCTAAAAGTGATCCGCGAGCGTCTAAACAATGCGTATCTATCTGATAAATCGACAGAGTTTAATACTCAGCGTATTGAATGTTTAGAGCTAGAGAACTTGATGGAAACGGCATTTGCAACCGCAGTAGCAGCAAACTACCGTACAGAAAGTCGTGGAGCACACGCACGCTTCGATTTCCCTGAGCGTGATGATGCTAATTGGTTATGCCATTCAATTTACAACCCTGAGACAGAGTCAATGTCTAAGCGTAATGTAAATATGGAACCTGTTTACCGTGAAGCTTTCCCTCCGAAAGCTCGTACATATTAAGAGGGCAGAAGAATGAAATTGAATTTTTCGATCTACCGCTATAATCCAGATGTAGATAATGCACCTCACATGAAAGCATACACATTAGATGTTGAAGAAGGTTCAGATATGATGGTGCTTGACGCACTTATCTTATTAAAAGAACAAGACCCAACATTAGCTTTCCGTCGTTCATGTCGTGAGGGTGTGTGTGGTTCTGATGGTCTTAATATGAATGGTAAAAACGGACTTGCATGCATTACGCCATTATCTGAATTAGCAGATAAAAGTGAGATTGTTATTCGTCCATTGCCTGGTTTGCCTGTTGTTCGTGATTTGATTGTCGATATGGCACAATTTTATGAAAATTATGAAAAGGTAAAACCGTTCTTAATTAGTGATGGAGCAACACCACCTTCAAGAGAAAACCTACAATCTCCAGAAGAGCGTGAGCATCTAGATGGTTTATATGAATGCATCATGTGTGCATGTTGCACTACCTCATGCCCATCATTTTGGTGGAATCCTGATAAATTCATCGGACCAGCAGGGTTGCTTGCAGCTTATCGTTGGTTAATTGATAGTCGAGATACTGCAACAAATGAACGTTTATCTAATTTAGATGATGCATTCAGTGTTTTTCGTTGCCATGGTATCATGAATTGTGTAAGTGTATGTCCTAAAGGGTTAAACCCAACAAAAGCAATTGGTCATATAAAGACAATGCTATTGAAAAAAGCGGTATAATTTACTTTTCCTCAACCTATGTTGATAGGTTGAGGCTTATTATAAGCCCGGCACAAAGACCGGGATAGACGTGAAACTACTGGATTAAGGGAAAATAATGCAGAATAGCGTGATGAAGGCATGGCTCGAGTCTTCACATTTAGCTGGCGCTAATGCAACGTACGTAGAAGAACTCTACGAACTCTATCTCAGTGACCCGGAAATCGTTAGTGACGAATGGCGAGAAGTTTTTGATGCGCTGCCAGTAAATCAAGCTGGTACAGCAGAGCAAGCTCATACTCCTGTTCGTGATTATTTCCGTCGTCTTGCGAAAGAAACCAAGCAATTTAGCGCTCAAGTTAACGATCCAGACGTAGATGCTAAGCAAGTTAAGGTACTGCAACTTATTAATGCATACCGTTTCCGTGGGCATCAAAATGCAAATCTCGATCCACTAGGTTTGCAAATTCATGAATATGTTGCTGAATTAGAACCAGCATTTCATAACTTAACCGATGAAGATTTCTCAGAAACGTTCAACGTTGGCTCTTTTGCTTCAGGCCAAGAGACAATGAAACTTTCTGATTTGTATGATGCATTACGCAGCACTTATTGTGGTTCTGTTGGTGCAGAATATATGCATATTACTAATACAGAGGAAAAACGTTGGATCCAACAACGTCTAGAATCTGTAGCAGGTAAGCCATCTTTTACTTCTCAAGAAAAGCTCACATTCCTAGAAGAGCTCACGGCTGCTGAAGGCCTTGAACGCTATCTTGGTGCTAAGTTCCCTGGAGCGAAACGTTTCTCACTGGAAGGTGGCGATGCCATGGTTCCTATGGTGAAAGAGTTAATTCGTCATGCGGGTTCGTGTGGTGGTAGAGAAGTCGTTATTGGTATGGCTCACCGTGGCCGTTTAAATATGCTAATCAACGTACTTGGCAAAAAGCCACAAGATTTATTCGATGAATTTGCTGGAAAGCATGGCGATTCATGGGGTACAGGTGATGTTAAGTATCACCAAGGTTTCTCTTCTGATTTCGCAACTCCGGGTGGAGATGTGCATTTAGCATTGGCTTTCAACCCATCTCACTTAGAAATTGTAAACCCAGTAGTTATTGGTTCGGTTCGTGCTCGCCAAGATCGTTTAAACGATAAAGCGGGTGATAAAGTAATTCCTATCACTATTCATGGTGATTCTGCTATTGCAGGGCAAGGCGTGGTAGCTGAGACATTTAATATGTCACAAGCTCGTGCTTTCTATGTGGGTGGTACGATTCGCATTGTCGTGAATAACCAAGTTGGTTTTACCACATCAAATCCGAAAGATACTCGTTCAACTCAATATTGTACTGATATTGCAAAAATGGTTCAGGCACCAATATTCCATGTGAATGCAGATGATCCTGAAGCCGTTGCTTTTGTCACACGAATTGCATTGGATTACAGAAACGAATTCAAACGTGATGTAGTGATTGATTTAGTGTGTTATCGCCGCCATGGCCATAATGAAGCTGATGAGCCAAATGCAACGCAACCATTGATGTATCAAAAAATCAAAAAACACCCAACACCACGTAAATTGTATGCGGACGCATTAATTGAGCGCCAAGATCTTGAGTTAGAAACGACAACTCAACTGATTAATGAGTACCGAGATGCACTAGACCATGGTGAAGTTGTGGTGAAAGAGTGGCGTCCAATGAAACTACATAATGTAGATTGGTCACCATTTATTGGTCATG
Source organism: Aliivibrio fischeri ATCC 7744 = JCM 18803 = DSM 507 (assembly GCF_023983475.1). Classification (NCBI taxonomy): domain Bacteria; kingdom Pseudomonadati; phylum Pseudomonadota; class Gammaproteobacteria; order Vibrionales; family Vibrionaceae; genus Aliivibrio; species Aliivibrio fischeri. Next base: position 896,938 of record NZ_CP092712.1, read on the forward strand.
ATTGGAATATGGAATGGGAGAACGAATTCAATAAAGAGCGCTTAGTTGAGCTTGGTCAGCGAATTTGCCAATACCCAGAAAGCCATAAATTACACAGCCGAGTAAATAAGTTATACAACGATCGTATGTCAATGATTGCTGGAGAAAAAGCAATTGATTGGGGTATGGCTGAAACATTAGCTTATGCGACGCTTGTTGATGAAGGTAAGCGTATTCGTATTACTGGCCAAGATTCTGGTCGTGGTACTTTCTTCCATCGTCATGCAGTACTACATAATCAATCTGATGCAAGTACATACGTACCGCTATCAAATGTTCATGATAAACAAGGTCCATTTGAAGTTCATGATTCTGTTTTATCAGAAGCTGCCGTATTAGCGTTTGAGTATGGTTATGCAACGGCAGAACCGAGTGGTTTAACGATTTGGGAAGCGCAATTTGGTGATTTTGCTAACTGTGCTCAAGTTGTTGTGGATCAGTTCATTTCTTCAGGTGAGCAAAAGTGGGGCCGTATGTGTGGTCTAACTATGCTGCTACCGCACGGTTATGAAGGTCAAGGTCCTGAGCACTCTTCTGCACGTTTAGAGCGTTATTTACAGCTTTGTGCTGAACAAAATATGCAAGTGGTTGTGCCATCAACACCGGCGCAAGTTTATCACATGTTACGTCGTCAAGTGGTTCGCCCAATGCGTCGTCCATTAGTGGTAATGTCACCTAAATCTTTACTACGTCATCCATTATGTACATCAACACTTGAAGAGCTTGCTGAAGGTAACTTCCAGTCAGCGATTCCTGAGATTGATGCGTTAGATCCTAAACAAGTCAAACGAGTTGTTTTCTGTTCTGGTAAGGTTTATTTCGACCTTCTGGAACAACGTCGAACGAATGAACAGAATGACATTGCAATTGTTCGTATTGAACAACTGTACCCATTCCCTAAAGAAGACGTAGAAGCAGCAATAGCTGAATATACAAATGTTGTTGATTATGTTTGGTGTCAAGAAGAACCTCAAAACCAAGGTGCTTGGTATTCAAGCCAACATAACTTCCGCTCAGCATTACCTGATGGTGCGATTCTACATTATGCAGGACGCCCAGCATCTGCTTCGCCAGCAGTAGGTTATATGTCGGTGCACGTGAAACAACAAAAAGCGTTAGTAGAAGACGCTCTGACCCTAGATAAGAACTAGAAAGTATAGGAAAACGGATATGACAATCGAAATTCTGGTTCCAGATTTACCTGAATCTGTAGCAGACGCTACTGTAGCAACATGGCATAAACAGCCTGGTGATGCAGTTGAGCGTGATGAAATACTTGTAGACATTGAAACGGACAAAGTGGTTCTTGAAGTACCAGCGCCAGAAGCAGGAGTACTAGAAGCCATTTTAGAAGATGAAGGTGCAACGGTTCTTTCTAAACAACTTCTTGCGCGCATTAAGCCAGGTGCTGTTGTTGGTGAGCCAACGACTGATGTAACAACGGCAACTGAATCATCTCCTGATAAACGTCATACAGCGTCTTTATCAGAAGAAAGCAATGATGCATTAAGTCCAGCGGTTCGTCGTCTATTAGGTGAGCATGATATTGCTCCATCTGATGTGAAAGGCACAGGTGTTGGTGGTCGCATTACACGTGAAGATGTTGATGCACATATTGCAGCATTGAAAGCCGCGCCAAAAGCAGAAAAAGCAGCAGATAAGCCAGCAGAAGCATTAGCTCATCGTAGCGAAAAACGTGTACCGATGACTCGCCTTCGTAAAACAGTAGCCAATCGTCTACTTGAAGCGAAGAACAGCACAGCGATGTTAACGACGTTTAATGAAGTAAACATGAAACCTATCATGGATCTTCGTAAGCAATATAAAGATCAATTTGAAGAGCGTCATGGCACACGTTTAGGCTTTATGTCTTTCTATGTGAAAGCGGTAACAGAAGCATTGAAGCGTTACCCAGAAGTGAATGCGTCAATTGATGGTGATGATATCGTTTATCATAACTACTTTGATATTAGTATGGCAGTTTCAACTCCTCGTGGGTTAGTTACTCCTGTACTGAAAGATTGCGATACGCTTGGATTTGCTGATATTGAAAAAGGCATTAAAGAGCTAGCAATTAAAGGTCGTGACGGTAAATTAGCAGTAGAAGATTTAATGGGCGGAAACTTTACCATTACTAATGGTGGCGTGTTTGGTTCATTAATGTCGACGCCTATTATCAATCCACCTCAAGCTGCAATTTTAGGTATGCATAAAATCCAAGATCGTCCTATGGCGGTTGATGGTAAGGTAGAAATTTTACCAATGATGTATCTAGCATTGTCTTACGATCACCGTTTAATTGATGGTCGTGAATCAGTAGGTTTCTTAGTAACCATTAAAGAGTTACTTGAAGATCCTGCTCGTTTATTACTAGATGTTTAAATATAACTCTTAGTAACAAACAAAGGCTGCCATGCTCACGGCAGCCTCTTATTCAACTTCATTATTGGATAAAAAATAGAAAGAGACCTTAGAGCCTCTTAGGACATTAAAAATTCCCATAAAAGGGAATAACATAAAATGGATAGAACATAATGAACTTACATGAATATCAAGCAAAGCAGCTCTTTGCAGAATTTGGCCTTCCTGTACCCGAGGGTTATGCTTGCGATACACCTCAAGAAGCTTTTGAAGCTGCAGGCCGTATTAGCACGGCGAAAAAAGTAGTTAAGTGTCAAGTACACGCTGGTGGCCGTGGTAAAGCGGGCGGTGTTGAACTGCATGACACAAAAGAAGGCGTTAAAGAATTTGCACAAAAATGGCTAGGTAAAAATCTAGTTACTTTCCAAACTGATGCCAACGGCCAACCTGTATCAAAAATTTTAGTCGAAGAAGCATCAAATATTGCGAATGAATTGTACTTAGGTGCAGTTGTCGATCGTGCATCACAGCGTATTGTATTTATGGCATCGACTGAAGGTGGCGTTGATATTGAAAAAATTGCTGAAGAAACACCAGAACTGATACATAAAGCGGCGATCGATCCTCTTGTTGGTCCTCAAGCATACCAAGGTCGTGAACTGGCATTTAAATTGGGTTTAGAAGGCGATCAAATTAAGCAGTTTGTTAAAATCTTCATGGGCTTAGGTAATATGTTTGCTCAGTACGATTTAGCGCTTCTTGAAATCAACCCATTAGTGGTTACTGCTGAAGGTAGCCTTCTATGTCTTGATGGCAAAATCAACATTGATTCAAATGCGATGTACCGTCAACCTAAGCTTCGTGAAATGCACGATCCATCTCAAGAGGATGAGCGTGAAGCGCATGCTGCTCAGTGGGAATTAAACTACGTAGCACTTGATGGCAGCATTGGCTGTATGGTTAATGGTGCGGGTCTTGCGATGGGTACGATGGATATCGTAAATCTACACGGTGGCCAACCAGCTAACTTCCTTGATGTAGGTGGTGGTGCAACAAAAGAGCGTGTAACTGAAGCGTTCAAAATTATTTTATCAGACAGTAATGTTAAAGCGGTTCTCGTAAACATCTTTGGTGGTATTGTTCGTTGTGATCTAATTGCAGATGGCATCATTGGTGCTGTTGAAGAAGTGGGTGTTGAAGTTCCTGTTGTTGTTCGCCTTGAAGGTAACAACGCACCACTAGGTTCACAAAAACTGGCTGAAAGTGGCCTAAATATCATTGCGGCTACTTCATTAACTGAAGCGGCTGAAAAAGTTGTTGCTGCAGCGGAGGGCAAATAATGTCTGTACTAATTAATAAAGATACAAAAGTTATCTGCCAAGGTTTTACTGGTGGTCAAGGTACGTTCCACTCAGAGCAAGCCATTGATTATGGAACGCAAATGGTTGGTGGTGTATCACCAGGCAAAGGCGGTCAAGTTCATCTTGGTCTTCCTGTATTTAACACGGTTCGTGATGCAGTTGAAGCAACTGGTGCTACGGCTTCAGTGATTTATGTACCTGCACCTTTCTGTAAAGATGCAATCCTTGAAGCAATCGATGCGGGCATTAAGCTTATCGTAACGATTACAGAAGGCATTCCAACACTTGATCTTTTAGACGTTAAAGTTCGTTTAGATGCCGAAGGCGTAGTGATGATTGGTCCTAACTGCCCAGGTGTTATTACTCCTGATGAATGTAAGATTGGTATCATGCCGGGTCACATTCATAAGAAAGGTAAAGTAGGTATTGTTTCTCGCTCTGGTACATTAACGTATGAAGCGGTTAAGCAGACAACTGACGAAGGCTTTGGCCAATCAACGTGTGTTGGTATTGGTGGTGATCCAATTCCAGGTTCAAACTTTATTGATATTCTAAAACTGTTCCAAGAAGATCCAGAAACAGAAGCAATCGTAATGATTGGTGAGATCGGTGGTACAGCAGAAGAAGAAGCGGCTGCATATATTAAAGCGAATGTAACTAAACCTGTGGTTTCTTATATTGCAGGTGTTACTGCGCCTCCTGGTAAACGTATGGGCCATGCTGGTGCCATTATCTCTGGTGGTAAAGGTACGGCAGAAGATAAGTTTGCAGCGCTAGAAGAAGCGGGCGTTAAGACAGTAAAAAGTCTTGCAGACATCGGTAAAGCACTAAGAGAAGTGACTGGTTGGTAATAAGTTAAACCAATACATGAATAACTCAGAAGCCATTTATAGAAATATGAATGGCTTTTTTAATATGTGACATTATGACATGTTTAGTTACATTTGGAGTGGTGAAAAAGAGTACAGGATTAAGATAACTATTTGATAAGATTCGGCGCTTTTTCTTTCTACGACTCTTATTTATATTACTCAAAGAATGAATAGCACGATTATTAATGGTTATTTTTATTTGAGACCTTTTATGCAATTTAATACAAAATCTAAGTATTTTATTATCTATGTAATTTTTTCGGCTGCAATGTTTGGTTCCATTATTATGGGGGCATACAACGTACGATTCACTTTAGAAACCAATAACGTAACACGTTTAGAAAACTTGCTAACCAATGCGAAAAACACCATTGCTACATTAGAAGAAAAAGTCGCAACAGGTGAATTGTCAGAAATTGAAGCTAAGCGTCTTGCAAGTGAATTGATGCAAAGTTATGCCTATTCCGATAATGAATATATTTGGATGACGGATGAAAAGTTAAACTTTTTAGCTGCGCCATTAGATCCTCAAATTATAGGTAAGCATTTCTCAGATATTGTTAGTAAAGAAGCAGAAACTCATATTATTAATAATTTAACCGTAGCTGGGCAAGTGATTACTTATTCATGGTTTACGACTCGTGAAAATGTCACAACAGAAGTGAAATCAATAGCAGTAAAAACAAAACTGTGGAATTGGTATTTAGGTAGTGGTGTTCAAGAGAAAAAAGTAAACGATACGTTTAAAGCATTCTTGTTTGAAGGGTTAACAATTGGTGTTGTTGTTAATCTGTTTATTGGATTAGTGATGTTTTTTGCGGTTCGAAAATACAACAAAACCTTAGGGAATGAGCCCGATGTCATTCTTAATGTTATTGACCGTATTTCTCGTGGCGATCTAAGTCACTTACCTGAAAAATCAATTGAAAATGTTGGTATCTATGGCCGCATTCTTGATATGGCCTCAAATATCAAAGATCTAGTTAATGATATAACGGTATTAACAAAAGAGTTAAGTGACTCATCTCATCATCTATCGGCTTCATCTCAAACAATGAATGTTAATGTGAAAACACAAACAGAACAGTTAGAACAAGCTGCTGTTGCCACAGATCAAATAGTTGTTAGTGTTAATGAAGTAACGAAAAGTGCTGTTCAAGCTACGGATTCAGCTCTGACCGTAAATAGTACATCAGCAGATTGCATTAGCACTATCGGTGACATGAATAATGATATGCAACAACTGGCTGGAAATATTAAAGGTGTGGCTGGAGTTATCGGTAATTTACAAGTTGAAACCGAAAACATTGGCAGTATTTTAGATGTTATTCGAGGTATTGCCGATCAAACAAATTTACTGGCATTAAATGCTGCGATTGAAGCTGCACGTGCCGGTGAAAGTGGTCGTGGTTTTGCTGTTGTCGCTGATGAAGTTCGTTTACTGGCGAGTCGAACTCAAGACAGTACTGCTCAAATATCAGAAATGATTGCAGGCTTACAAGATGAAGCGGTTAAATCAGTGAACCTAATGCAAAGTAATTCAGACGAAGCGCACACAATTGCTGAAAAAACAGTGGTAGCTCAAAATACAGTGAACTCTATCTTTGAATCTGTTTCTGTAATACAAACCATGAACAGCCAAATATCAGCATCAACAGAAGAGCAATTAGTTGCAACAACGAACGTAAATCAGTTAATCACTGATATTAATATGTTTGCAAAAGATAATTTAACGGATGTGGAGTCAACAGCACAACAAGCTGAAAAACTTGGCTCCATGGCAGATGATTTAACAAGTATTGTAAATCGATTTAAATTATAAAAATAAAAAGAGCAAGACGAAATCGTCTTGCTCTTTTTGTATGACTTCAATCAGGATGCACCGTTGGTTAAATCTTTATGTAAATCGGTATATTTTAACCTTTTACTTTTTTTAGCTGACTGAGCATAAATATCGCAGCACCAGAAACAACAACAGATGGGCCTGCAGGAGTATCATAATGCCAAGATAAGGCCAACCCAGCCATTACTGCTACGCACCCGAATATAGATGCAAATACAACCATTTGTTCAGGTGAACGAGAAAATCGACGAGCGGTAGCAGCAGGGATAATTAATAAAGAAGTAATAATTAACGCTCCCACAAACTTCATTGCAATGGCAATAACTAATCCAACCATCAACATTAAGACTAAACGCATTAATTCAACGTTAACCCCTTCAACTTGAGCCAACTCTTCACTGATTGTTGAAGACAGTAATGGTTTCCAAACAATAAAAATCAATCCTAATATAATAATGACGCCTGAATAGATATATAAAAGGTCATCATAAGTTACCGCTAATAAATCACCGAATAAATATGACATTAAATCCACACGAACATTATCTAAAAAGCTGACAGCAACTAAACCTAGAGAAAGTGAACTATGCGCTAAAATGCCCAATAGGGTATCGGTAGCAACAAGACGTTGCTTTTGTAATGTCACCAGTAATACAGCGATAGCAACACAGCAAATAACCAAAGCTAAATTTAGATTGATATCAAATAAGAAACCTAAAGATAAGCCGAGTAAAGAGGCGTGAGCTAATGTATCACCAAAATAAGCCATTTTACGCCAAACAACGAATGAACCTAATGGACCTGCCAATAAAGCGATGCCTAATCCAGCGAGTAAAGCAGGAAGTAAAAATTCAATCATTGGTGTGCCTTTTTATTTTTGCTGCAGCATGAACCATCACTTGGTTCTCCAGAAAGATCATGATTGTGATGATGTTCATGATGGTAAAACGCAAGTTGTTGATCTCGTTGTTGTCCAAACAGGGCAATATACTTTGGGTGTTTTGAAATGGATTCAGGAGCCCCTGAACAGCAAATATGATGCTGAAGGCAAATGACTTCATCTGTTTTTGCCATCACTAAATGTAAGTCGTGCGACACCATAAATACGGCACAGTTAAAACGGTGTCGAATAGATTCAATTAATGCATATAAACTGATTTGTCCTTGTACGTCGACACCTTGTGCAGGTTCATCTAGAACGAGTAAATCAGGGCGTTGTAATAATGCTCGCGCTAATAACACACGTTGCGATTCTCCGCCAGAGAGTTTATGCATATTGGAATTTAAAAGATGCTCTGCTTCAACAAGCTTTAAAGCACTAAGATGCTCCTGCTGGCTGTACTTACCGGCTAGTTTTAGAAAACCATGAACTGACAAAGGAAGCGAGTCGTTTAAATGCAATTTCTGAGGAACATAACCAATACGCAGTTTTTTTTCTTTTTTGATGGTTCCGCTTGTTGGTTTTTGTAGACCTAGGATAGTTTTTACTAATGTCGACTTTCCTGCGCCATTAGGGCCAATCAAAGTAATGATCTTATTTGATTCAATAGAAAGAGAGACATTATCGATGACATGACGGTCATCAAAGACAACACAAACATCTTGTAAAGTGAGTAAAGTGGTCATTTTTAAATAAGAGTCGTTTGCAATTAGTAAGTGTTATAATGTAACATTTTAAAAATCCAATCGCTATCACATTTTTTAAGAGACAAAAATGACGAAAAGAATTCAATTCATATTGCTGTGTATATGTACCTTTTGGGGAGTAAATGCACAAGCAATGAGCGTATTATCTTCAGTAAAGCCGATTAATCTTATTGTACAGGAATTAACAGCAGGTGTAGCGACATCGTCATATTTAGTTCCAAGCGGCGCATCTCCTCATGATTACGCATTACGCCCATCAGATATGAAAAAAATTAAGAACGCAGATACCATAGTTTGGTATGGAAATGATCTTGAACCTTTCCTTAGTAAAGTTCTAGAAAATAAAAAGAACATCATCACAGTAAGCCAATTTCCTTCTGTTGAATTTTATCATTTTGATAAGCACGATGAAGATGAGCACGCTCATGAAGGGCACCATCATCACAATACAGACCCTCATTTTTGGTTAGGTCCGAAAGAAACTTTGGGCGTCGCAAAAGAGATAACCAAGCAACTGATTAAAATTGATCCATTGAATAAAGATCAATATCAGTCTAACCTTGCACAGTTTGAAAAAAAGTTAACACAGGTAGTGAAAACGATTTCAACTCAATTAGCCCCAGTGAAGAGTAAAGGTTACTTTGTTTTTCATGATGCATATGGCTATTTTGAGCGTTATTTTGATATGAATAACTTAGGGCACTTTACGGTGAGTCCGGATAGAAAACCGGGTGCAAAAACATTGATAAAAATAAAAAAATCACTGGTTTCTCAGCAAGCAGTATGTGTTTTTTCTGAACCTCAATTTGAGCCAGCAATCGTAATAACGATAACTCGCGGTACTGATGTTCATAAAGGTGAATTAGATCCTTTAGCCATACAGCAAGATGAAGTTCCGGGTGCTTATTTTAATTTCTTATTAACCATCAGTAACGAGCTAGAAAGTTGTCTAAATCAATGAAGTATAAAGAAGTATTAGCAGCTCGAATTAATTCACTATCGAAAAGGCATAAGCTTGTTTTAATGTCTTTGTCTCTTTTTACGGTAGTCGTTTTTATTTGGGAACCGACACATAGTATTACTCAAAGTCTTTCGGAACCATCTCGAAGCACTGTGACATTGTCGAGTGAGAATCTACAAACACTAGCAGATCAGAATAGTGAACCTGTAGAAACGATTTTTGATCCTAATGATCCAGAATTTAATGCCCCTAAAGATGAATTAGATAAGCACATTAATGCTGAAGATATCGTTCATTCACATACCGTTGATGCGGGTGAAACGTTAGGCGCTATTTTTAATCAATACGCATTATCTATTTCAGATATGTATGCACTTCTTGATGTAAATAAATCAGCGGCGAATATGCGAGTTGGTGTTGATCTTGAGTGGCAGCAAGATGAAGATGGAAAATTAACCGAGTTAAAAATCCATCGAAACATTAAAGATACGGATGTGTATGCTTGGAATGGTGAAAAATATACTTTCACTCAGATTGAAGAGAAGGGTGAGATAAAACCCGTATTCCTTTCAGGTAGAGTAACAAGTAATTTTTATAATTCAGCACGTTCAGCTGGGTTAACGCCTGGTCAAATCCAAACACTTGCAAAACAGCTCCAGTGGAAATTTGATTTTGGTAAAGAAGCTCGTAAAGGGGATCGATTTGCCGTTGAAATTGATAAAGAGTTTATCGATGGGAAAGCCGTTTCATCTGGTGATGTAAAGGCGGTGCTATACAAAAATGCAGGTCGTGATATCACACTAATTAAACACACTGATGGACATTATTATGATGTTCAAGGTCGTAGTTTAAATCGAGCATTAGAGCGTTTTCCTACTCATCAACGCTACAGAATTAGTTCACCGTTTAATCCGTATCGTAAGCACCCTGTAACAGGAAGGATTTCTCCTCATAACGGTACCGATTTTGCTGCACCTGTGGGCACGTCGGTGTATGCCACGGGTGATGGGGTGGTTGTAAGAGCATTACACCATCCATTGGCTGGTAATTATATTATTATTAAACATGGTCGTGAATATATGACTCGCTATCTTCATTTAAGTAAGATCTTAGTGAAGAAAGGGCAAAAAGTATCAATGGGAGACAAGATAGCGCTAAGTGGTAATACAGGCCGTTCAACAGGGCCTCACTTGCACTATGAACTAATTAAAAATGGTCGAGCAGTTAATGCTATGAAGGTACCTTTACCTCAGGCATCTCCAGTGAAAAGTGATGAGCGAGCTCGTTTTAAACAACAAGCTAAGCTAACGATTGAGGCACTGCAAGAGCAGGTCTAACTGTTCAGATAAACATAATTATATAAAGCCCTGCATATATTAATATGACAGGGCTTTTTTATATCCTTTATCTATGCATTGATTGCTATATAGACGGAGTTTTTCTATGATGTTGATACCCATTCTCTTTTCATTCTAAGGCGAGTAGATGCTTTTCTTCAGAATACTTACTTTAAGTATTTTTCTCTTTTTCTCTACTTTCACTTTATCACAATCTGAAAGCTCAATTTTTTACCCAATGCCAATTCATACTGATGGTCAATATATTACCGCTCAGCAACTGTTTATGAGAGAAGATGGTGCGGTATGGATGTATGACATCTATGGTCAACTTCATCTATTTGATGGTGAAAATATTTTTACTATAGGTGAAAAGAGCGATAGAACCTTGCCAAGAAAAATAGCGTATTTTAATGGCGAATTTTGGTTTATTAAAAAAGGAAGTATTCACGCTTGGTCTAAAAAAACAGGAATGAATGAAGTTTATAAGATGCCAAAAGGAACTAGCATCATAGAAATGAATCAGCAGAATGGTATGTTCTGGGGCAATGATACCGATAGTTTTTTTGTTTATGACCCAAAGAAAAAACGTTATTACTCATCTAATATCAATGAAGTAAATACCAGTGCTATTTTAGATGAAATTACGATAACTGGTGCTATATATGTTGATAATCGCTGGCTCGTTTCCACATCGGAGGGGGTTTTTGAGTTTGATATAGCAACAGAAAGTTATACACCTCTTTATCTTGGACAATATATAGATGCCATTTTTTACTCTAAATATACTGATAAGATATTTTTAGGGACTCATGGCAGTATTTGGTCATCAGAACTTCATGATCATGAATTAATCATTAATAAAAAAATATTAATTAATTCATCATTACTTTCATTTGCAGAAACAGAAAGCTACTTTTGGTTTGGGACGAGTGATGGGTTATATAAATGGAATATTTTAAATAACAAAATAGACCATTTTACTGCGGTTGTTCGTGATGACTACTCTTTAGAAGGTAATAAGGTTTATTCCGTTATTGCTGATCATAATAATGGCCTTTGGGTTGCCACTGATAATGGTGTGAGCTATTACTCGGACAGCAATCGATTATTTTCGCGTTTACGTTATAAAGACGTAAACGGATTACTGAATATCAGTGAAATTAATGCGATTACTCAAACATCAGAAAACGATGCGTGGTTGGGCACATCGTCAGGTCTATTATTGATAAACACGGATAACTTATATCAACCAATCGTTACCATAAGTAAGCATTCGATCAATGATCTTACTCATGGAGATCAGTTTGTATGGGCTGCAACGGATAAAGGTATACTGCAAGTCGATCCACTGTTAAAAAATACCTATATACCTAAAGGTCTTAAACCCGTAGAAGATGAAAGTATCGATCATTTACTATTAAGTGATGATGGTATGTTATGGTTTTCCAGTTCTTATGGTTTGTATAAGTACGACATTCATCAAGATAAATTAGTAAATCTAGGGTTCTCTTGGGCCTTGGATCAGAAGCATTCAATACAAATAACGCACATCTATCAAAATAAGAACAGTCAAATATCCATAGGGACAAATGTTGGTTTATATCGATATGAAAATGGGGCGTTAACCTTTGATTATGCCTATGTTCATGCTGGCAGTATTTTAGATATGGTAGATACTGAATATGGAAACTCATGGATTGTCAGTAACTATGGGTTGCAGATCAGTAATAGTAACGGGATAAGAACGGATATCTCATTACCAACAGAATACACCACACCACATTGTGTATTATCCAGCGATAATGGTGTTTGGCTATCATCAAGTAAAGGGCTCTCTTTATATACCCATCGTGGACGAATCGTAAAGCATTTTGGAACTCAAAGTGGACTTATCAATAATGAATTACTTCCTGATCTTTGTTCAATATCCCCAAATGGCGTAATGCTATTTGCAAGTAAAGATGGGGTTATCGTTGCTCATGAGCAGGAGTTAATCGAATACCATCGTCCCAAACCTCACGTAGTATTAGGTCAAATTAAAATTGATTCTGAAATTGTAAATTATGGAGGAGAGAAAAAGTTAACCAAGCAAGTTCCTTATGGGGCGAATATATCGTTTTTGTTCGGTGTGCTTCCTGAGTTCAATAATAAGTCGCTTTCTTTTCAACTGTTAGGTTCGAATGATGAAGCATGGCAAGATTTTGATGGTAGCTTATTAATCTTTGATTCATTGCAATCAGGTAAGTATGAATTGCGTATAAAACCACGAAATAATGGCCAGCGAAGAAGTCTTGTGACTGAGGTTGAGTTTTATGTTGAAGTCCCGTGGTTTTTTGCTCCTTGGTTTATCTTCTTTTTATTTAGTTTAGTGAGTGCAATCTTAATGGGCATTTACTATTGGCGATCTAAAGAAATTAAGAAAAGTAATGAGAAGCTGAAAAAAAGTGTTGAAATCAAAACGAAGCAATTAAGTAATCAAGGTAAAGCGTTAATCTCAAGCAACCGACAATTACAAAAGCTTCTTACTGTTCGTCAGCATGTTATTTCTGAAATGGCAGAACAAGCGAGACAGCCAATAAAAGACATTCAAGCAAATCTACAAAAGAAAGGGTTACTTACCAACCTTGCTTTGGCGAATCAATGTGAACACAGTTTGCAATTATTAGAGCAACTGACTCATATTGAACCTTTTGTTACGTTGCAAAAGAATAAGAGAACCAATCAAGTTTTAGCTCCTTTACTTAGTGCGGCATTAAAAAGCTGGAAAGATGAATACCATACAAAAGGGGTTGATCTTATCCTTGAAGACAATTCACAAGGCGTTTCTATCTTTGTTCAACCGCTATTGATCGATGCCATTTTTAATAATGTATTATTTAGTTTATTAAAACGAAGTCAATCAGGTGAGGTGGTAACGATACGTATTCAGTGTGATGGCGCACGAGTGGCTGCTTACTTTTTGAGTGAAGGTGCTGAGATATCAGTAACTGAGTTAGATGAATTAGGAAGAGTAGATTTATCACAAACAATTGAAGTGATTAATCAAGCATTAGGCCTCCCAGCAGTTAAATTACTCACAGTTCAAAATGGTGGGCATTTTGAAATAGTTAAGAATATGTCTGGCTCTAATGAGCTGCAATTTTCGTGGCCAATTGCTATCGATGAATTTATTACGCCTCAAGTACCAGAGGTTCATTCTAAAGATAAAGACAGTGATGAGCAGAAACAACACCAAGAATGGTTATTAAAAGTCTACCAACTTATTGAAGATAATTACTCTCTGGCGTCTTTTGGTACGAGTGCGGCAGCAAAAGCTCTGTTTATATCGGAACGAAATCTACAACGGAAATTTAAGCAATTAACTCAGCGTTCTTTTATGGAATATTTAATTGATACACGATTAGAAAAAGCGTGTGAACTGCTTATCTCTGGTCAGAAAGTTGCAGATGCTGCTTTTGAATCAGGTTTTAATGATCCTTCTTATTTTAGTAAGCGTTTTAAGCGTCATTATGGTTTGTCACCAACACAGTTTGTGACTGAGAATGAAGAATAGTACGTAACTGAAACGATATAAGATATTTAAAAGAAAATAAGTGATGTATACAATGAAACTTGGTCGATAAATATAGGTAACGTGTTGAATGCTTGGGGTTCAATATGAGGTATTTAATCGGATGGGTATTTTCATAAAGAAAAAAAAGATCGTGACGTAGCCGGGGGGACTACGTCACGGGCGCCAAAGACGCCTTCGCTTGCTGCCGAAGTAACAAGATACTTCTTGTTACTTCTATTAGAATAAAAGTTGAGAGGTCTCCCTCTCGATGTAATTAACTATAATCGCCCCTCCTTTTTTTACATATCAAAATAACGACAATCTATTGGTACAAAAACGACATTCATATAATTTTATGCTTATCTATTTGTTTTTAAATGATATTTTTTTGTTTGTCGTTTTTGTTATGTTTTTAATTATTTTAACGTTATTTATTTATGGTATTAAATTGACGTAATTGACGTGGTTTTGGAAGCAATGTCATATATCTTATTTTACGATTAACAAAAGGGTATTTGATGTTTTTTGTCAATTTACTGAAAAAAATTGATTTAGCGCAAGAAAAAAGTAACTGTTAGTTATAAAATGAAACGAAATAATAATGATTCTCACTATCGTGGAGCTTGAGATGAACCTAGCGCAATTAGAGAGCGGCAAAAAAGCTGTAGTAACAGACATGTCTTTGTTACCAACCGACACAAGAAAGAAGTTAATGGTAATGGGTATGTTGCCTCATACTGAAATTGCGATTTTACGAAAAGCTCCAATGGGAGACCCATTACAGATTAGCGTGAGAGGCACTTCTCTTGCTATCCGAAAGAATTTAGCTGAACAAATTACAGTTAAGGAATTATAAAATGCAGTATCAAGTATTAACTGTAGGTAACCCAAATAGCGGTAAAACAACGCTGTTTAATGGATTAACTGGCGCAAAGCAACAGGTCGGTAACTGGGCGGGTGTTACAGTTGAAAAGAAAACCGGTAAATATACGTGTTCTGGTGATGAGTTTTTACTCACTGACTTACCAGGTATCTATGCATTAGACAGTGGTAATGACGTAAACAGTTTGGATGAAACTATTGCGTCACGAGCTGTGTTAACTCATGCTGCGGATGTGATTATTAATGTTGTTGATGCTTCTTGTTTAGAACGTAGCTTATACATGACATTACAACTTCGTGAGTTGGGGCGCCCAATGATCGTTGTTTTAAATAAAATGGATGTGCTTAAGCGTCAACGTCAAATTTTAGATGTAAAAGGGTTAGAAAAAGTTCTGGGTTGCCCTGTATTGTCTTTATCGGCAAATGATAAAAACCAAGTTCATAAATTCAAAGAGAAGTTACATAAGTCAATTGCTCAAGGCATTAAAATGATGCCACTTGAACTTACTTATGGTGATGATGTTGAAGCTGCAATTAAAGAAGCATCGCCATTATTCTCGAGTGAATATGCATCTAGTCGCTCACTGGCAATTCGTGCTTTAGAAAACGATGCTTTAGTGCTTAATACTCTAGAAGCGGATAAGCGAAATCAAGTAGCTAATATTACTAATGTACTTAATACAAATGTTGAAGCTGATTTTCATATTGCTGATTGTCGTTACACTTTCCTACATCAATTATGTCAGCAATTACGTCGTCAAGAAGGTCGATTAAGCCACAGTGTTAGTGAGAAAATTGACCAATTTATTCTAAATAAGTGGATTGGTGTTCCTTTCTTCTTTTTCGTCATGTATTTAATGTTCATGTTCTCTATCAACATTGGTAGTGCATTTATTGATTTTTTTGATATCGGTGTTGGCGCACTTCTTGTTGATGGCGGCCATTATTTATTAGATGGGCATTTACCTGTTTGGTTAGTGACATTAATTGCTGATGGTGTCGGTGGTGGTATTCAAACCGTAGCAACCTTCATTCCTGTTATCGCTTGTCTATACTTGTTCCTTTCTTTACTAGAAAGTTCTGGTTATATGGCTCGTGCTGCATTTGTACTTGATAAAGTGATGCAAAAGATTGGATTACCAGGTAAAGCATTTGTACCACTTGTACTTGGCTTTGGTTGTAACGTTCCAGCTATCATGGCTACTCGTACTTTAGAACAAGAGCGTGAGCGTAAATTGGCAGCGTCAATGGCTCCATTTATGTCATGTGGTGCTCGTTTACCTGTATATGCATTGTTTGCTGCTGCTTTCTTCCCTGAAAATGGTCAAAACGTTGTATTTGGTTTGTACTTTTTCGGTATTTTAGCTGCAGTATTTACTGGTTTGTTACTGAAACATACGATTTATCCAGGGCGTAGTGATTCGTTCATCATGGAAATTCCTGATTACGAATTCCCAACTATGCGTAACATCATGATCAAAACATGGCAGAAACTAAAACGTTTTGTACTTGGTGCAGGTAAAACCATTGTTGTTGTTGTAACACTATTAAGCTTCTTTAACTCATTAGGTATGGATGGTTCATTCGGTAACGAAGACAGTGAAAACTCTGTGCTATCAAAAGCAGCTCAAGTGGTTACTCCAGTGCTTGCACCAATTGGTATTCAAAAAGATAACTGGCCAGCAACAGTAGGTATTATCACAGGTATCTTTGCTAAAGAGGCCGTTGTTGGTACGTTAAATAGCTTATATGCCGATCCTGCGGGCGATGATGCTGAGTTTGATTTAATGGCTAGCTTAAATGAAGCAGTAATGTCTATTCCAGATAACCTATCAGGATTAAGCTACTCAGATCCACTAGGTGTTGAAGTGGGTGACTTAACCGATATTGAAGCGGTAGCAGAAGAGCAAGGCGTTGAGAATTCAATCTTTGGTAATCTACAAGCTCACTTTGTAACAAGTGCAAGCGCAATGGCTTACTTAATCTTCATCCTGCTTTACACTCCATGTGTCGCTGCGATGGGAGCATACATGCGTGAATTTGGTCGTAAGTACTCGTACTTTATTGCTGGATGGACAATGCTACTTGCTTATGTTTCAGCAACACTGTATTACCAAATTGCTCACTTCTCAGCAGCACCGATGACAAGTGCTATGTGGATAGCTATTTCACTTATTATTATGTTAGTGACTTACCTAGTACTAAAACGTAAAGGTCAAGAAGCTCAAGAACAGCAGGCAGCACTAGTATGATTTTAACCGAACTTAAGCAGTATATTGACGAACAAGGCCGTGTAGAGCGTATTGCATTAGCAAAGAAATTCAGCATGAGTGAAGATGGTGTTGATGCAATGCTTGAGCTTTGGGTAAAAAAAGGAAAGTTAACTCGTGAACTCGCTGGATGTGAGAAAACACAATGTTGCCAAGAGGCAGAGCGTGTGTGGTATCGCCCAGTGTATCAAAACGAGTTAATGACCACTTACATACGATAGTCGCTTAACTTAGAGTAAAGTGATAAATAAAAACGAGAGCCAACTGGTTCTCGTTTTTTTTATGAGAGAAAGAGGTGAGGGGCGAGAATTTAGGGATTAGATAAGAGCAGAAGAAAGTTGCGATAAACGTTATGATTTTACTTTCATTTATAGATATTTATTACTAAGTTCTAGTCGAGAGAAGGTAGCTCTTGCTCTTACTCCGCCCTAGTCCCTACCTCTTGAACGTTCTGTTCGCTCTTACCTCGCCCCTAATCACTCGTCCTTAGTCCCTAGTCTCTAGCTCTTAAAAGTTCTATTCGCTCTTACCTCGCTCCTAATTACTCGCCTCTAGTCCCTATCTCATAAACACAAAAAAAGACACGCAACTTTCATCGCGTGTCTTCTTATTTTCATTAACTACACTCTATTTCTAGAGCATGAAATTAGTTAATTACTTTTTCTTCAGCTTGTGCAGCTTGATCCGCTTGGATAGCTGTTAGTGCTACTGTGTATACGATATCGTCAACTAGAGCACCACGAGACAAGTCATTTACTGGCTTGCGCATGCCTTGAAGCATTGGACCGATAGATACTAGATCTGCAGAACGTTGAACCGCTTTGTACGTTGTGTTACCAGTGTTTAGGTCTGGGAATACAAATACAGTTGCTTTACCAGCTACAGGAGAGTTAGGTGCTTTAGAAGCAGCTACGTTTTCCATGATTGCAGCATCGTACTGTAGAGGACCGTCGATCATTAGATCAGGACGTTTCTCTTGAGCGATCTTAGTTGCTTCACGTACTTTATCAACGTCTGCACCCTTGCCAGATTCACCAGTAGAGTAAGAGATCATTGCAACACGTGGGTCGATACCAAATGCCGCTGCAGAATCAGCAGATTGGATAGCGATTTCAGCAAGTTGCTCAGCTGTTGGATCAGGGTTGATCGCACAGTCACCGTATACAAGAACTTGATCAGGCAGAAGCATGAAGAAGATTGAAGATACGATAGAAGCATCAGGAGCTGTTTTGATGATTTGGAATGGAGGAACGATAGTGTTTGCTGTGGTATGAACCGCACCAGACACAAGACCGTCAACTTCACCCGCTTCAAGCATCATAGTACCAAGGAATACTGAATCTTGTAGTTTTTCACGAGCCACAACTTCAGTCATGCCTTTCGCGCCACGTAGCTCAACTAAACGAGCAACGTAGTTTTCACGTACAGAATCAGAATCGATGATCTCAACTCCAGCACCAAGTTCAACACCTTGTTGCGCTGCAACACGACGGATTTCTTCAGGGTTACCTAAAAGAACACAAGTCGCGATACCACGCTCAGCACAGATAGCCGCAGCTTTAACTGTACGAGGCTCATCACCTTCAGGAAGAACGATACGTTTAGCCGCTTTACGAGCAAATTCAGTTAACTGGTAACGGAATGCTGGTGGACTTAGAC
Source organism: Aliivibrio fischeri ATCC 7744 = JCM 18803 = DSM 507 (assembly GCF_023983475.1). Taxonomy (NCBI): domain Bacteria; kingdom Pseudomonadati; phylum Pseudomonadota; class Gammaproteobacteria; order Vibrionales; family Vibrionaceae; genus Aliivibrio; species Aliivibrio fischeri. Next base: position 915,726 of record NZ_CP092712.1, read on the forward strand.
GACGGATACCTTCAGTACCTTCAGATAGAGAGTCAATCCAAGGGCCATCAATGTGGCTAGCAACGTGCTCGTTAACAAACTCAATACGCTCTTTATCATCTGCAGGAACTTCAAGGCTGAAGCTTTGTAGATTTAGAGAAGTCTGCCAAGTGTTACCTTGTGCAGTGAAGATTGGAAGACCAGACTCTAGAGCAGGCTTACAAAGTTCAGCAATTGATTGAGGGATTTCGTAACCGCCAGTCAGTAAGATCGCGCCGATTTCTACGCCGTTCATTGCAGCAAGACATGCAGCAACGATAACGTCAGGACGGTCAGCAGAAGTTACTAATAGAGAACCTGGTTTGAAGTGCTCAATCATGTGCGGTAGAGAACGTGCACAGAAAGTGATGCTCTTAATACGACGAGTCGCAATTTCACCTTCGTTGATGATTTCAGCATTTAAGTGCTTAGCCATGTCGATAGCACGAGTAGCAATTAGGTCTACTTTCCAAGGCACACAACCAAGAACACGAATAGGACTAGAGTTGAAGATTTGCATTACTTCAAGGTTAGTCTTAGTCGTTGCATCTGCATCATCAAAGATTTCAGATAGGTCAGGGCGAGTACGACCCGCTTCATCAACAGGAGCATTTAGCTTGTTGATGATAACGCCAGCGATTTGTTTGTTCTTAGTGCCACCAAAGTTAGAACATGCTACTTCGATACGCTCTTTAAGTTGAGAAGGGTTATCTGTACCAGGAGTTGCTACAAACACAATCTCAGCACCCAGAGTTTTTGCAATTTCACCGTTTAATTGGTTAGCAAATGGGTGTTTACGAGTAGGAACTAAACCTTCGATAAGTGTCACATCAGTGTCTTGGCTGATTGACTTGTAACGCGCAACGATTTCTTCTAGAAGAACGTCAGACTGTTCGTTACGTAGCAGTTCTTCTGCACGAGAGATTGTAGTTGGTTCTGCTGCTTTGATATCGCTGCTGCTAGTCACGATTGAAGTAGTTAGATCAGGTTGATCACCACCGTGACGAGGCTGAGAGATTGGTTTGTAAAAAGAAACGCTTACGCCTTTACGTTCCATTGAACGTAATACACCCAAACTTGCGCTAGTTAGACCAACACCAGCACTGATTGGAACAAGCATAATAGTACGAGACATGGAAAATTCCTCTACACTATTGGGGCAAGAGACCTTATTGAAAAAATAAAGCCATAGAAAGAAAAAAGGCTAACCTAATGGCTAGCCTTTTAGGAGATATTACAGACCAGCTAGTTTAGCTGTGTCTTCTGCGATAACTAGCTCTTCGTTAGTAGAGATAACCATTGCAGGAATACGGCTGTTAGCAGTAGTGATAGTACCTTCACCACCGAAACGTGCTTTAAGGTTTGCTTCGCCATCAACTTCGATACCGAAGATACCTAGACGGTTAAGAACCATTTCACGGATTGGAGCAGAGTTTTCACCGATGCCGCCTGTGAAAGTGATTGCGTCTAGACGACCTTCTAGAGTTGCTGTGTAACCTGCAACGTATTTAGCTAGACGGTGACAGAATACGTCCATCGCACGTGTTGCTTCTTCTTTCTCACCGTAGTTGTCTTCAACGAAACGACAGTCAGAAGTTACTTGAGTTAGACCTTGTAGGCCAGACTCTTTAGTTAGCATGTTGTTGATTTGTTCAACAGAGTAACCTAGAGCGTCATGTAGGTGGAAAACGATAGCAGGATCGATATCACCACAACGAGTACCCATTACTAGACCTTCAAGAGGAGTAAGACCCATAGAAGTATCTACAGATTCACCGTTTTTAATTGCACATACAGATGCGCCGTTACCTAGGTGACAGTTGATGATGTTAACTTCTTCAACAGGCTTGTTTAGTAGACCAGCAACTTCACGAGTGATGAACAGGTGAGAAGTACCGTGCATGCCGTAACGACGGATGCCGTGCTCTTTGTATAGGTTGTATGGAAGAGCGTATAGGTAAGATTCTTCAGGCATAGTTTGGTGGAACGCTGTGTCAAATACAGCAACGTTTTGAAGGCCTGGGAAGTTAGCTTTAGCTGCTTCGATACCGATGATGTGAGCTGGGTTATGAAGAGGTGCAAAAGTTGCAGCGTCTTGAATACCTTTAAGTACTTCGTCAGTGATAAGTGCTGACTTAGTGAATTGCTCACCACCGTGTACGATACGGTGACCGATAGCGCCAAGGTTAGCTTTAAGCTCTGGCTTAGATGCAAGGATAGTTTCTACCATAAATGATAGAGCTTCTACGTGTGCAGCGCCTGCACCTAGTTGAGCTTCGTGCTTGCCATCAAGTTTCCACTTCATACGAGCTTCAGGAAGACCAAGACACTCAGCAAGACCAGTTAAGTGCTCTGCACCAGATTCTGCGTCAACAACCGCAAATTTAAGAGAAGAACTACCGCAGTTTAAAACTAAAACCAGCTTAGACATGTATAAATACCTATTTATTCATCAGTAATTAAAGTTATGTCGTAATGACATATCACGACAAATGTAGTCGATTAATTGAAAACAACCACATTTATCCAAAAAAATTAGCTATCCTTAGTAAGAGCATTACAGCAGTCCTTGCCGATTTATCTACTTTTAGCTTATAGTAGAACTACAGCAAAAGATAAATCAGCGCATAGGATAACGATTGTGCGCTAAGATAACAAAAATATTTTAAGATAATATTAATTCTAATCAAGTTTATTCTGTATTTTTTTGAATGATTCAACTTTTGTTTAGAAGTCCAAGGGGGCAATATGAGTGAAAACGGTTTTTTATTCCGATTTCGAGATGGTCAAACCTATATGGATACTTGGCCTGAGCGAAAAGAGTTAGCTCCGATGTTCCCTGAGCAACGAGTGATTAAAGCAACTAAGTTCGCTGTTAAAGTCATGCCAGCGGTTGCGGTTATCAGCGTATTAACGCAAATGGTTTTTAATAATACAGCAGGGTTGCCACAAGCTATCATTATTGCATTGTTTGCGATTAGTATGCCATTACAGGGTTTTTGGTGGTTAGGTAATAGATCGAATACAAAATTACCGCCAGCATTAGCGAGTTGGTATCGTGAGTTGTACCAAAAAATTATTGAATCAGGGGCCGCATTAGAGCCAATGAAGAGTCAGCCACGTTATAAAGAACTGGCGAATATTTTGAATAAAGCGTTTAAACAGTTAGATAAAACAGCTTTAGAACGTTGGTTTTAATATTTTCTTACATAAAGTATAGATAATAAAAAAGGAGCTAATTTTAGCTCCTTTTTTGATCTTTAGTTATCAACAATCTGAATGAGTATTCAGATTGTTGAAATAGGAATTACATACGCTCTAGCGTTTCAATACCTAGTAGTTCTAAGCCTTGCTTAATTGTTTTCGCTGTTAATGCAGCTAACTTCAGGCGGCTTTGCTTAACAGCGTCATCTTCGTTGTTAAGAATAGGGCACGCTTCGTAGAAGCTAGAGAATTGACCAGCAAGTTCAAATAGGTAAGCACACATTAGGTGAGGTTGACCTTCACTTGCTACTGCTTGAACCGCTTCTTCAAATTGCATTAACTTAGCAACTAACGCTTTTTCTTTCTCATCAGTGATCTTAACTTCACCTGTTAACTCATCCATAGATAAGCCAGCTTTGCTGAAGATAGAAGCTACACGAGTGTATGCATATTGCATGTAAGGCGCTGTGTTACCTTCGAACGCAAGCATGTTGTCCCAATCGAAGATGTAATCCGTAGTACGGTGCTTAGAAAGATCTGAGTACTTAACTGCAGCCATTGCAACGGTTGTAGCAATTTTTGCTTTTTCTTCAGCAGATAGATCTTTGTTTTTCTCTTCGATCAGTTTTGTTGCACGTTCTTCAGCTTCATCAAGAAGATCAGCTAGACGAACTGTACCGCCTGCACGAGTTTTAAATGGGCGACCATCTTTACCTAGCATCATACCAAATGCATGGTGTTCTAGAGATACGCTCTCAGGAACATAGCCCGCTTTACGAACGATAGTCCAAGCTTGCATTAAGTGCTGGTGTTGACGTGAATCGATGAAGTAAAGAACACGATCTGCATTCAGTTCTTCGTAACGGTATTTAGCACAAGCAATATCTGTTGTTGTGTATAGGAAGCCACCGTCACGTTTTTGAACGATAACACCCATAGGTTCGCCATCTTTGTTTTTGTATTCATCTAGGAATACAACTTGAGCGCCTTCGCTCTCAACAGCTAAACCTTGTTTTTGAAGATCAGCAACAATTGGAGCAAGCATGCTGTTGTACATGCTTTCGCCCATTACGTTATCACGAGTAAGTGATACGTTTAGACGGTCATAGTTGCGTTGGTTTTGAACCATAGTAACGTCAACAAGCTTCTTCCACATTTCTGCGCAGAACTCATCGCCGCCTTGAAGTTTAACAACATAACCACGCGCTGTTACTGCAAACTCTTCGTCTTCGTCATACAGTTTTTTAGATTCACGGTAGAAACCTTCAAGATCAGACAGCTCCATAGAAACTTCGCCTTTCTCTTTTTGGATACGCTCAAGGTTTGCGATAAGCATACCGAACTGAGTACCCCAGTCACCGATGTGGTTAGCACGAGTAACGTTATGACCTAAAAACTCAAGAGTACGAACAACAGCATCACCGATGATGGTTGAACGTAAGTGACCAACGTGCATTTCTTTAGCAACGTTTGGTGCAGAGTAGTCTGCAACGATGTTTTGTTGTTCTTCTTTAGCAACACCTAAGCGTTCGTCAGCTAATGCTGCTTCTGCTTGTTTTGCTAGAAATTCTTCTGATAAGAAAATATTGATAAAGCCAGGGCCTGCAATTTCAGTTTTGCTAGCGATGCCATCAAGATCCAAAACATCCAGTACTTTCTGAGCAAATTCTCGTGGGTTTGTACCTAGTCGCTTAGCTACGCCCATTACGCCGTTAGCTTGGTAGTCACCAAATTGTGCTTTTGCAGATTGACGTACTGCGGCAGGGCTGCCTGCTGGCGCACCGGCTGCTTCTAACGCTTGAGAAACTTTGTCGTTAATAAGTGATTGAATATTCAAAGAGGTTATCCTTCATATCGCTGTTAAACAGGAATGCTATTGCATGGAAAGCAAAATAATCGCTAATAATAGCAATAAAACAGGGGATATTTAATAGTTTCTGTTATTTTTTATTGCAACTTAGGGGCTATTTTTCGAAAGGTTCTAAACATCAAGTAAAGAGGTTGATACAATTCGGTTTCTCTTTTTTACCGTTAGGTTGCCTTCATGTCATTACTATTATTAAAACAGCAACAATTAGAGCCTCAACAACTGATTAATGCATTACCTTCATTTATGGAGAAGATCCAAGCATTACTCGATGTACTAGAGATCGATTTAACTCAATATCAAGCGGATCACATTGCACTAAGAATCAATGATCGAGACGTGGCAGAAGCAGCTCATCAAGCGTGGCTACAACAAGCAGAAGAATGGTCAAATAATGAAATTAACGGCCGTCCTATTATTGCTTTGGGTTTTAATCAAGCGTTAACTATCAACGGTTGGTCTATTGAATGTTTAGAGTTGCCATATCCAGGTGATAAAAGTTATCCGCAGCAAGGGTGGGAACATGTAGAGTGGGTTATCCCATGTGATGTGGACTCTCAAGAAGCGTTTTTGGAATATGTATTTAAAACGTTCCCATCTCTAAAAGATAAGTGGGATAACTTGGCATCTATGGGCGTTAAAGTAAAACAGAGTTGTCCATCAGGTGATGCAGAGCGTATTGCAAATTACACCGTAGCATTCAAATACCAAGGAGTGTGTATAAAGCTTCATCCTCACAGTTTAAAAGCAGTTATTGAGAGTGAACAGGCATAAGATAAGCAGGCTTTAAAAACATAAAAGGCATCCAATCTAGAGTTTGGATGCCTTTTTGATTATGGAGTGAGTAGTTATGGCTTACATAATTCAGCAACCACTTTTAATCGACGCTCTGGTTCGGCAACAAATGGATTGCTTTCATCCCAAGCATAGCCAGCTAAAATGGCGCAGATCATTTGTTTAATTTTAGGATTCGGATTTTCATGAAAAATGACATCTTGGAATGTCCCTTCATACCATCCTTCTACGTAACAACGGAATGCATTCACTCCTTTCATTAAGGTATCGGAGTAATCTTGCTGCCAATTAACGTCTTCTTGATTAAATTGCTTAATTAATAAGTCAGCAGCGAGCTCTGCCGATTTCATTGCAATCGTGACACCAGAAGAGAACACCGGGTCCAAAAATTCACCGGCATTACCCAGTAAAGCAAAGTTTTTATCAAACAGCTTACTGACATTGGCAGAATAACCCATGATTTCACCACAAGGGTTCGGGTATTCAGCTTGGTTTAACAGATGCTTAAGATTGCTTTCTTCTTCTGCAAGTTGTTTTAATGCCGTTACTTTATTTTCTGAATATGCATCAAAGAATTCAGGCTCTCCAACCACACCAAAAGAGCAGGTCCCATTACTGAATGGAATTAACCAATACCACACTTGTGTATTTGTTGGATGAACAGAAACTAAGATTTTATTTCTGTCGTAGTTTTCGTCAGAAATATTGTCTTTGATGTGTGTGAAAATAGCACGGCGTGGTGGCAGACATGAAGGCTCTTCTAATTCCAATAATTTTGGTAGAACACGACCAAAGCCACTCGCATCAAGAATGAAATCAGCTTGAATTTGGTAAGGCGTTCCGTTTTCATCCAGTACCGATAACAGAGGCTTTTCTGCATTTACATTAACGTCAGTTATCTCATGTTGATAGCGAATTTCAACGCCTTGTTTTTTTGCACAATCAGCTAAAACTTTATCAAAATTGCCACGTTGTACTTGGAATGTGGTTCCTGCGCCGTCAGTAAATTTATCGGTAAAATCAAAAGAAGTAAAAGTGTCATTATAATGAAAAGCGGCGCCATCTTTGAATTGAAAACAAGCATCTTCAACTGCTTTTAGCATGCCTGCATTTTTAATGGATTCCATGCACGCAGGTAAAAGACTTTCACCGATAGAAAAGCGAGGGAAAGTCGATTTTTCAAGAATAATGCAGTTGATATTGTGTTTGTTTAATAGTGCAGCAGCAATAGAGCCAGAAGGTCCAGCACCAATAATAGCCACTTGAGTTGTTTGTGGTGATTGCACAAGCGCTCCTTTAAAGACAAAAGCACCACTTTAGGTGTCGGTAACCTAAAGTGGTGAGGATATTATTATATTTATAGGTGATTTTTATTTAAAACAGACTTACTTAGCTCGAAGTTCAAGTAATGTATGCCCTAAACCAATATTGTCAGTTTGCTCTGCTACAGCAAATCCAGCCTCTTCAATAATTTCTAAGAAATCACTGCAACGGTAGAAACGGCTATTACCATTGGCCAAACAAGTGAAATAAAGCGATGTCGCATTTAAGCTAAATGAAGCGGCATCGTATTTTTGCGCATCCCAAAATAGCTCTAAAATATATACTTTCGCGTCAGTGGACATGGCAGCACGAACACGTTTTAAAATGCTTAAAATTTCCATTGGTGAGAAACAATCTAGGAATTGGCTCATCCACCATACGTCTGCACCTTGAGGTAATGGTAGAGTCTTATCAAGCATATTAGTAGGGTGGCCATTAATACGGTCGGCAAAACCTTGTTCTTTGGCATTTTTTAACGCCATTTCGATTTGTTGTGGAAGGTCAATGATTGTTACTTCAACATCGTTATCGTAATTACAGCATTGCAGTGCCCATTTACCTGTATTACCGCCGATATCAAACAGGCGTTTTGGTTTTTGGCTTAATACTTTTTCTAATAAGATTGGGAACGAACGGTCAGAATAGAAGTGATCAAACTTAAACCAGCTCTCTTTGGCTTTTTCTGGTAATCGAGACAAACCTTCATAAATTGTTGGCCAGTCACCTAACTCTTTTAAGCCGGCAGGTGTTCCTTCTTGAATTGCTTCAGTAAGATGCATCATAGCGGCATAACAAACATCAGCTGTAAAATCTAAGTTAGCGTTCGTCATCCCATCGTGTAATAAGAAGTGACCAAGGTTTGCAAGAACATAGTTTGGTTTATTCCAAGTAACAATGTGCGCACTTAATGCCATATCAAGTAAGACTTTCACGCCATATTCAGATACACCGGTTTCTTGCGCTAATTGCTCAGCATCTAAACCTTGATCTTGAGCTTTATCTAAAGCCGCTAGAATACCAAGATCTCTAAGCGTTCGAGCTGTATGAAAAACAATAGGAGCAAACGAAAGTTTTTGAGCTTCTGTTTTTGCTTCTAATGCGTTAAATGGGTCATTTTTATATTGAGTCACAGAGATTAACCATAGTTGAAGATGATAAAATGATCATATCAGTGGTAATGAGTGAAACTTTGTTCAAAAGCAAGAAACCACTGATATATAAGAGAGAATGATATTAATCGATTATATTTGATACGGTATTACCGTTAAATTCGACTTTAAAAGTATTAAATCTATTTTTCCAATATAACCAATGATCGCTATTTAAATTAGGTGTTTTGTGTTCTGGTGGGAAGCCGATGGCATATTTCACGCCTTCTTTTGTCATGCCTTTCTTAACCACACCTTCTTTAATTCCTTGTTGATCAAGTGCACTCAATTTTTTTACTTCTGCAGTATTACACTCAGTACCAAAATAGTTACTTAAGTATTTTGCAAAATCAGGAGATGATTTGTGTTTATCTAAAATATATTCTCTGCCGCTACTATCAATTTTAAACGTAAGGCGTTTAGTGCTAACGTTGACAATATCAACTTGAGTACAAAGAGGAATCAATCCATCTTGTTGAAAATTAACAGAATAAAGTTTTGAACGAGCGTCATCAGGGTGAAGGTTCACAAGAGTATAAACGGGTTTATTGGTAAGGAATAAATCATCACCCGTATTTTTATCAGTAAGAGTCATGACACTCGCGCAACCCGATAAAAATATTAAACCGGAAGTCGCTAATAATGGTTTTAAAAATGACATGGTAGTCCCTTAAATTTCGCTATATATATTTATTTACCGTATGACTCGCATTATTGTATTTGCGCCAAGTCACTGAATTCATATATCCTATACGAGTAGGCTAACAAATTGTAATATTTTTACGACTAGATGGATATCATGACATACGCAAATTTTAATATTATCGATTGGCACGCAATTTCTGCAGGTTTGGATAGCAAAAATGCGTGGTTAGAATGGCGTGAAAATAATTTCACTTGGCCTGAAAATGAAAAAGCGCCAGTCGATAAAATACCAGCGATGGCTCGAAGAAGAATGAGCTCGTTAAGTAAATTAGCCGTGCAAACCGCATTAACATTAGCGGAAGAAAATGACATTGATTATTTGGTTTTTTCTAGTCGACATGGTGAGTTAACTCGAACCGTGGCTCTTTTAGAAGATATTTTGAATGGAGATGATGCTTCTCCAATGGCTTTTTCTCAATCAGTTCATAATACTGCCGCAGGTCTATTTACCATTACGGTCAAAAAAGCCATTCCAGTTACTTCTATTGCTGCTGGAGAGAATACCTTCCATTCTGCGGTTATTGAAGCCGCTGCGTACTTAGCTGAAAATCCAAATGATAAAGTACTTATCATCGATTTTGATGAGCCTTTGCCTTCTCATTACCAAGAGTTTGAAAAACAAAATTATCAAGGCTATGCACTTGGCTTAATAATGAGCGCTGGGGACGTTTTTTCTCTTCAATGGAACAATAAACCTACAATTAAATCTTCTGGATTGCCTCATGGGTTGCAATGTATAGCTAACTTAGTAGGATCACATTCTCAATGGATAACGGAGAGTTCTTCAAAACAATGGATATGGAATCGAAAATAGTCTTATGACTTTACTTCAACGCACTGATAAATACTGGCGAATTTTAGCTACCGGTTTCTGTTTCTCTTTGTTCGGGGTCGGTGCGCTTTGTTTGACATTTATTGTTTTTCCATTGCTTACATTTACTGCAAAAGATAAAAAACAACGTGAAGTTCGAGTGCAATCGATTATCCAACGTAGTTTTTTTATCTTTTGTAAAACAATGCACTATAGTCGTGCGATTAAGTATCAATTTGATGGTGCAGAGCTTCTTCAGAGTGACAGAAATTGCTTAATTGTCGCTAATCACCCAAGCTTAATAGATTATGTTTTAATTGCTTCACAATTGAAGCAATGCGATTGCATCGTAAAAGCAGCCTTATGGCATAATCCGTTTACACAAGGGATTGTCAGAGCGGCGGGGTACATTCCAAATCAAGAACCAGAAGCGTTTTTAGAAGAGTGTTCTGAAAAATTAAACTCAGGTAATGTATTGTTGGTTTTTCCTGAAGGAACGCGAACAACACCGGGTAAAAAATCAAAACTTCAACGAGGCGCAGCGCAAATTGCGGTTCGTAGTCAAAGTGATATTCGTATTATTCATATCACAGTAACACCCAGTTTTTTAACTAAAGAAGCAAAGTGGTATCAAGTTCCTGATGTTCGTCCTTTTTTTCATATACAAGTGAAAGAGAGAGTCGCCATCACTCCATTTATCGAAGACGCTGACGCTTCATCTTCAGCGGCTCGAAATGTAAATCGATTTTTAGATACAGCTTTGTATCCACAAAATGAAGTCAACACATCAAAAGAAAATAAGTAGGTCATTGATGGAAGTATTACACAACGAAATTAAACAATTAATTATTGACGCTCTTAACCTAGAAGATATCTCTGTTGATGATATTGAAACCGAGGCACCGCTATTTGGTGACGGCTTGGGCTTAGATTCTATCGATGCTCTAGAGCTAGGTTTAGCAATTAAGAAAAAGTACAACTTAGTGTTAGATGCTGACGATACTCAAACTCGTGAACATTTTGCGTCAGTAGCAAACCTAGCCGCTTACATTAATGCAAACAAAGCGTAAGAGAGTAAATAATGACAGACGTAAATAAAGAGCAAGTATTAGAGCAAGTAACTTCTGCATTAGTTGAACTGTTTGAAATTGATGAAGCAGATATTACCCCAGAAGCTCAGCTGTATACTGACCTTGATTTAGATAGTATCGATGCTGTCGATCTTGTTGTTCATTTGCAGAAAGTGACGGGTAAAAAAATTAAACCAGAAGAGTTCAAAGAAGTTCGTACTGTCGACGATGTAGTTAATTCTGTAGCTGCACTGTTAAAAGGCGAATAATGCGTTGGCTGACAGCGCTGTCAGCCATTGCACTCTTAGCATATCCGCTAGCGGTCTACTATGGTCTCCATTTTGGTGGAATAAAGACAGTAGCAGGCGTACTAGCGGTGTTGTTTTTAGTGCGTATGGTCGGTGGTAAACAAGTACCGATAAAAGAACTCAAATACATCGCTATTATCAGTGGTGGAGCGGGGATAATTCTTGCTTCTCTTGGTTGGATATTTAAAACCGAAGGCTGGTTTACCTTCTACCCTGTAATAGTCAATGTCGTTATGTTCGTTATGTTTTTTTGGAGTTTATTTCAATCCCAAAGCATGATTGAACGTTTTGCTCGTCTACAAGAACCTGATTTACCTGAAAGTGGCGTTAAGTACACCAGAACCGTAACTAAAATTTGGTGTGTATTTTTTATTATTAATGGCTCTATCTCTTTTTCTACCTGTTTCATGGATATGAAGATGTGGATGCTATACAACGGATTTATTAGCTACTTGCTTATTGGAACTTTGTTCATAAGCGAATGGTTAGTGCGCCAATGGATAAGAAAAAAAGAAGTATGAAAACAGTCTCTCTTTCGCAATTAGTATTACAAGATAAAACAGACCACATGGTGTGTTTTGATGAGCTGCACTCATATATTTCTTATTCTCAATTTCAAAAAGACGTTCAGAAAGCGTGTGCCTTTTTTCAGCAGCAACCTCACACTAAGTGGGCATTGTGTTTTGATGATAGCTATTATTTTGCGGTTACTTTTCTTGCATTAGCCCATGCGGGTAAACATCTTATTCTTCCTGGTAACCATCAACCAGCAGCATTGGCCGAATTATCTCAGCATTTTGATTCCTTAATTCATGATGACATTATCAAGGTGATGCCATGCAGTGAGCATGTTGCCTATCATGATATAAAAAGTGGCCATCTAGCTACATTATCACCACTTCCTCTTCATGAGGTTGCGCTTACTTTGTTTACTTCTGGCTCAACCGATACTCCCAAGCCCATTGCTAAAAACCTTCAATTGCTTGATAACGAAATTCAACAATTAGACAGTTTATGGGGCGAAAAACTCGGACAAAGTGACATTTACAGCACCGTATCACACCAACATATCTATGGTTTATTATTTAGGGTGCTATGGCCATTAACGGCTGGTCGTGCCTTTAGTCGCCATAACTTTATCTACCCAGAGCAAATTTTATCTCATCGACCTGATGATAAAAAAACGCTTATTTGTAGTCCAGCATTGCTTAAGCGCTTAGTTGATCATGAAGGACACAATACTTATCAGATGGTTTTCTCATCTGGTGGGCCGCTTGCTATTGAAGGGGCTGAGCAAAGTGAGAAAAAACTCTCACAGCGTCCATTTGAAGTTTATGGTAGTACAGAAACAGGTGGTATTGGCTACCGTCAGCAGTTTGAACCAAGCTCTTTATGGCGCTTTTTTCCTTCTCATCAAGCCCGTTTAAACATTGAGCATTGCTTAGAATTGCTCTCTCCCTTCATTGATGAAGAAGAGTGGTACGCGACCAGCGATTATTGTGATTTGCTTGCTAATGGTCAGTTTGTTCTAAAAGGTCGCGTCGATCGCGTGATCAAAATTGAAGAAAAGCGTCTCTCTTTAACGGAAGTTGAAAAACGATTAATGCAGTTAGAGTGGATTAATGAAGCAGCAGTGATCCCGATGGAAGAAGAAAAACGCACCGTATTGGGCGCAGTGATTGTTCTATCAGAAGCGGGAACTAAACTTATGAATCAAGGCTCTAAGGGTAAGTTCTGGTTGAGATTGCGTTCAGAACTACGAGAATGGTTAGAACCAGTTGGTATTCCTCGTCGTTTTAGAAATGTTAGTGAAATTCCATTAAATAGCCAAGGTAAACGTCAAATGCACGATTTAAAGCAGCTATTTAATGATGCGAATAATTAAAAAAGATTAGATTATGATAAAACGTAAGCCAAGTATCCTTACAACAAAAGATATCTCAGTAAATGAAGCGCAACCAAGTGTGCTTATTTCTATGCGTGTGGATGATGATATCTTAGATTTCACCGGACACTTTCCAAATCATCCTTTGTTACCCGGTGTTACTCAAGTTGATTGGGCTATTCATTACGCGAAACATTACCTTAATGCACATTCAAACTTTAAAGGAATGGAAGTGCTTAAGTTTCAAGAACCTATTTTACCGAATATGGAAGTAGAACTTGAGCTTAAATGGGATATTGAGAAGAGTAAGCTGTATTTTACTTACCGCTCAAATAAAGGCGATACAGTAAGCAATCACGCTTCTGGTCGTATTGTGTTAGGAGCGTAATCATGACTAACTTTCGCCCTTGTTTTTTAATTCCTTGTTATAACCATGGTAAAACCATTCCTGCCGTTGTTGAATCATTGATGTCGTATGGTTATCCAATGATCATCGTTGATGATGGCAGTGAGAATGAAACAAAGCGTATTTTAGAAGAAGTAACGCAACAGCATGAGTCAATTACCTTAATTACATTAGCTGAAAACCAAGGTAAAGGTGGTGCTGTGATTGCTGGTATCGAAAAAGCCTATCAGCAGAGTTACAGCCATGCGATTCAAATTGATGCTGATGGTCAACATGATCTCGAAGCGCTACCTAAATTAATTGCGGAATCTCAAGAACACCCAACGGCACTGATTTCTGGACAACCTATCTACGATGAGAGTGTACCTAAATCTCGTTTGTATGGTCGCTATGCTACGCATATTTGGGTGTGGATTGAGACACTTTCTTTTGCGATTAAAGACAGCATGTGTGGTTTCCGCTCTTATCCTATCGGTCCAACGATTAACGTATTAGAGCGAGCGGTTATTGGCCGACGAATGGATTTTGATACCGAAATCATGGTTCGTATGTACTGGAATGAAACCGATATTCGCTTTATCAATACTCGTGTTATTTACCCAGAAGATGGCATTTCTCATTTTGATGCATTATGGGATAACGTGAAAATCAGTTGGATGCACACCAAATTATTTTTTGGCATGTTGCCTCGTATTCCTTCATTACTAAAACGTAAACCTGTTCAAGAAGATCATTGGTCGTCTCATGCTGAGCGCGGTACGATTTTAGGTATTCAATTTTTACTTTGGATCTATTCAACGTTTGGTCGCAAAGTATTTTCGCTATTACTTAAACCAGTCATGGCTTATTACTACCTACGTGGTGGTTCAGTCAAAGACGCTTCAGATGACTTCATTCAACAGGTAAATGCTTATGCTCGAATTAAAGGCATTCAATTACCTGAAAAGCTAACCACTTATCGTCATTTGGTCTCTTTTGGTGAAACCATGTTAGATAAGCTTGCGGCATGGCGTGGTGATTTTTCAGATAAAAACCTAACGGTTCATGGTATTGAGCATTATCAAACATTAGCTCAGCGTGAAAAAGGTATTGTATTACTGGGTTCTCATTTAGGAAATCTAGAACTATGTCGTGCGCTTAGCCGTCGTCATACTCACCTGAAGATTAATGCGTTAGTTTTTACTGAGCATGCAGAGCGTTTTAATACGGTAATGAAAACCGTTAATCCGCAATCAGAAGTGAATGTTATTCAGGTGTCTAAAATAGGGCCAGATACCGCCATTTTATTACAGCAAAAAATTGATGATGGTGAGTGGATTGTTATCGTTGGTGATAGAACGTCAGTCACTAAAGAGAATCGAGTGATTTGGGCTGATTTTCTTGGTAAGCCTGCGCCATTCCCTCAAGGGCCATTTATGTTGGCTTCTATTTTAAAGCAACCAGTATATTTAATGTTTGGGCTTCGTGACGATACACAAAAAGATCCGTTGTTTGATGTGTACTTAGAACCGTTTTCTGAACAAATCATATTACCTCGTGGTAAACGAGAAGAGGCTTTGCAAGAAGTCGTACAAAATTATGCTCAACGCCTAGAGCATTTCACATTAAAAGCACCATCACAATGGTATAACTTTTTTAATTTTTGGCAGTTAACTGGAAAGAAAGATGACAACTAATTCAATTAC
Source organism: Aliivibrio fischeri ATCC 7744 = JCM 18803 = DSM 507 (assembly GCF_023983475.1). NCBI lineage: Bacteria > Pseudomonadati > Pseudomonadota > Gammaproteobacteria > Vibrionales > Vibrionaceae > Aliivibrio > Aliivibrio fischeri. Next base: position 930,951 of record NZ_CP092712.1, read on the forward strand.
ATTTGGTAAAGGACGTCTGACAATTGAAGACGTTGTTGATATTGCAAATGGTGCAAATGCACAACTTAATAACTCTGATGAATTCACTGCCAAAATTGACCGTGGTGTTGAGTTTTTAGAGCGTTTATTAAAAGAAGAAGGCGTGATCTATGGTGTGACAACGGGTTATGGTGACTCTTGTACTGTAGCAATCCCAATGGATTTAGTGGATGAATTACCGCTACATTTAACGCGTTTTCACGGTTGTGGTTTAGGTGAAAATTTAGATGAACAACAAGCACGTGCTGTATTAGCGACTCGTTTATGCTCTTTATCACAAGGGGTATCGGGTGTTACTCATGATTTGCTTAATCAAATCGTCACTCTAATTAATCACGGTGTATCTCCACGTATTCCTCAAGAAGGTTCTGTGGGTGCCAGTGGTGATTTAACACCATTATCTTATCTTGCAGCTGCGCTTATTGGTGAGCGTGAAGTGATCTATAAAGGCGAAATCCGTGCAACTGCAGAGGTATTTAAAGAGTTAAATATCACACCAATCAAGCTTAAACCAAAAGAAGGTTTAGCGTTAATGAATGGTACATCAGTGATGACAGCATTAGCGTGTTTAGCGTATAAGCGTGCGGAGTACTTAGCGCAAATGGCAACTAAGATCACCGCAATGGTATCAGTAGGGATGCAAGGTAATGACTTCCACTTTGATGAAGCGTTATTTGCGGTGAAACCACATCCAGGTCAACAACAAATTGCGGCTTGGTTACGTTCTGATCTACACAACGAAACACCACCAAGAAACAGTGATCGTCTGCAAGACCGTTACTCACTTCGTTGTGCTCCACATGTAATTGGTGTACTTCAAGATAGCCTACCGTTCTTGCGTCAAATGATTGAAAATGAATTAAACAGTGCGAACGATAACCCAATTATCGATGGTGATAATGAGCGTGTTCTTCACGGTGGTCATTTCTATGGTGGTCATATTGCAATGGCAATGGACATGCTAAAAACCGCAGTAGCGAACATTGCTGATTTATTAGATCGCCAAATGGCACAGCTAATGGATTACAAATTCAATAACGGTTTACCATTTAACCTGACGGGTTCAACAGGGGCTCGTAAACCAATTAACCATGGCTTTAAAGCAGTTCAGATTGGTATTTCAGCATGGACAGCAGAAGCGCTTAAAGGAACCATGCCTGCAAGTGTTTTCTCACGTTCAACAGAATGCCATAACCAAGATAAGGTGAGCATGGGTACGATTGCCTCTCGTGATTGTTTACGTGTTTTACAGTTAACAGAGCAAGTGACATCAGCTTCATTATTAGCGGCAACTCAAGCGTTAGTATTGCGTGAAAAGCAAGGTGAGCTTGATGATACTCAGTTAAGTACAGAGCTTAAAACCATGCGTGATGCGGTATTAAGTGAATTTGCTTTTGTCGATGAAGACCGACCATTAGAGAACGATTTACGTAACTTTATGGCGAAGATTCAGCAACAGCACTGGACGCTATACTAAGGTTAAATGTTGTGACTAATACAAATGAAGCTAAGCCAGTGAATGTATTAAGCGCAGAAGTGATGATCACAACCGCCTTTCAGGATGCGGATCCGATGGGGGTTGTGTATCACGGTAATTATTTCCGATTTTTTGAAAAAGCACGTCATGAAATGCTTGAAAAAATCGGTTATAGCTATCGAGATATGATGGCGTCAGGCTATGTTTGGCCCATCATTGACACTCGTGTTAAGTACGTTAAATCCATTCCTTACGATCATAAGATCCGAGTGGAGGCGACACTAACGGAATGGGAAAACCGCATGCGTGTTGATTATGTTATTTATGATGCAGAAACCAACGTACGAATGACTAAAGCCCATACAATGCAAGTAGCGGTAAGCATAGAAACTGAAGAAATGTGCTTTGTTTCTCCTCGTGTATTTACCGATAAAGTAGAGGCTTATCATAATGCTTAATGTTAAACGTTATTGGTCATTATTGGTGACATCGTTTGTTATGCTTTTTAGCGTAAATAGCTTTGCATTTAGTGTTGATGACTTGCAGCAGCAACTCGCAAAATCGACGCTTGTTCGTGGTGATTTTAAACAAGTAAGAACTATGCAGATGTTTGCACAGCCACTATCGACATCAGGTACTTTTTTGTTGGATCATGAAAAGGGGTTATTGTGGCAACAAACAACGCCTTTTCCGATTGCGTTGACTTTAACGCAGAACAAACTTCGCCAATCCATTAATGGTGACACTCAAGTCATGACGGATTCAGATAATCCAATGGCGTTTTATTTTACTCGTCTATTTCTATCTTTATTTAAAGGCGATACGGAATCCATTAAAGCAAATTTCACTTTGCAATTAACGGGTGAAAAAGACGCTTGGACACTCATACTCACTCCAACCAAAGCCCCAATTGACAGCGTATTTAAAACCATAAAAATTGAGGGTAATGACTATTTAAATCGAGTGGTATTAAGTGAAGTGCGAGGTGACGTAACTGAAATGGTATTTACTAATCAGTCGACAGAACCTGCGACCTTAACAGAAGAAGAGTTACGTGTTTTCGAATTCTAATTGGATAAAGCCACGAGTTTTAGCTCTGGTTTGGGCATTGGCTCTATTAGGAATAGCTGGGGTATTTGGTTATCAATGTACAACCAAAGGTGCACTGCCAATAGAAACTAATATCTTGGCATTATTACCTGATAATCAACAAGATAAAGTTGCTCAGCAAGCGTTTGATAATATTGCTAACACCATGAGTGACAAAGTGGTGTTTGTAGTTAGCCAAACCCAAGGTGACAGTAAAAAACTGATTGAAGCGGTTGATCAGTTTAATGAAGAACTGGTTGCGTTACCTATGTTTGACTCGGTAACGGCAACGATAAGTCCTGAGCAACAACAAGCGTGGGGGAAATTTTATTTTCCTGCTCGCGCTCAGTTACTGACAGCACAGCAAACCCAACAATTAGAACAAGCACCAGAACAGCAAGTTCAAAAGGTATTACACGCACTATACAATCCTTTTTCAGGTGTGACGGGAGGGGAGTTAGAGAACGATCCTTTCTTGTTATTTCGAGATTATTTATCAGGGTTAACTCAAAGCTCAGGTAATGTTCAAGTAGAGAACGGCTATCTGATTGCCAAACACGATGATAAAGAATACGTTGTGATCACCGCCGATCTATCAGGATCATCATACCAACTCTCTTTGCAGCAGCAATTACCTCAACTATTGTCACTTGAAAGCAAAGTATCAAAAACATTCTCGGTTAATATTCAACATACAGGTGTGATCTTTTATGCAGCCCATGGGACAGAAAGTGCCAAAGGAGAGATCAGCACTATTGGTCTTGGGTCTCTTATCGGGATAATTGTTCTTGTCTTTTTGGTTTATCGTAGCACTTTGCCTTTGGCACTGGCTTTACTTTCCATTTCAACGGGACTTGCTTGTGCCTATGTATTGACGGTCGCTTTATTTGGAACGATTCACCTCTTTAGTTTGGTTTTTGGTGCCAGCTTAATTGGGGTTTCTATTGATTATGCATTTCACTTTTTAACCGATCGACTTCATGCGGGTAAAAAATGGAATTCAGTGGTGGGTATTCAACAGTTGTTTCCTGCCATTACCTTGGGATTAATTACCAGTTTAATTGGTTATTTAGGTATGCTTATTGCGCCTTTCCCAGGATTACAGCAATTATCCTTATTCTCCGCCATTGGTTTAACAGCAGCTTATTTTACCGTGGTATGTTGGTATCCAGTACTGGCAAGTAAACCAAATCAATATAACCGAGTACCGATGCAGCGAGCGCTGAGTCAGTGGCTCTTAGTGTGGCAACAACCGCTTATTCGATTAGTCTTACCATTAAGTTTATTGATTGCTGCAAGCTTTGGTGTCTATATGGCGAAATATGATGATGATATTCGTCAGCTTCAAGCTTTACCACATGCACTGCAACAGCAAGAGAGAGAGATAAAAGCGATTACAGGTGTCGGTGGCTCTCAGCAACTATTGCTTGTACGAGACAGTTCTGAAGAAGGATTACTGCAAAAGTTAGAAACCATATCGACTAAACTGGATAAACGTGGTGATTTCGGTGGCTATCAATCCATAAGCCGTTATGTACCGTCACAAAAAAGACAACAAGAAAATTACCAATTAGTTAAACTCCTGTATCAGCAACAATCTGAGTATTATCAAAGTGTCATACAGCAAAAAACAGCGCTGGATTTTTCACAACAATATCAGCCTTTGACTATAAATGGCTTCTTAGCGTCACCAATATCAGACACGGTTGGTTTTTTATGGTTAGGTAAAATCGATGGTGTATTTGCTTCGGTGATTACTTTCAATCAAGAAGTGAACAGTAGTGAGTTACAGGCATTTGCAGCGGATAATCACATTACTTATTTAAATAAAGCAGAAGAGATCTCTCGTTTATTTGCCGATTATCGACATCGTATTACCGAGCTATTATTGTTTGCTTATGCCGCTATTTTCTTACTGTTGTTACCTCGCTATAAAATGAAACAGGCGTTTTTAATTGTATTGCCACCATTTATAGCGGGTTGCGCCGGTTTAGCTGTAACCGTTTTAACTGGCGTACCGTTGAATTTGTTTAACTTACTCGCCTTGATGTTGATTTTAGGGATAGGAATAGACTACACCTTGTTTTTCGCAGAGCAGAATAAGCAAAGTGATGATTCACATAAAGAAAGCACGTTATTAGCGATTTCTTTATCTGCGTTAACGACGATTTTGTCATTTGGTTTATTGGCCTTGAGTGAAACCCAAGCGATTCATAGCTTCGGTATTACGGTACTAACCGGGATTATCGTTGCTTGGTTACTGGCTCCGTTAAGCCAACAAAATAAAGAGAGTAAAGGGCACATCAATACGTATTCGGAGAAAAAAGATGCATCATAAGGCCATAAAAGTCCACCATCTTATAGCGCTTGTTCTATCCTTTCTTTTGATGGGATGTGCAGCTAAGCCAATAAAGCAACCGAATCAAGTTGAAGTGTCACAAGGACAATTTGTTACTTTACCTCAGCCTGAAGAGTATGGCAGTGACTTATCACTTAGTCAGTTAATCTCAGTAGAATGGCAAGGAAAAAAGAATCAGCTTCCTGTTCAACTGCAACTGACAGGTAATGACTTGGTATTAGCTGGCTTTGCCTCATGGGGTTCTCGTTTATTAAGCTTAGATTATGATGGTCAAACGTTAGATACTTACGTAATGGCAGGGCTAAGTGACACACTACCACCGCCAGAACAAGTGCTATTTAATGTCATGATTACCTTGTGGCCACTGGAAGCATGGCAAGGAAGTTTAACTAGCATTGGCTGGCAACTAAACGAACATGACAATCATAGAACATTAGTGAATGAATCAGGAAAAACGATCCTTGATGCTCGTTATGATGACATCACAGACAAATTAAGTGGTGAAATTGTGTTAACAAGTCCAGACTTTGGTTATGTCATAAAAATTAAAACGTTCTCGCATTCAAATACAACAACTCAAAATAATAACGGATAAATTAAATGAGTGACTTTCCTTTATATATACATGCGTGTGGCTCACATTCAGCCATGGGTAAAGAGGTTGATGAAATCCATCAAGTATTGAGTGGAAATAAAGCACCATCAATGCATAAAGAGACTGGTTGGCTCAATGATGGTAAAGCAACAGTAGTTGGTAAGGCATTAGGTGAATTGCCTTTAGTTCCTGAGCATTTGTCTCATTGGGATACAAGAAATAATCAGCTAGTTCTGTCAGCTTTACAGCAAATCGAACCCCAAATTAAAGCCGTAAAAGAGAAATACGGTTCAGATCGTATTGCTGTTATTGTTGGCACAAGTACCTCAGGGATCTCTGATGGTGAAGTCGCTTTAAAAGAGAAGATGGAGCAAGGTGTTTTTCCTGCAGGTTATAGTTATAAACAACAAGAGTTAGGAAACCCTGCAGATTTTATTGCTCAATACCTTAATATCGATGGACCAACGTATGCTATTTCAACCGCTTGCTCCTCAAGTGGTCGTATTTTCTTATCAGCAAAGCGTTTACTAAAAGCAGGGTTTGTTGATGCAGTAATTATCGGTGGAACAGACAGTTTATGCCGTTTAACGCTTAATGGATTCAATAGTCTAGAAGCATTATCAAATGAGTATTGTTTGCCGTTTAGTCCTAATCGAAAAGGGATAAACATTGGTGAAGCGAGTGCGTATATGTTGTTAAGTGCAGAGCAAAAAGACTCTGATGATCCAATTGCTCTACTAGGAGCAGGAGACAGTTCGGATGCTCACCATATTTCAGCGCCACACCCAGAAGGGAAAGGAGCGATTGAAGCGATGAACAAAGCACTTAATGATGCAGGGTTAACGCCAGAAGATATTGGTTATATCAATGCTCATGGAACTGCTACGCCGTTGAATGATGCGATGGAATCTAAAGCGGTTCATGCTGTATTTGGTGATTCTGTACCAGTGAGTTCAACAAAGCCGTTAACGGGTCATACATTAGGTGCCGCAGGTATCATTGAAGCAAGCATTTGTTGGCATATTTTAAAGTATAATTTACCGCTACCTAAGCAGATTAATGACGGACAGCAAGATGATGCACTGGCTGATATTCAGCTTGTGGTTGATCAACCACTAAGAAAAAAAGCCGTTATTAGTAATTCATTTGCCTTTGGCGGTAATAACATCAGTTTAATTTTTGGATGTATTTGATGAGTAGTATTCCTCCTTTAATCGACCTTTTGCCCCATGATACTCCATTAGCTCTGGTTGATGAGTTGATTGAGGTAAATGACTTATCGGTTCATTGTCAGGTGACAATCGGTGAGAATAATGTATTTTTTAATCATGAGACGAAAACCGTTCCCGCTTGGGTTGGTATTGAGTTCATGGCGCAAAGTATTGCGGGTTGGTCTGGCTATCATGCGTGGAAAAAAGGCAATAAGTCACCAATAGGCTTTTTGCTTGGCAGCCGTAAATACCAAGCTGAGTGCAGCGAGTTTCAACAAGGCGACACACTCGACATTTTTGCAGAGCAAGTACTAGAGAATAATGGCATGGCCGTATTCAGTTGTTATATTGAGTACAAAGGACAACAGTTGGCATCGAGCCAATTAAACGTGTTCGTGCCAACAGAAGAAAAATTAGAAGAGCTCTTAACGCCAAAGCAGTAACGCAGTAGTAGAGGACATCATGAAAAGACAAGTATTAGTGACAGGCGCCAGTAAAGGCATTGGTCGCGCAATTTCAGAGCAACTAGCAAAGGATGGCTTTTATATTGTTGTTCATTATATGAGTGATAAAGCTGGCGCAGAGACAACGTTAGCAGCAATTCAAGAGCACGGTGGTGAAGGGCGCTTAATTCAGTTTGATATTAGTGACCGTCCACAATGTAAAGAGGCACTTGAGAGCGATATCGAAACTCATGGTGCATATTATGGTGTGGTAAGTAATGCCGGCATTACTCGTGATACCGCTTTCCCTGCGATGACAGAAGAAGAGTGGGATGGCGTAATTCACACCAATTTAGACAGTTTTTATAATGTACTTCACCCTTGTGTTATGCCGATGGTTCAAAAGCGAAAAGGCGGTCGAATTGTGACGCTTGCATCGGTGTCAGGCATCATGGGTAACCGCGGTCAAACGAACTACAGCGCAGCAAAAGCAGGCGTCATTGGTGCAACCAAATCTCTTGCTTTAGAGCTAGCAAAACGAAAAATTACAGTAAACTGTGTTGCACCTGGCTTAATTGATACAGGCATGGTTGATGAGCATGTAAAAGAGCACGCATTGCCACAAGTACCACTTCGTAGAATGGGTGAGCCAGAAGAAGTCGCAGGTTTAGTAAGTTACTTAATGTCAGATGTTGCGGGTTATGTGACTCGCCAAGTAATTTCAATTAATGGTGGTCTAGTATGAGTCGTCGCGTAGTTGTAACCGGTATGTCAGGTGTTACCGCTTTAGGTAGTGATTGGAACACCGTAGGCGAAAACCTACGTAAATGTGAAAATGCCACTCAATACATGCCAAGCTTTGAAGTCTATGACGGCCTTAATACGAAGCTAGCAGCACCTATTGATGACTTCACGCTACCAAAACATTATACCCGTAAGAAAATTCGCTCTATGGGACGTGTTTCTTTGTTATCTACCGTTGCTTCAGAGCAAGCCTTAGAGCAAAGTGGTCTTATTGGAAATGACATCTTAACCAATGGTCAAACCGGCATTGCCTTTGGTTCCTCAACTGGTTCTACCGATGCCGTTGGTGCCTTTGGTGTGATGCTGAATGAGAAATCAACTCGCGCTATTACGGCAACAACCTATGTGCAAATGATGCCACATACCGCAGCGGTTAACGTCGGTTTATTCTTTGGTTTACGTGGTCGAGTTATTCCAACCAGTAGCGCATGTACCTCAGGAAGCCAAGCCATAGGTTACGCTTATGAAGCGATCAAACACGGTTATCAAACGGCAATGGTTGCAGGTGGTGCTGAAGAGTTATGTCCAACAGAATCAGCGGTATTTGATACTTTATTTGCAACAAGTTTAAAAAATGATGCGCCAAAAACATCCCCAAGTCCATATGACCAAGATCGTGATGGTCTTGTTATTGGTGAAGGTGCTGGTGCCTTAGTTCTTGAAGAATATGAACACGCTAAAGCTCGTGGCGCAACGATTTACGCAGAGCTAGTTGGTTTTGCAAGTAACTGTGATGCAGCCCATGTAACACAACCACAAATGGAAACCATGCAACTGTGTATGGAAATGTCATTAAAAGATGCCAACTTAGCGCCAGAGAAAATTGGTTATGTTTCAGCGCACGGTACCGCGACAGAACGTGGTGATATCGCAGAAAGTACAGCAACAGAGAACGTATTTGGCTCATCGATGCCAATCAGTTCATTGAAGTCTTATTTTGGTCATACATTAGGCGCATGTGGTGCGATTGAAGCGTGGCTATCCATTGAGATGATGCGTAACAATTGGTTTAGCCCAACATTGAACTTAAATAATGTAGATGAGCGTTGCGGTAAGTTAGATTACATTACAGGCACTGGTCGTGAAATTGAGTGTGATTACATCATGAGTAACAACTTTGCTTTTGGTGGTATTAATACATCACTTATCTTTAAGCGTTGGACTGAAGAGTAGCGCTGCCTAAATAACAAATAATAAAAAACCGGTGAAGAAATTCACCGGTTTTTTTGTGTCTTTAAAAAGCAAAGCTAAATTAGTTTACCCAGTCACGTAGTGTGAAAGTTAGCTCGTGCTCTTGGCCTTTAAGGATAAGACCTTCTTTAGTTAGTGTAATGTCACTCCAAGTAGATAGAGTGCTAGACACAGCTTGTTCTGTAGTCATCACATCACCCATACACATTTTCATTGTCATTCCCATTTTCTCAATGCGGAATTGACCTTCTTCATTTAGCTCAGCTTGGCCAAAGAAGTTGTTACAGCCAGCATTACCATTTGCTGTCATCTTTTCGCCGATTTCAAGACGTGGAGCTTCCATTTTTTCTGGAGTAGTGATGTCTTTACCATCAACTTGAGTTAACTGCCAGTTGTGGTGTTGAAGCATGTCTGCAGAGATTTGTGCGTCAGTGTTGTTATCACCATTGCTTGCACAAGCAGCCATTAATACAGGAAGAGATACAGCAACTAATAATTTTTTCATTTTAACTCCTAGAGAGATTTATTAGGAACTACCTAATATTCAATTCATTTTAGTATAAAAATTTAAAAATGCCTAATGTCAAAAGTACGTAAAAAACGGTGTTCAATTAGTTTGTGTTTTAAAAATAAGAATGCGATATGAGCAGGATTTCAATTATATTTAAGATGAATAGGTAGAAGGTAGGGGAGGAAAAGGAAAAAACAAAGTACCAGATAGATTAAAGCCCCGATACTGGTAATATCAGGGCTTTAAAGGGTTTGTTATTTCAATTGGTAAGAAAGAAATAGCAATAATGCAAAAGAGTAAAACAGACTCGAATTAGATGCGGATGAAGTCCATGTGCTCAACTTTAGGCTTAAACGCGTGACGTTGAACGTCTTGCGGTTTAACCTTAACAACAGCGCCATCGATTACTAGCTCAATTGCTTCGTAAAATGCTGGCTTGTCCATTTGGTTGATCACTGCGTCATGGTCTAGTGCGATAGAAACTGGCGCTTCTGTACCACCATAAACGATTGCTGGGAATTGGCCAGCGTGACGAAGGCGGCGGCTCGCACCCTTACCTTGTTCAGTACGTACTACTGCTTCAAATTTCATAGTCTTTACTCTCAAATAGTAAAATAAATAAATGCCGTTAAGCTTAGCGACCTAACTTAACAGACTTTTCGTTTCGAAAAACGAGCGCGGATAATAGCATTCACTCGGTTAACTCACAACCTATTTTCGTGAATTTACCAAGAGAATTTGCTAATCTGGCTCTTAAAAACCGATACTATCAAATCAAACGGAGTTGATATGAAAAAAATAGCGATATTGGGTCTATTTTCTTGTTCTTTAATGGCCAATGACTTTTCTGGCGAGATAGAGCAGCGACAAAATAATTTTCAGCACTTAGATGCAACCGCCGATCAATTGGATTACGCGTTTGATAATGAAGTGGTGGATTGGGATAGAATTATACCATTAGCTAAGAGCGCCTATTTAACGGTACAAGAGCAAAAAACACTGTTTCCAGAAGGCAGTGCAGATAACAGCCGAGCAAGAACCAAAATTTGGCAACAAAAGCCAGAGTTTGAAGAAAAGTTCACGGTACTTGCAGAGCAGTTTCAATTATTAGATAAAGCGGCGAAAAATAAAGATGAACAAGCAGCAAGGGAAGCACTCAGTGGCGCTTATTCTCAATGCCGCTCATGTCATATGAGTTATCGTTCTCTATGGTAAGCGTGTTTTAAAAACGTCTACTCTTCAAATATTTTGTCGCGAATGGACCAAAACTTACCTTGTTTACGAGCAATCACAAAGCTAGGTGGACGAAAACGGTGTTGGTTATTCGCGATTTTTGTTGCCGCAGTTTCTTCAAATGGACGATGTCTATCAACAAGATGCGGACGAACAAAACTCTTTAAGAATAGCTCTTTCTGCTTTTTGGTGGCTAATTGCCACACTTCATGAATTTCAGAATCATCATCCCCAAAATAGGTGACTTTTATTTGTGGTTTATTAAATTGGTTTTTTCCTGCGGTTAATGTCAGGTCGATACAATTTAAGATCCGTGCATCTTTTAGTTTTAGGGCTTCTTTCAGCTTCTTATCTGGGTCAACTAAAATGGCATCGCATTCATGGCATACACGAGCTGCTATATCATTATCAGCGCCGCATTCATTACAATATTTAGCTCTAAAACGATAACCGCACTCTTCACGTGTGCCTTCATCATCTTCAAAATAACCTTGGCAGCGACGGCCAAAATGCTCAAGTAAAAAGCCGTTACTGTCTAACTTACCCCAGAAATTATTATTAAAGCCGCAAGCTGGGCAGGGGATAGTAATGATTTCACTGCTGCTATCGGGTTTAGGGTCGCCAACTTCTGGCTGATATAAATCATAACAGTTGCCTGCATAATCTAAGACCGTACACTCGATTTTACCTTCAGCAAGACGAAGTCCACGACCGACAATTTGTTGGTATAAACTCACTGATTCTGTTGGACGCAAAATTGCGATCAAATCAACATGAGGCGCATCAAAGCCGGTTGTTAATACCGACACATTCACTAAAAATTTCGTTTCTTGGTTTTTAAACCGTTGAATGATGGCATCACGATCAGCCAATTTAATATCACCAATAACCAATTCAGACTCGGTTGGTGGCAATAAAGAAAGGATCTCTTGAGCATGACGAACGGTAGCAGCAAAGATCATCACGCCTTTTCTGTCTTTAGCGTATTCCACAATTTGCTGAACAATTTGTGGGGTCGCACGTTTGGATTCTTCAATCACCAAATCCAACTCTGACTCTTTGTATTTGCCCGTAGAAGCCGGTTTTAACTGTGAGAAGTCATAACTTAATACCGGCGCATCTAAGAGTTTGGCTGGCGTTAAGAATCCTTCATCTAATAGATATTGAATAGGGAGTTCAAAAATACAATCACGGAAAAAGCGAGGCGTATCGGTTTTTACCTGCCCACGAGTGTGATACTGATAAATCCAACCAATCCCTAAACGGTAAGGGGTCGCGGTTAAACCAAGCACCTTGATACCTGAATTTTGAGTTTGTAAGTGCTCAATAACTTTGCGGTAACTGGTGTCTTTGTTATCTGGCACACGGTGGCACTCATCAATAACCAATAACGAAAATTGATCTTTAAATTCATCAAGATTACGAACCACAGATTGCACAGAGGCGAACACCACTTGTTTATCGGTTTCTTTTCTTCCTAAGCCTGCAGAGAAAATAGCACCTTCTAGACCATAACCTTCATATTTCGCATGGTTTTGTTCAACAAGCTCTTTAACGTGAGCAAGTACCAACACACGACCTTTCGCTATTCGTGCTAGTTCTGCAATCACCAAACTTTTCCCTGCACCTGTAGGCAGTACAAGTACCGCCGGCGTCGTATGTTTTCGGAAATAATGGATAACCGCTTTAACAGAATCTTGTTGGTAAGGTCGTAACGTATACATGGATATATAAACAGTAGTTAAGGCAAAAAGGCATCATATCAGAATATATAAGATTACTCTTTGTTTTCTTGCTAAGATTAAAACCGTTCTTATATATTGCATTGGTTATTCAACATTAACAAAGGAAGTTTATTAAATGTCAGTGCTTAAACGCATTCATGTCACTCTATTTTTTGTCGCTATTCTTGCTGGGTGTGGTTCGCTTCCTAATGAGGTTGAACACACTAATGAATCAGTATCAGCACCATTAAGCAGCACACTTTCTGAGTTAAGTTCCGCTTACCAACCTCAACCATCAACATCAGAAACCAGTGCAGTGTTGCTGCAAGATTCTGGTTGGGATGCATTAGCGCAACGTTTGGCATTAATTGAGACAGCAGAGCACAGCATTGATATTCAATATTATATTTGGAACTCAGATGCCTCGGGTCATTACCTTGCAAGTCGTCTATTAGCGGCAGCAGATCGTGGTGTTAAAGTGCGTGTCATGTTGGATGATATCAATCTCAATGAACGTGAAGATCTACTTGTTGCGTTAAACGCGCATCCTCACGTTGAGATCCGAGTATTTAACCCCATTCCCACTCGTCGTGGCGTCACAAAGTGGGTGAACTTCTTAGGGGATTTTTCTCGTTTAAATCGTCGTATGCACAATAAATCATTCACTGTAGATGGCGTGTTTTCTATTGTTGGTGGACGTAATATTGGTGATGAGTATTTTGATCTTTCTAATGAGATTAATTTTCGTGACCGTGATGTGTTAGTTCGAGGGGCCGTTGTTCGTGATATACAAACCAGTTTTATCGAGTATTGGGACAGCCGTTGGTCTTACCCTGTGGATTTATTAGCAAAAGAAGCTTCGCAAGAACCACTCTTACAAAAACAACCAGTGTTAGATGAGATTGATGCACCTGTTTATAAAAACTACCCAGCGTTACCAGAGGGAAATAAAACAGCGCATCAATACTTAACTAATCTAATGGATAAAATGACTTGGGTTAATGCTAAGTTCGTATTTGATCGCCCAGTACCGCTTGATAAAGACAATACCGATGAGCCAAAAGAGACCGCAAAAGCACTCGGAAAATTAGCCAGTGAATCGAAGAAAGAGATCTTATTAGAATCAGCGTACCTTATTTTTGATGATAACCAACTTAAAGGATGGCAAGCGCTGATCAATACAGGCGTTGAGATAAAAGCACTTACCAACTCAATGGCATCGAATGATTTAACCACTAATCACTCAGGTTACGCAGGTCGCCGTAAAGACATGCTTGAGCACGGCATCCAACTTTATGAATTAAAGCCAGAAACCGCTCTGTGTGAAGAGTCGACCAAAGACGTTTCTAAATGCGCACCAACATTACCTTATGGACTTCATGCCAAGTCCGCTGTTTTTGATGACAAAATCGCAAGTATTGGCTCTTTTAACTTCAATTTGCGTTCAACGTACTTGAATACAGAATCGATTTTAATTATTGAAAATCAAAAAATCGCAGAGCAACTCACTCAAGATATCGAACACGCTATGGATGAAGAAAACAGTTGGCACCTAAAACTGCAAGAGGGTGATGTTCGTTGGTATTCCGGAGATAAAAGTTGGGAAGATGAACCAGAAACTGGCCGTTGGGAGCGCTTTCAATCTGGATTCTTACAGTTATTACCAATAGAAAAGTACTTGTGATTTAGTTTTGGAGTAGGGAGCTTGTGGTAACTTCTTGTGATATTACCACAAACCCTAACGTTCGATATTTACATCATAAATAGATGTTAGAATGACATTCGTCCGCCGACAGTCCAGCTATATTCTGTTTCTGTCATACCATAATAAGTATCATGAGGGGCGAAAGCAGAGATTTTGGCATACGGATAGATGTGCCATACAGGACGCATTGTTCCGATTGAGAATTCCAACTCACTTGCTTGTCCTTGGTTGAAATCAAGCATATCCGATCTGTCTTCTGCATAATGGAATTCATACTTACTCGTAATATAAGTATGTTGAAAGTATTTGGCAGCAGAAACATAACCTGAATATTTATTTGCGTTATCAACAGTAATCCACGTAAATCCATTGCGGACAAACTCAGTTGTCACGCCTATTTTTGTCGAGTACCCATCAAAAAATCGAGCTGCTGAGAGATCTACAAAGTGAGTTTTTGTTTTTACACCATCAATGCCAGCTATTTCAGACATTAACCAATCGTCTTTTAAGCCGTATTCATAATAAGAAGCGAGCTTCCAATTTTGATTAACAAATTGATGATAACCAATACCTAAGCCAACCCAGTTATCGTTATCTCCACCTATGTATAAATAGGTGTTTTTAGTTACTGCGGCGGTAACGCCAACCTCTACGACATCCTTTTCAATTGATAAATCAATTCCAGCAATAGCTGAACCACAGAGCATCATTGCGCTGCAAGTCATTGAAATGGTCTTCATTTTGTAACCTAGAAAGGTGCTCCTAGTACGTAACTAGGAGCGAGGAAGGATTAGTTTAAGCGAGAGCGGATCGAATCACGGATAGAATTACGATCAATATTTTGGTCAGTATTTTCCATTAGAGGACGTAATCCACCTTGAACTGTATCACGACCAATGATGATTGATTCACCATCAATAACGATACCAAAATCGCCTTCATACTTACCTTGGCGAATAATGCTTACATAATGCTCATTGCCGTCTTTATCTTGAATCATCATAGATTGACCATGCCAATTCACACTCGTGATTGTGAACACATTGCCGTTAGCATCCGTAATGGTGTTACCAGAGATGGTGTAGCTTGCTTCAGGGCCATTATCAATTGGTGGCATTTCAGGACCACTCCATACAGGAGGTAATCTATCTGGAGTACTCGTTCCAGTATCTATTCCCCAATCAGGTGTGTTATCGATATCAGGAACAGATGGTGTTGGAAGACCAAAATCAGGATCAGCAAGTCCCCAATCAGGTGTATCACCAACATCTAAACCCCATTCAGGAGAGTTATCAATATCAGGAATAACAGGGGTTTGCGGGTTTGTTTGCCCTGAACCACTAGAGTCACTTGAAGAAGAACAACCAGACAACAATAAAGCACCTGATACTACAACGGCTAAAAGAGATTTATTCATAATGTATCACCTAAAGTCTTATCAAAATTTACTGACGCTTAAATTGGTCAGTGTAGAAAATATCACCCTTTCCTTTGGCGCAATGACAGAGACTTTGTGGGCACATCAACAACCTAGTACCACTGAACAAAAATCAAAACCACGCTATTTGCAAATCCATGCGAGTTATTTGTTGAGAGAGATTATGGTAATTCGAGGAGGGGATATCTAATGATGATTGCTTTAGATAGTTATAAGCTTAGCTTATTATTAACTTGTTAATTATGCCTATCAATAACTTATTAGAAGAAAAAAGACTATTTTTAACGGTCAAAAATTAAAAATGAAGGAAATGCGAAATGAATAAAGCATCAAAATAGTTAAAGAAAAACACTGATAAACGATACAATAGGTGAGTTGCAAGATGGCAGCATAAAAGACTCATTCACATAAAACCGTAAAGTAGCCCTATATGCCTAAAGATTTTAGTGTCACCACAGAATACGTTCTCGACAAGACCTTCTTTGCAGAATGTTATGATCAAACTAGTCAGCCGATTACCTTTCCAAAAGCCTATTTAAAAGGAATACTCTTTTTTCTTTTTGGTCTGGCGCTATTAAAACTTGAGTTATTGCCTAATGGTTACATTGGTTGGTTCTTTATTGCGTTAAGTATTATTGAGGCGTTCAGTATTTATTTTAAGAGAACGTGGTGGCTATGGCGACAATCCATCAGCTCGCTCTCTGGCAGTAAAGTCGTGTTTCAGGTTGATGCAAATGGGGTGAGTTATAAAAGTCTTAAAAACACCAAAAACTCCCGCACTATCGCTTGGAGTGACATCGACCAAGTTGAACAGAGTGATTTAGGGCTTATTTTCCATATTGGAAAACAGCGCCAATATGTCAGTAAATCGTGCTTAAATGAGGAAGAAATCTCCTTTATTTTAGAGCAGCACGAAACATCAAAAGCAAAGTAATCTAAGCCGCATTTTACTGCGGCTTTTTAGTACCTATCTAACTCTCGAATCCTAAATATTACAGCCATTAAAATTGATTTTGATTCGCTGTGATGCGAATAATACCTCTAATCACATCATATTTTGATTTGAATAGATGAGTTATTCGCATCATTAAATGATTTGAATAATTGTGCTATTCGCATCATACTGTGATTAGATTAAGCTAAATTGGATCAGAGGAAGGCATTATGTGGATATGGCAGCAAGATAAATGGCCTCACTTTTATTGGAATGAACAAGTTATTGAACCGTTATTAAGGTCGGTAAGATTCAATCAAGGGATCTTGATAGGGAAGATGACGAGTCAAGACCAAGAAAAAACCATGCTTGATACATTACTCGCCAATATTGTCCACTCAAGCGCAATTGAAGGTGAAACGTTAAATGCGTTTTCGGTGCGTTCTTCATTAGCCAATAAATTAGGGTTAAGTGAAGAAAGACCTTTTCCAACTACAGAGCAGACTGATGGCCTTGCCGAGATCATGCTTGATGCGGTAGAAAACTTAGATACTCTTTTAACGCTCGATCGTATTTTACACTGGCATGATCGCTTATTTCCTCAAGGTTACACCATGTTTAACCCTGTGGTGGGGGGGCAATTGCGTGGCGATGCACCTATGCAAGTGGTATCTGGCCGCATTGATCGTCCTGTGGTTCATTTTGAAGCGCCAAGCCGAGATATTCTTGATGCTGAATTGAATCAGTTTATTGATTGGTTCAACACATCAAAAAGCGATGCTTCGTTAGATCCTCTATTAAGAGCGGCAATAACGCATTTGTGGTTTGTGACGCTTCATCCGCTTGATGATGGTAATGGAAGAATCACTCGTCTACTTACGGATCTCGCATTAGCTCAAGCAGAACAACAATCAGTTCGATTCTATGCCATGTCGGTTGGTATCTTGGCGAATCGCAAAAGCTATTATGAGATTTTAGAGCAAACCCAAAAAGAGGAGTTAGATATTACCGCTTGGCTACAATGGTTTTTTGAAACTCTTGATAGCACGTTTTCAGAAGTTTTTAACGAGATAGATAGAACGGTTTTTAAAACCAACTTTTGGCGCAAGGTTGATCAAACTAAGCTGACAGAAGAGCAAGTCAAAGTGCTTAACCGAATGTTAGATGGAGATTTTGAAGATGGCATTAACACTTCTCAATATCATAAAGTAGCCAAGGTAAGTAAGCCCACTGCGACTCGGCATTTAGCAATGTTAGTTGAACTTGGTTGTTTGGTTAAAACAGGGGCTGGTGGTCGTAGCACTCGTTATGTTTTGGGGGAGTAGGAGGTTTGCTCTGACTCATTTCGGCCCCATTTCTTCTTTCAGGCGATTAACTACCCACTTCACCAAAGTGTTATTTTGTAATACCAGTAACCTGTTTACGTATGTGGGGTCACATCAAATCACCAATTCTTATAGGAATGAGCCAGTGTTCAGATAGTGATCTTACATAAATCTAAAAACATAAGGTTCACAATACCTGCTCACCCTATTTCACTTGTATAATTGTGATTGGTATAATATTCCTCGTCTATACCAAGTAAGGTCCTTCAATGATTTCGGTTCGAGTATTAAAAGCAAAAAACGGTGATTGCATCCTGCTATCTTGGGTTCATAATGGAACTAAGCGAAACATTCTTGTTGATGGTGGTAAGCCCTCTGTATACAAAACAGTCGCACAGAAAGGTGAGCTTTATAAAGCACTCAAGAAACTTAGAGACAACGGTGAGCGTGTAGATAAGCTGATCCTAACTCATGTTGATGATGATCATATTGGTGGACTTATCAAAGGGTTTGAAACTGGAGAGTTGCTTACCGATTTGTGTGACAACATATGGTTTAACTCAGGAAGGTTGATTAAGCGAGATTTTAACGTCGAAAGTATTCCGAGTAATGAATTAAGTCTTGAGAGAAAGAACAGCAAAGATGGGGAAACAAGTGTAAAGCAAGGAGTTACGTTAGAAGAACGTATAACAGAACTCGGTATATGGGACGAGGAATTGATTGTTTCTGGACATTCAATTGAGTTTTATGGTGCGAAAATTACTGTGTTGTCTCCTACATTAGAAAAGCTGTCAAGGTTACTACATAAGTGGGAAAAAGAAGCTCCTAGAAGTGTAACATCAGCGTCTGCAAAAGATTATAAATCCGGTATTGATGAGTTGACTAAAGATGATGTTTTTGAGGGAGATACATCTATTCATAACGGAAGTTCAATAGCTTTTATCTTTGAATATATGTCGAAAAACATTTTGCTTCTAGGAGATGCGCATGACGATGTTATCTGTGATTCTTTGTCAGAGATGGTCAGTAGCAAAGGGAATAAAGGCTCTGATGAAAAAAAGCTAAAAATTGACTGTGTTAAACTTTCGCATCATGGAAGTAAATATAATACAAGCTATGATTTTTTGCGCCTGATCGAGTGTAAGAATTTCATAATATCTACAGATGGTAGCTTACATGGCTTACCGAATAAATTAACACTAGCAAGAATAATTAAAACAATAGATAAGCCTAGCTTGATATTTAATTACCCACAACTTATCAAGAAAATCTTTACTAAAGAAGAGCTAGAAACGCTAGCAGGCTCAGGTGTTGTAATTAAAAGTTGTGAAGATCACTTAAATGTATGAATTAGCATTACAAGCAATTAAGAATTCCACTGTAAAGGTTATGGAAGGAAGTGGCGTAATAATTTGCCCATTCACTGATGAATACTCCTATATTTTTACTGCAAAACATGTGATTAATGAGATAGATATTGACGATATTCATATTGAAAGTGTGAATGGTCTTGATATCAGAGTCTTAGATAAACTAGAACATAATGACATTGATCTTGCCATTCTAAAGGTATCTAAAGTAGCTGAAGGTATACATTTTTATGAGAGCAATTACAAAAACTTCAGTCAGAATTTGAAGCTTTATGGATATCCGGAGCAAAATAGACATCAAGAAAAAGTCATAGATCAATTAGGTTCATACAACTGCGAGCTTCATGATATAGGCGATGAGAAATATATTTTTTTGTTAGATGGTATTGCGCCAATTGATGATGTCGAAGGTTTTTCGGGAGGTGGTATCTTCTCGATTGATCGAGAAACAGGGAGCTTTAGTATTTTGGCTATTGAGATTGGTATGAGAACTCCTGAGTCTTCAAACAGTCAAGTAGATGCTATAAAGATTGATAGATACATCCAAATCCTCAATAAAAATAACTGGCAATTAGTGATACCAAGTTATCTTCGAAACTTTGAAATATATAGAAATATAATTTTCGAAGATGTTGATTTAGAGAATGATGAAAGCCTAGATGGAATTAAAGGATTTTTACGTACCATATTAGAAGAATATGGGGTAACTAACTCGTTGACGATTAATCCAAACTCAATTTTAGAAAAGTTCGAGAATAAGATATTAACGTATGAACAAAAGAAGAATGATTTGTACAATAGATGCTTATGGAGGGGGTTCTTAGAATTCTTATCGATATACCTATCTCTAAACCCGCCGTTAGACTCCGATTCTTGCAATGAAAACTATTTGGATGAGTTGTTTGTAAAATTTAGATTTGTCTTTGACCATAAGAACGTTAATTTTAAAAAACTATTTAGAACATATATTTTAGAAACTGACTTTGGTCCGCTAAATGAATTGTCAAAAATACTAATCTTCTCGCCACGAAGCGCTAGTGTAGGAAACCCTATATTAGACAAAAAAGTTTCTAAAATGACGTTAACTGACATATCTAGTTCAATTGGTAGTCAGAAGCATAGGATAGAAGTTGTAAACCGGAACCGTAACATAAGAAATGACATATTACATTGGCCATCAGTCAATGACAAATGCCTGTCCGATAATGAAGATGATTATAGTCGTTACACCGTATTTGATAGCGAACAAGTGAAAGAGAGTTTAAGTAATAGTTATGGGGAGTTTTTAGCTGATGAAGAATGATATATCTTTCGAAGAAAATCATAGTTTTTCGGATTTAGTACCAGATTACGATATAAGAAAATTTGTTTTGTCTTGTAATATGACTACGTCAGCTATAGTAAATGCATTTTGTTTAGTGTTCGAAAAAGAAAGTGATTTAAAAGAACAGTGGGAAGATATCGCAGATGTTTTAAATTATGAATACCTAAGTACCAATGAAACCACTGAGTTTGAAAGGTGGAACAATTACTTGATATTTGTAATTACAAGTGAAGTATCCCTAGAAACAAAATATGAAATTGAGAATGATAAATTTTACATGCGTAAACTAGTTATAGAGCTTTCAACTGAAAGTGAAGAGATGTTAAAGGAAAAAACTATAGCATTTTTAAATAATAGGTTGCTTCTTCGAAATTTTGATTTGTCGAACAATAGTTCTAATAATGATAAATGGAAAGAATTATTGGGAAAATACTCAAAGTCAATTACTAACGAGAACATTACGTTTGGTCGAGATAGAATTTCAAAAGATGCTAGGGTTGATTGGATAAATAAAATGTTAGGTCAATAATAATGAAGTTAAAAAAAGTTGAAATACAAGCATTTAAGTCCTATTTACAAAAAGAGGATGGCACCTTTGATTTTACTAGTAGTGATAGTGAAAACCCTGCTAACTTCATTTCTCTGTTTGCACCTAATGGATTTGGGAAAACATCGTTCTTTGACGCGATAGATTTTGCTATAACTAAAAAAATAACAAGATATGTTCGTAGTGATAAGCTATCAAAGTTAAACCTTGAGGAGTGTAGACAGCATAATGCTCAAGGAGAAAAACAGTTAGTAATAAGAAATAAGAATGCACCGCTAAATTTAAAGACATTAGTGAGTGTTTTTACAGACAGAAGTGAAAGACCATTTATATCTTCATATAAAAATAGTCAGAGAAATAGCTCAGATCTTAGAATTCAATCCAAGAGTAATATCAATAATTATTTTGAATCGTCAATGCTTTACCAAGAGTCTATAGATGCATTTTTGCGAGAAACAAACTCTGAAGACAGATTTTTAAAGTTCTCAGAGATTGATGATGAGTTAGTTGAAATCAATCGCGTAAGGACGTCTATTCTATCTGTTAAGTCTGAAATTTCAAACAAGGAAGAACAGCTTGTTGCTGAGAAGCTGAAATTAGAAAAAGAAGAAAAAGCACAACTGGAAATTCTCAATAATGTAGATGAAGTTAACCGAATTATTAGCGAGTTAAATAAATCTAATATAAATATAAGTCTGCCGTTAATATCAGCCCCTTACAGTGAAAATAGTCACTTAGCACTTTCATCTCGAATGAAAGAGTTACACAATAGCTTCGAAAAAAAATCGAATATTGATAAAGAAAAAGTATTAAATTTTGAGTCGCAATTATCAAAAATTGAACTTGCTATATCTATGTATCAGCAATATCTCTCATTTAAAGAAGAGAGAGAAAAAATTATACTTCTAAATGGTGATATAAGTAAGTTAGATGGGGTGATTCAAACGAAGACTAAATTAGATAATGATATTAAAGATGCAGAAAGTGCACGCAGTGATTTAATTCAAACCTGCGAAGATGCAACAAAATTCACGGAAGAGTATTTACAAAAAATTAACATTGAGCGAGAGCTTAAGGAGCATGAAAAGATCTTAAGCTCTAGGTCGGAAAGGCTTGATAATAATAAGAAGAAATTATCTAAAATAATATCGGAAAGAGTTGCACTAGAAAAAAATTTAAGTGAAATAAAATCAAAAAAATCTCAGATAAATGATACATATATTAAACTTAATAAGCTCATTAAGGCCGAGAGAGATTCCAAATTAAAGTCTGAACTTTTGAATAAGGAATTTGACACTTATATTGAAAAAATAAAGTCAATTAAAGAAGAAGTTGACGAAATTAAATATTTCAAAATTAATGATGTGCACAAGTTGGTAGCAAAGGAAAATATTTTACAGGAAGGTAAGGATTTACTTCGTGAGATAAGTAATGTATATCAAAATCTAGAAGATGAAATTTCAATTATTGATAGAGATATTAATTACAAGTACCAGAAACTCAATGAAGTTAGAAAACAAAATTCGGATATTCTGACTTTAATTGAAAAAGCTAGTGTTCTAATTTCAGAAACTCAGCAAAGTCACTGTCCTCTTTGCGATAGACCTAACGATAGCTATGAAGAATTGTTAGCTAGGATTAGTAATAACTCAGCTCTCTCAGAGTTAGAGAAGTCTTTAGTCGTCGACTTTAACAAGCTCAATGATGATAAATCAAAGTTAGAGAAAAGTTTGAACTCTTCACTTGAATCGTTTAAAAAGTTTATTTCTAGTTATATCGTATCAGCAAAGAAAGAAATAGATTTTCTGGATGAAAATAAGGCTAAAAAAGAGATTGAAATTATAAATTATAAAGAGGAGCTTTCTAAAAGCAAACAAGAATTGGACATCCTGAACACTTCCGTTATGTATATGTCAAAAGAAGAGTTCAACCTCCATCTAGATGGCAGAAGGTCTGCATTAATACAGCGTATTGATGAGCTATCCACTAGTGCAGAAGTGCTGAAAAAAGAAATTGAAGATGAAAATGTGAGCGTAGATGACATAAATAGATTGCAAGATATAGAAAACAGACTTTCAGTATCCAATGCAAAACTATCTAGTTATGTAAAGCTTAACGAATTCATTACTAACTCAAGATTGGAACAGAGCTCATCTATAGCTGAGATTACAGAGTTAGCGATAAGTTTGATTATCGAGCTTGATGCTAAGCTAGCGAAGTACATAGCTGAAAAAAGTAAGTTATTGGATGCGGAGAAAAAAATTGTTCTTCATGTCGAAAAAAGCCCTTATGGTAAATTAGAGCGAAGAGAAAGAGGTGATAAAATCCATGTTTTACAAGAAGAGATGGATGTAATTATAAAGACTATTCCATGGTTTTTTAATATTCTGAATGATTATGATTCAACTAGAAATGAAGACTTGACTTCCTTCGTCAGGTTAAGAATTGAAAATATGATCAATGATATTTCTTTGAAGGATATTAAGAATCAGAATATGTTGGCGTTAGTGTCAACGGTTAAAGATATTTCTAAAGAGTTGATCGGTTATTCAGATATCACAGAAATCCAATCAAAATTATGTGGAATAGGTTGTAAATTAAAAAAGCTATACAGTATTTCTATTGAGCTAGAGAATGATTCTCTATCTTTAGGAAAGGAAATTAGTTCGAGAGTTGACGCTTTCTTTAATACGGATTTAATTAATAAAATATATCAAAGTATTGATCCCCATCCAGAATATAAGGAAATTATTTTCACCTGTACGGCAGAAGATAAACCAAAATTATTAGTGTCTGCTCGAAGTACAAAAAGCAACCAACTTATGTCTCCAACATTAAGTTTTAGTTCGGCACAAATCAATGTACTAGCGCTAAGTATTTTTCTTGCTAGAGCGATAAATGCTAAAGATGACGAAGGGAATGATGTAGATTGTATCTTAATTGACGATCCAGTTCAGTCCATAGACGCTATAAACACACTAGGGCTGATTGATACTCTTCGGATGATTAGTGTTAAGTTTAATAAGCAGATTATTCTTACAACGCATGACGAAAACTTCCATGAGCTGTTAAAGAAAAAAATTCCACAAGATAGCTTTTCGTCTAAATTTCTCAGACTTAAATCTTTTGGTAAAGTTAGTCAAGATAGTTCTATTGAAGGATATTGATTAATATAACGTATGAGCGGTCAAAAATACTGCTCATTTCATAATATAGTGGTCAAATGTAATCATCCCACAAAAAAGGGATCTAGCCTAAACCAGATCCCTAACATCAAGCCGCATTCACTGCGGCTTTTTACTGTCTATCTCAACCTAATTTTTAAGGCTCTTCAGAAATCGGTTTTGGCTTGTAGTGCTCTGAATTCAAACCAAAGTACTCAGGTAAACTTGTACCTACCGAGATAGAAGACCAAGTACCTGTCACGATACCGATGAACATCGCAATCGCAAAGCCTTCTAGTGGACCGCCACCTAATAACCATAAAGAACCAACAGTGATTAGGGTTGTACCTGATGTCACCATAGTACGAGAGAAGGTTGCCGCAACCGCTTCGTTATTGATCTCTTGGATAGATAACTCAGGCTTGGCAATTAACAGCTCACGGATTCTATCTGCAATGATGATAGAGTCATTTAACGAGTAACCTAAAATCGCCAAAATAGCGGCTAGGGTGGTTAAGTTAAACTCCATTTGAGTCGCAGCAAAGAAACCCAGTACAAACACGATATCGTGGGTTAGGGCAAACAAAGAGCCAGAAGCCAAACGCCATTCAAAACGGTAGCTTAAGTACGCTAAGATAACCAAAACCGACACCAATAACGCCATGCCACCTTGTTCAGTTAGCTCTTGGCCTACTTGTGGACCAACGATACTGGTATTTAATACTTGAACATCGGTATGCAGAGGAGCAAGTACCTCAGTCAGTGGTGGAAGCTCAGTACCATGTGGTGGAATCGCATAACGTAGAACCCAACGACCCGGCTCACCAGAGGCAATAACAGCAACATCTTGTTTAAAGCCTGCATCCAATAACGGCGCAATTTCACTATTGGTGATTTTGCTATCCATTTGAACTTCACTCACGATACCGCCAGTAAAATCCAAGCCCCAGTTAAGGCCTTTGGTTGCGATCATAGTTAATGCGAAAATCATTAAACATACCGAAACCACACTCGTCATGTGACGCCATTTTGTTGCATTTTTCATATTTATAAACATAACTTAAACCCTAACATCATGACGAGAATCACGACCCCAAACTAAATTGATAATGGCACGTGACGCGAAGATGCCGGTGAACATACTGGTTAATAGACCTAAGCCCAGTGTTAATGCAAAGCCTTGGATAGGGCCGTTACCTATGGTGTATAGAACCACTGCGGTAATCATGGTGGTGAAGTTGGCATCGAAAATGGTACCAAATGCACTACTAAAGCCTCTATCAATGGCTTGAGCCAATGTTCGACCTTCTTTCTGTTTATCTTTAATACGTTCAAATATCAGTACGTTGGTATCAACCGCCATACCTACGGTCAGTACAAGACCTGCAATACCCGGAAGGGTAAGAACCGCACCCGGAATAAGAGCAAGCAGACCAAATAGCATTACCATGTTGCCAATAAGTGCAATGTTGGCAACCCAGCCTAAACGACGGTACCACACCGCCATAAATAGCAGCGTTAAACCAAGACCAAGACCTAAAGCAGCAAAACCGTTTTGGATGTTTTCAGCACCTAGCGTTGGACCAATAGTACGTTCTTCAACGATGGTTACAGGCGCAGTTAATGAACCAGCACGTAGAAGTAGAGCAAGCTCTTGAGATTCTTGAAGCGAGCCAGAACCTGTGATTCTAAAGCGGCTACCTAGCTGACTTTGAATCGTCGCAACACTGATGATTTGGTTACTTTGCTCTGTATTACCTGCACTATCACGGCTGTATTCGTTGTATGAGGTTGCCATTGGCTTGCCCACATTGTGACGAGAAAACTCAGACATGATTTTGCCGCCTGAACTATCAAGAACAATGTTTACTTCTGCCATGCCCATTTCACCAAGACTCGCACGTGCATCAACAATGTGATCACCCGTTAGTACTGGTTTTCTGCCTACACGAACTGGTTGGCCGTTTTGGTCAGGAATAACCATTGTGCTGCCAGTGCCTTGTTCTTTTACTGCGTAGAAAGCAAGACTTGCTGTCGCACCGATAACGTTTTTCGCCGCTGCTGGATCTTGAACACCTGGAAGCTCGATACGAATGCGGTTTTCACCTTGACGCTGAACCAGTGCTTCGGTAATACCTAACTCTTCAATACGGCTACGCATGGTTTGAAGGTTTTGCTGTACTGTTAGATTACGTACGGCAATTTTTTCATCTTCTTTTAGCGTTAATTTAAGATCAAAACCATCATCATTGGTGATTTGCCAAGTAGGGTAGTTTTTATGAATGAATTGACGAGCAGCGTGGCTTGCTTCTTCTGAAGGTAAGTGAACCACTAGCGTATCGCTGTCTACTTTTTGTAAGCGAACTGAGCGAATGCGTTCTTCACGTAGCTCTTGTTTTAGCGAGTCAGCTAATTCGTTACGTTGTGCTTGGTAAACTTGGTTTACATCCACATCCAGTAAGAATTGCACACCGCCACGTAAATCAAGACCGAGTTTGATTGGTTCAAAGCCCATGTTTTGCAGCCAAGCTGGTGCAGCAGGTGCAAGAGACAATGCTAGTGTGGTGCCTTTTTGGCTTTCATCAATCACTGAACCTAGAATATCTTTAGCGGCAACTTGTTGTGCTTCATCTTTCAAAATAACGATGGTTTTATCGCCTTTTTGTTCGATGCGTTTTACGTTAATGCCTTGCTCGGTTAGGGTGTTTTGTAGTGATACAACCGATGGAATGTGTCCATCTTTATTGGTGATTTGCACGGCGGCATCTTCACCATACCAAGTCGGGATCGCACTCAATAATAGAATAACAAGGGTCGTAATAAGTACGATGTATTTCCATTTAGAATAATGGTTCAGTCGTTGTATTGGT
Source organism: Aliivibrio fischeri ATCC 7744 = JCM 18803 = DSM 507 (assembly GCF_023983475.1). NCBI lineage: Bacteria > Pseudomonadati > Pseudomonadota > Gammaproteobacteria > Vibrionales > Vibrionaceae > Aliivibrio > Aliivibrio fischeri. The sequence continues at coordinate 958,304 of NZ_CP092712.1, forward strand.
TGTTTTCTTTGCATAATAATTTCACCTCACATACGACAATGCGTATGCGAAAAAGTCACAAATCTAGCTAGATCAAATGCTTATATAGATTGGTATAAGTACAGAAATAACTAAGTGATAAATCGATGGATTTTGAATGTGAAATTAAGCCGCAGGGAACAGTCGATGACTGTAGAGGAGGTTACTTTCTTTCCAAGCAGAGACTCGAGAAACCGATGAATAGCTGTATAACGCCCAATCAACACTTGGTTTTGGTTTTTCTTGATAACCAATGGTTAATTGTTCTGAAGGGATCGCTGGGATCTCTAATGCTAATTCATAAACAGGGAAAACTTCTTCTGGCTCATGGCGTGCTAGGTTTGCCATACGAGATGAGTTACCTACACCAAGATTAACATTATGGCCTTGAGAAGAATTTTGAGAATGGGAAGAGAGCGTATTGCTTGGAGTGTCTGCGACATTGCAAGTTAAGAAGTCAACTTGATGCGTTAATGACGGGTCTAAAGTTAGGTTCACTTGAATAGTAGAGTGCTGCTCAATGGTAAAATTGGCAATCACGTTGTCACTGTTTTGCTGATATGAAGATGCCTGAGCAAGCGAACTTACCCCTAAGCATAAACAGATGATCAGTAATCGAAACAGTTGTACCACGAAAAATCCAGTGATGTGTAATAGACCATCGCATCGTATTCGATGAATGGCCTTACTGGCAAGTGAAATTAACGGATAAATAAAAATTGATGTAATTTTTGTTGTTTATTTCGCTTATTTTCTTGATGCATTCTTGGATTCAAAGCGTTCAAGTACATGATCAATAAAGGCTCTTAAGCGTTTTGGTAGCAATTTATTTTGAGGAAACACCAAGCTAATTGCCACCCGTGGTAAATCCCAATCAGGCAAAATTCGTACTAATTCACCATTGTTAATGTGCTCACGGCAGATGAATTCAGGTAATGAAGCAATACCTAATCCACTCAAGCAGGCGGATTTACAAGCGGTAACTGTATTGACTTTTAAGCGGTAGGGTAAGTTAACTCGAATCGCTTTATCGACCTGATTAAAGTACAGATTAGGCACTTTAACTGCGTTTACCACTCTGATTTGATGATGAGGTGCTTGGAGATCTTCTGGGGTCTGAATATGGCCATAGTTATTTAAATACTCAGGACTAGCGGCAATGATACGCTCTGAAAAATCAATGGTTCTTGCAACTAAAGAAGAGTCATTGATTTCTCCAATTTGTACGTATAAGTCGATACCATCACCAATAATATCCACCTCACGGTTGGTCATTTCAAGGTTAATCGAGACTTCTGGATAACGTTTTAAAAAGCTATTGATGTAATCAGACATAACGTTATGTCCAATCTCTACTGGCATGGCTAAATTCAGATGACCACGAATGAGGTTTTGGTTTGCGGTGAGCTCTAATTCGGTTTGTTGCATGATATCGAGTACTTTTACGCTGGCTTGATAAAAGATTTCCCCTTCTTGAGTTAGCCCTAACTTTCTTGTTGAACGAGTGATGAGCTTCACACCTAGGTGTTCTTCAAGCTCTGCTAATTTTCGGCTTACTGTTGATTTTGTCATTCCAAGATTGGTGGTAGCTTGGGTAAAGCTACCAGAATCAACAACTTGGTTTAATAGTGTGATGTTATTTAAATCCATCATAAGGGCGCAACCTAATCATTAGTAAGAATTATGCAACAGTGTTTCCTTTTTTTCCTATCTAATCAATTAATCTTTTTAGTTTTATACTCTGTATCCACAATATTAGAATTTTATAAAGATAGGTAAAGCCTCAGTGACTGAATTAAAAAAGAAGAAAAATAAAGCACCGTTAATCGCAACAGTCATTTTTATTTTATGTGGCGCCTTGGGTGCCGGTTATTGGTACGGCTACGGTCAGTATTTCCAATCAACGGATAATGCGTACCTTCAAGGCGATATCACGACAATCAGCTCAAAAGTAGGTGGTTATATTCAACAAACCTTAGTTGAAGATAATCAGAAAGTAAAAGCTGGGGATTTACTGGCAACCATTGATGACCGTGATTTCTTGGCTGAACAAGAAAAAGCGGAAGCCAATGTGGCTGTTAATGCGGCAGCAATTACGAATTTAAATGCAGAGCGTAAATTGCAAGATATTCGAATTCGTCAGGCTGCGAGCCAAATTGAGTCGGCACAAGCGGATCTTGAGCGTGCTCAACAACAAGTAAAACGTACAAAAGCGTTAATTAAAAAGAATTATTCTTCGCAAGATGAATTAGATAACAATGTGTCACACTTGAAAGTGGCGATTGCGAATCTAGATGCAGCAAAAGCGAATTACCAAGCATCGAAAGAGCAAATCAACGTAATTGAAAGCCAAATCGGTCAAGCAAATGCAATGCTAAACCAAGCAAAAACGGCGTTAGACCAAGCGAATTTGAATTTATCTTATACTAAGATTTACGCGCCAATTGATGGCATCGTTGGTAAACGCAGCTTACGTGAAGGTCTATTAGTTCAAGCTGGAATGCCATTACTTAGTTTGGTTCCAACCAAAGAAGTGTGGATTGAAGCGAACTTTAAAGAAACACAGCTAGAAAAAATTCATCATGGTCAAAAAGTGTTTGTGGATCTTGATGCTTACCCTGATCTGCATCTAAAAGGGATTGTAGAAAGCTTCTCGCCAGCAACAGGTGCTAAATTTGCGCTTCTGCCACCAGAGAACGCAACAGGTAACTTTACGAAAATTGTGCAACGTGTGCCGGTTAAGATCAGCATTTTAAATACTGATTTACTGGATGGTAAATTGATCCCGGGTCTGTCTGTGGTTGCGACTGTTGATACCCGAGGTTAAGCATGAGTCAATCGGTAAGTATTCCTGAAGGTGAAGTGGTTGAAAAACCACTTGAACCTGAGATCCCACGTCGTCATTGGATAGCATTATTTGGTGGTTTGATTGGTGCCTTTATGGCGATCCTTGATATCCAAATCACCAACTCATCTCTAAAAGACATTCAAGGTGCATTATCGGCAACCATGGATGAGAGTTCTTGGATTTCCACCTCTTATCTTGTTGCTGAAATGATAGCGATCCCATTAAGTGGTTGGCTGTCTGTAGCGCTAGGTAAACGTCGTTATCTAACATGGACAACCGTCGTATTTACCGTTGCTTCATTACTGTGTTCTTTTTCATGGAACATGGGCTCGATGATTGTGTTTCGTGCCATTCAAGGGTTTAGTGGCGGTGCGTTAATTCCTCTGGCGTTTTCTCTTGTGGTTCACTTATTACCTGTGAACAAACGTGCGGTGGGGATGGCTCTGTTTGGGGTAACGGCGACCTTTGCTCCTTCTATTGGTCCAACGCTTGGTGGTTGGTTAACTGAGCATTTCTCTTGGCACTACATTTTTTATATCAACCTACCACCAGCAATCGCTTTATTGTGCATGGTGAATTACGGTCTGGATGATGAGCCATTAAAGCTAGAAAGCCTATTGAAGGCCGATTGGCTTGGTATTATCACGATGGCGATAGGTTTGGGTTGTTTAGAAGTGGTACTTGAAGAAGGGAACCGTGAAGAATGGTTTAGCTCAAGCTTTATTATTACGCTATCTATTATTTCAGTTATCAGCCTAACCTACTTTATTATCAATGAGTTGCAGCATAAAAAACCATTGGTTAATTTGCGGCTGTTAAAGCAAAGTCAGTTTGCCATGTCGTGTATTGCGTATTTGATTTTGGGTATGGCTTTGCTGGGTTCTATCTATGTGCTGCCAATGTATATGATCCAAATTCAAGGTTATAACGCCTTGGAGATTGGTGAAGTGTTAATGTGGATGGGTTTTCCTCAATTATTGATCTTCCCATTAGTGCCGAAATTAACGCAGATCATTAAAGCAAAATATTTGGTGTTCTTTGGTTTCTCTATGTTTGGTATTAGCTGCTTTGTAAATACACACATGAGTTATTTGTTTGGTGGTGATCAGCTCATTTTCTCCATGATATTACGTGCGATTGGCAGTCCGTTTATTATGGTTCCTTTGTCGTTGGTGGCAATGGAAGGAATTCAAAAGCAAGAAGTGGCTGATGCATCAACCATTACCAATGTTTTACGAAACCTTGGTGGTGCGTTCAGTATTGCGTTTATTGCTACGCTATTGGATAACAAAACTCGTGAGCATTTAGGGCATATTAAAGAAACCCTAACCAGTGTGAGCACGGATGGTTGGTATCAATTAAACCAGAGTGCGGCGATGTTTGTGGCTAAAGGCAGCGATCCTGCGACGGCGATGCAGCAAGCAAAAGCATCTCTCACCATGACAATGCAACGCGATGCAGCGATCATGGCGTATAATGATGTCTTTTTTATGATGTCCTGCTTCCTTGCTTTTGCTGCTATTTTGATGTTTTTTGTTAAATCGAATGGCAAGCCTGATCCTATGGCAGGCGGCGCACACTAACAAATCTGGGTTGATGCTCGCATCTTTAAAAGGTTTGGGTATAATGCGCCAGAATATTGAAATGAGGTTCTCATGCGTTTAGATAAATTTTTGTGCGAAACATTAGGTGCCACTCGTAAAGAAGCAACTCGAATCATTAAAAGTGGTACGGTTACTGTTGATGGCGTGAAAACAAAAGTAACATCTGTAAAAGTAACAGATGATTCAACCGTTGAATGGGATGGACGTGAACTGAAATTCCACGGTCCTCGCTACATTATGCTATTTAAACCAGATGGTTATGTATGTTCTCATGAAGACAGTACGCACCCATCGGCATTGTCTTTATTAGATGAAGTGAATCTTGAGAAGCTGCATTTCGCTGGTCGTTTAGATGTTGATACAACCGGTTTAGTGCTTATTACGGATGACGGTCAATGGTCTCATAAGATCACATCACCTAAACGTAAGTGTGCGAAAACATACCGTGTATGGCTTGCTGATCCAATCGGTGCTGATTACGCTGAGAAATTGGAAGCGGGTATTCAGCTTAAGAGCGAAAAAGATCTGACGATGCCAGCTGTAATGGAAATTGTTGATGAAGAAGAACACGAACTTCTATTAACTATCCATGAAGGTAAATACCACCAAGTGAAACGTATGTTTGCTGCTTTAGGCAATAAAGTTGAAGGTTTACACCGTGCTCAAATCGGTGGTTTAGGTTTGGATTATTCTCTAGAACCAGGTGAGTACCGTTACTTAACTGAAGAAGAAGTTGACGCGGTATTTGGCGAATAATTAATCAGCCTTATCAATCCAATATTAAAAACGGCGTGGCATTTATGTCTCGCCGTTTTTTTGTGTAAATTTTATGCAAAGAGCTCGAATATAAAAGGCATGTTGTAAGAGGGCGTGATACTATAATAAATCAAATAAATATCTGATCATTCTTGTTTGAATCGATATTGTTTGAACTCCTGTCCTGCTGTTTTATTTTATTGGTATCGCTGTTATGTCATCCTCTGAAACTGCTCTTTCTGAGCCCCCAAAATTAAGCATACTATTAGTTATTATTTTAGGTGCAATTTCTGCACTAACTCCATTAGCTATTGATATGTATGTACCTGCGATGCCAAGTATTGCTTCTGACTTAGGCGTAACCGCTGGCTCAGTACAAATGACATTAACCGCTTATACTGCGGGTTTTGCCATTGCCCAATTGATTCATGGTCCATTAGCTGACAGTTATGGTCGACGCCCAGTCTTGATTATTGGCACGGTTTTATTTGCTATTTGTGCGGTTATTGGTGCGTTAGTCGGTGGCATTGAATCATTAATGTACATTCGTGTTCTGCAAGGTGTTGCTGGTGCGGCTTCTGCTGTGGTAGTTCAAGCGATTGTTCGTGATATGTTTAATAAAGAAGATTTCGCACGAATGATGGCATTCATTACTTTGGTGATGACTGTAGCGCCTTTGGTTGCCCCTATGGTGGGTGGACACATGGCGGTGTGGTTTGGCTGGCGTTCTATTTTCTGGTTGTTAGCGGCTTTTGCTGTGCTGATTATTTTGGCTATTTTATGGCGTATTCCTGAAACCTTAACTGATGAGAACCGTTCTCCGTTTAGGTTAATGACGTCTCTACGAAATTACCGCTCGTTATTTAAAAACCCTGTCTCTCTTGGTTTAATTTTTTCTGGTGCGTTCTCTTTCGCTGGTATGTTCTCATTTTTAACCGCTGGCTCGTTTGTTTACATTGATATTTATGGTGTGAGTGTTTCGAACTTTGGTTATCTGTTTGGCCTTAATGTGGTGTTCTTAATTATTATGACCACGATCAATGGCCGCATTGTTAAGAAAATGGGCTCACATAACATGGTGAAATTGGGTATCTCAATCCAATTATTCGCGGGTATTTTGATGGTTGTAGGCCAATTACTCGATTGGGGTTTATGGGGTACTGTGGTTCCAGTGGTTTTATTTGTTGGTTGTATTTCTACCATAGGTAGTAACACCATGGGTTTATTATTAAGTCATTACCCTAAAATGGCAGGTACTGCTTCGTCATTAGCGGGTACATTACGTTTTGGTACTGGTTCATTGGTTGGGGCGTGTATTGCAATGTTCCCTTCTGATTCGGCTTGGCCTATGGTAAGTTCCATGGCAGCATGTTCTATATTATCTTTTGGTTGTTATTTTGTGTTTGGACGAAAAGCGTAAATGAGTAAAGAAAAAAAAGCAGTTGATTATTATCAAGAAATTCAACGAGTAATTAATAGTGCTCTTGGTGATCTACAAGAGTCTAAAGACAGTGGCCGTTTACCTAAAAACCCGGTAAGTGCGAATCACTTTTTAATTCGTTGGGTAACAACTGCAATTAAGTCTCAACGTTTTGCACATTGCGTTGCAAAAGATTTGATGACTTGGCAAAAAGAGGGACGCACAAAAGGGACGGGTACTCAATTACCGGTGCGTTTTGAACAATACTCTCGTTTATACGCTGAGTTAGCGCCTGTTGAGCAAGCAAAATCTATTTCTAAATCTGCGATTATGGCGTGGAGTGAATCACTAGAAGAGAAAGAATGGTGTGTAACAACAGAATATGAAGTATTAGAAAAAGCATCGCTGTTTTCTGATGGTGATCATTCATTTATCATTTGTTCTACTCAACTTGAATCATGCTTTGATGCTGAAAGTGAAGAGTTAATTAAACCACTGACTTGTTATGTGCGTGGTAATCACCATGAGTTTGTTGAATCGGCTTTTGAGCATGGTTTAATGGTGCATAAGCGTTCAGATTACAAATCAAAAGTGAAGTATCATGGAGAGTATTTAATTTACCCTCATAACCACGGTACTCAGTTAGGTGAAATTCCATTTTCATTTAATGTGAAAAAATAATCGATTATCGAGATTGAATGGGCTCTTAGTAGAGCCCATTTTTTATTTTTCCTATTCTAATACCAATCTACATAAGTATTTGATCATTCTTGCTTGTTAAAATCGATTATATCAGCGTTATAAATTTTGTAATTAGAGCCACTAGTTACTGTAATTTATGCCTTGCTATAATCGATTCTTCCTACGCAATTATCTGAACAACTACTTATCCAGAATGGTATAACTTCTTTTATCCTTTTTCTTCTTTCTCGGCTTTTTTACATATCGCTTTTACCATGCCTTTGAAAATAAAAAGGTGTGCAGGAAACATCGCAAACCAATACATTAATCCCCAAAACCCTTTTGGGTGCCACCAAGCACGAACATCTAACTCTCTGGTGTTGTTTTCAAGCTCTTTTATTGAAAATTCGAGTCGTCCTAACCCTGGGGCGGTCATTCCAAATAATAGGGATAAAAATTCGTTGTTTTCACAGCGGATCACTTTCCAAGAATCAATGTAGTCACCCAGTTGTAACTGTTCTGATTTTGGTTTTCTTCGTATAGGAAAAGATCCACCAAGCAGCGGGTCAAGCCACTCTCTGGTTCGCCATAGTCCATTCGCAAAAAAGTACCCCTCAGGCCCACCAAGTCGCAGTATCACTTTCCACAGTGAATTAGCCGATGCGTTGGTTGTAAAACTGGCTCCGGCTTGTTTAGGGTAGTAACCGTAATCGGGTTGCCAGCGACGCAGTGCACTTGGATCAAATCCCCATATTTCGCCTTGTAGACTATTAGTAGAAGTATGATTAGCCAATTTCAATGCTTCAGGAAGTGGGGTGAGTGTTTGGGGCATGAGTTGCTGTATTTTTGAATTATCTGCAAGCAAATCATGGTCTATTCCTGCGAGAAGCGCACGTCCTAACTCTGATGGAACTGAGGTAATGATACCAAGCCATAATCCGGCAAATTTGGGTGAAACAAAACGGGTTGGAATAATTTTAATGGATTTATTAAGTCGTTTAGCCAGAAGGTTAAAGAGCTGAAGATAGGTGACCGTATCTGGCCCTCCCGCTTCTAGGGAAAGTGAATCATTAACTTCGATATCAAGAGATTGAATGAGGTAATCATTTAGATTATCAATGGCGATAGGATTGGCTTGAGAATGAATCCATTTAGGACAGAGAATGATGGGTAAGTGGTTGATAAAATCTGTCATGATCTCAAGGGCGGCAGAGCCTGCACCGATGATAATACCCGATTGAATTTCGATGGTAGTGATGCCAGTAGAGCGAAGAATTTCCCCGGTTTTTTGTCGAGCCAGTAAATGCTGTGACTGATGATTCTCTGGTTGTAATGCACTTAAATAGATTATCCGCTTCAGTTGGGATTGCTTAGCGGCATCTGCAAAATTTTGAGCTAAGGAGATTTCGTAATTAATAAAATCATGGCCGTGTGACATCCCATGTACTAAGAAATAACCAATATCACACTCAGACAAGAGTGGGTCGATTGTCGTTTTATCTTCTAAATCAAGGTATTCACAACGTAAATTAGGGTGTTGTTGAACTCTATCGGTCAAATAACTGATATTACGAGCACAGGCAATAACCTGATGCCCTTGCTCTAATAACAATGGAATTAACTGAGATCCTATGTACCCTGATGCACCAACAATAATTATCCTATGAGTCATTTGTAAGAATCCATCCTTTTCCTAATTGCTTTTTTTATTAATACTATTTGATTCTAGTATAATTTATGACCGTCTACTTAATTTAATCATTACTTTTGAGACATGATGAAATGAATAAGTGAACTGGAAAATTTATTTAATGAAATCAAAAAAATAGATTTAAGAATTGGGTGGATAAGTGGCAAAAGTTAGCATTATGTTTGATATCTGTGTCGAACTGCGAGTTAGACCATAAAAAGCTTTAAGAAGTAAGGGGAATAGTGTAGATTCTGTTACCGATATCACAATACATCTTTTGAGAGGGGATATGTTAAAGCTGACAAACCTGAATAAAGGTTATTTGGATGGTGGCGAGTTTCATCCAATCCTTCAAGGGGCAGAATTAACAATTGAGCAAGGAGCTCAGATAGCATTAATGGGCGAAAGTGGCTCAGGAAAAAGCACCCTCTTAAATCTTATCGCAGGCCTAGATAGTGTAGACAGTGGTGAAATTAATATCGCTGGTTTTTCAATGCACGCCCCTGAACAAAGTTCTCGAACTTCTTACCGTAGAAACAATATTGGCTTAGTATTTCAACAGTTTAACCTTCTTCCTACGTTAAGTGTGGCTGATAACATTCGTTTTTGTCGCCAACTTAAAGGGTTAAGAGACGATGATGCGTTATGGCGTCAAATTATCTCAGCTCTTGATCTTATGCCTTTACTTGGTCGTTACCCTGAAGAAATCTCTGGTGGACAACAGCAACGAGCTGCGATTGCCCGAGCTTTGTATATGGAGCCAAAATTATTACTTGCGGATGAGCCAACAGGTAGCCTAGATGAAAAAAATGCAGAAGCAGTAATGCGTTTGTTAACACGATTATCTCGTGATCTTCATTGCACACTTTTATTGGTGACTCACAGTGAGAAAGTGGCAGAGCATATGGATGGTTTAGTGAAACTTCAGGGAGGCTTACTGAATGTTATTTCCGGTAGCTAAAGCGCTTCTTGGACACTACCGTAAACATCCGTTGCAAATCTTTTTAGTGTGGCTTGGTTTAACACTCGGAGTTGCTTTACTTGTTGGTGTTCTAGCGATAAACCATCACGCGAAAGTCAGTTATAGCGAAGGCGAAAAGCTTTTCTCAAACCCTTTTCCTAATCGTATTCGCTCTATTCAAGATAATGTTGTTATCCCTCAGGCGTTTTATATTAACTTACGTCGGGCTGGCTACACCTCTTGCATGCCTATACAAACCTTGCATTTAGAAACCAATGAAAAGATTGATATCTCTATGGTTGGTATCGATCCTATTGCGTTAATGCAGATTTCATCAGGGAACTTAGCAAACACGGACAATATGTTGTCTTTAATGCGTCCTCCGTTCCCGGTATTGATCAGCCAGCCTTTAGCTTCGTATTTTAGCTTAAAAGATGGCGATTATATTGAGTTAAAAAACCAATCCAATATTGGCCCCGTTATTGTTGATAAACAAAATCGCTTGGCGGGCTCTCGACTGTTTTCAGATATCGCACTGACTAAGATGCTAGGCCACAAAGCGGGTTTTAATATCATTTTATGCGGAGCAATGTCAGAGCAAAAAAAAGAGCGTTTAGAGCGGATGCTTCCTCGTGGATTGCAACTTGAAACGCATAAAGAATCGGGCTTAACGGCGTTAACGAATGCTTTCCACACGAATTTACTCGCGATGGGAATGCTCTCTTTTATCGTTGGTCTCTTTATTTTTTATCAAGCTATGTCGCTCTCTTTTGTGCAGAGACAGCCGTTGGTTGGGACGCTACGTCAAATTGGCGTATCCACAAAAGAGCTTATTTTAGCCATGAGCCTAGAAGTGATTATTTGGATCATTATTGGCTGGATAAGTGGTAACTTTTTTGGCTTATTGTTGGCAAATGAATTAATGCCGACGGTATCGAACAGTTTATATTCTTTGTATAACGCTGAAGTGGATTTATTAATCTCATGGAGTTGGGATTGGAGTTATCAAAGTCTACTAATGGCCGTATTAGGGTGTGTATTAGCTTGTGGTTGGCCGTTGTACCGTCTTTTAACCATTGAGCCAATTCGTTTAACTGCTCGTCTATCTTTAGCTCGTTTTGCAGGTAAAGAGTTTGAAGTTCAAGCTATCATCGCTTGTGTGATTTTGGTTGCTGCTTATCTGATAAATTTATTACCCCATAGCCACAGAAATGGGTTTATGTTGATTGGCTTCTTAATGATAAGTATTGGGTTGTTAACCCCGTTTATTATTTGGAAGTTTTTTGATTGGCTCTCTTATACATTGCCATCAGCAAAAGCACGTTGGTTCTTCTCTGATTCAGCAGCAAGCTTAAGTTATCGTGGTGTGGCGGCAATGGCCTTTATGCTTGCGCTAGCGTCTAATATTGGCGTAGAAACCATGGTGGGCAGTTTTAGAGCAACCACTAATAATTGGTTAGAGCAACGCTTGGCTGCTGATATTTATATTGAACCAAGTAAAGCATCGGCTGGACGAATCAGTTATTGGTTAGAAAAACAACCTGAAGTGAAATCTGTGTGGCGTCAGTGGAAGATTGATTATCAAACAGAATTCGGCAATTTAGAGATCATCAGTACTGGTTCTACTGAGGGTGAGAAAAATGCGTTAACCATGAAAGTGGCGATTCCTGATTACTGGTATTCGCTTCACCATGGACGCAATGTATTAATCAGTGAATCCATGTCATTAAAATGGGACTTAAAACCGGGTGATTACATCGATCTTCCTGCTCCTATGGGGAACAATTGGCAGATTTCTGGGGTGTATTATGATTACGGAAATCCGTATAACCAATTGTTACTCTCTCATGGGACATGGTTAAAAGCGTTTGGTGGTCAGGGTAAAACTGGGATTGGTGTGGTGCTAACGGATCAATCAAAAAGAACCGAATTAATTGGACGAGTATTAAAACAGTATCGATTGTCCGCAGAGCAGGTTAGCGATAATAATAATATTCAAATACAAGCAATGCGTGTGTTTGATAGAACATTTATTGTTACGGGAACCCTTGGTAATCTGACGTTAGTTATCGCTGTTTTCGGTCTGTTTTTTGCCACGTTGGTTGGTGAAATATCACGACAAAGACAAACTGCATTACTGCGGTGTTTAGGGCTATCGGGTAAAGAATTGGTGCTGCTTGGTGGCTTACAATTGTTGGTTATTGGCTTATTTACGATTCTTATTGCATTGCCTTTGGGGTTAATACTCTCACAACTATTGATTGATATTGTAATGAAATACGCTTTTGGTTGGACGATGGAGATCCATTATTTTCCTAAAGAGTATGCAACCACTTTCTTGTGGACCTTACTGGCATTGACAGTTGCTGGTGCTGGAACCATTTGGAGAGTCACTAAGCGACAAGCCATTACTTCATTAAGGGAATCTTTGTAATGCAAAACCAAAATAAAAAGAACAGTAGCTTGATAATATCAGTGCTGATTTTAATTGCTATTTTAGGTTGTGCTCTCGCTTATTACTTTAATTGGAAACAGGTTAACGTTGAAAGTAGTAGTGAGACTAATACGATTTTCTCACATACTGATGGTGCTTTTTTTGAACCTGTTTTACCTGACACTCCCATTGTTTTTCCTAAAGATTATCAAGAACATCCTGAATATCAGCATGAAAAATGGCTAATGACAGTGAATGCTAAAAATCAAAATGGGGATGCGATAGGTATACAATGGAGTATGTTTAGAGTCTCTAATGATGATAGAGAGACTAAAGGTTGGCTTGATCCTCGCTTATACATTGCCAAGGTTGTGATTACGACTAAAAATGGTAAATGGGTTGCTGAACGCTTGGCTCGAGGTGGTATTGGGCAGGTCGGAGTAAGTCAACGTCCATATCGCGTTTGGATTGATGATTGGGAATGGCGTAGTTTAAGTCGTTCTCCATTTCCAGGAACATTTGCAGCATCTTCTGATGAGTTTTCTTTAAAGCTATCACTAAATTCAAATACCCATCCTGTACTTATGGGGGAAAACGGTTATTTGAAAAAACACGATTTCCTTCCTATTGCTTCTTATGAATACATAGAACCATTTATTTCTGTGCGTGGCTCTGTAACGTTTGATAATAAGACGTATACCATTACTGGCCAAGCGTTATTAGAGCACGAGTGGGCGAGTGGTTTTTTTGATGAAAATCAGTATGGCAGAGATTGGTTTGTTGTTAATTTGGATAACCAAACGAAGTTAGTGGTGACGCAATACCGATACCAAGATCATCCTCCATACCAATTTGGCGTCTTATTGAGAAAGAATGGCAGTTATACGTTACTTAGTGAAGAAGATCTCACTTTACAAACTTTGCCTGCTCGCCAACTAAAAAATGGTCGAAAAGTGCCGCTACAATGGATTATAAATATTCCAAAATACGATATTAATTTAACCACTCAAGTAATGAGAAATGAACAGTGGTTAGATGCATTTATTCCTTATTGGCAAGGACCAATAACAACAACGGGTTCACATCAAGCTTCTGGATTCATGCAATTAGCTGGATATTAATTGAATTGAATATAGACGATGCGAATAAAACGCTGTAAAACGCTTAACACTTCGGATTTTCCGATGTATAAGCTCTGAACAAGCGATTATTCTTGATATTGATCAACGGGTAGACTTTTCTTATTCGTTTTTCAGTAAACCATAATTATAAGCAAGGACATCTTATGAGTGATGTTATTAAGAATTTTTTCAAATTAGAATCTGCCGGTGGGATTCTGTTAGTGATCGCAGCTGCGATTGCTATGATGATTGCAAACTCTTCATTAGCACCAATGTACGATACATTTTTACATTCTTATATCGGTGGAATGTCTGTATCACATTGGATTAATGACGGCCTAATGGCTGTTTTCTTCCTATTGATCGGATTAGAAGTAAAAAGAGAATTATTAGAAGGTGCGTTAAAATCAAAAGAAACTGCTATCTTCCCTGCGATTGCAGCGGTAGGTGGTATGTTAGCGCCAGCTTTAGTTTACGTTGCATTTAATATGGGCGATCCTGAAGCTCTATCTGGTTGGGCTATTCCTGCGGCAACGGATATTGCGTTTGCATTAGGCATCATGGCACTTCTTGGTAATCGAGTTCCTGTTAGCTTAAAAGTGTTCTTACTTGCTCTAGCTATTATTGATGATTTAGGCGTTGTTGTTATTATCGCTTTCTTCTATACAAGTGATCTATCTGTTCTTGCTCTTGTTATTGGTTTTGTAATGACAGGTTTATTGTTCTTACTGAATGCAAAACACGTATCCAAGATCCGTTGGTACTTACTGGTTGGCTTTATCCTATGGGTGAGCGTATTGCAATCAGGTGTTCACGCAACGTTAGCTGGTGTGGTTCTTGGTTTTGCTATCCCTCTTAAAGGCAATAAAGGTGAGCGTTCACCACTAAAACACATGGAACACGCATTACACCCTTATGTTGCGTTTGCTATCCTTCCTGTGTTCGCATTTGCTAATGCTGGTATCTCTCTAGATGGCGTGTCACTTGATAGTTTGACGACAACCTTACCTCTAGGTGTTGCTTTAGGCCTGTTCCTTGGTAAGCCTCTAGGTATCTTCAGCTTTAGTTACCTTGCGGTTAAATCAGGTGTTGCGAAACTGCCAGCTGGCGTAAATATGAAGCATATATTCGCAGTATCTGTGCTATGTGGTATCGGCTTTACTATGTCTATCTTTATTTCATCACTGGCATTTGGTGGGGTGAATCCTGAGTTTGATAAACTGGCTCGCTTAGGTATCTTGATGGGCTCTACATTGGCAGCGGTTGTAGGTTATGTGTTGTTAAGCATCTCATTACCAAAGAAAGCAGCATAAACCTGCTATCTTAGAATAAGTTTTGATAAATACCTCGCAAATAGCGGGGTATTTTTTTGGATAAAAAAAAGCCCAAACAATAAATTGAATGGGCAAAAGGAATATAAGGAATTATGAAAAAGCTATAGTTGATAAGATAAAACTTGGCGGCCTGCTAAATTTTAGAATTCATCATCAACGGGTATAAAATCAGACTAGCGATTTTTCTCTTAGTTCAATAAATATTCGATTTTTTTTAAATTATTTTTTTGGGCGCTTATCGGTAAGAAATAGTGGTCCAGATAAAGAAAAACCCGTTACCTATAATGCTAAAATTAGCGAGATAACGGGCTTCTTGAATATATCAAGAAAAAGCAGTGGAATTATGAACATAAATTCAGACTGCCGCTTTTTCCAATAGTTCAAAAAAAGTGAAGATAATTCCATTTTTTTTGTAAAAACCATTTCTACACCTCCAACCACTCACTATTTTGACAAAAATTGTCATAAATGGGATGCGAACTGGAGAAGAACCTTTTATCCTACAAGGTAATTATTAGAAGGAAAGTTGAATATGATCATCAAACCTAGAATTCGTGGATTCATTTGTACAACCACTCACCCTGTTGGTTGTGAGCAAAACGTAAAAGAGCAAATCGCATTAACTAAAGCTCAAGGCCCAATTGCTAACGCACCAAAACGTGTATTAGTTGTTGGTTCTTCAAGTGGCTACGGTCTATCTTCTCGTATTACAGCTGCTTTTGGTGGTGGTGCATCAACCATCGGTGTATTTTTTGAAAAAGCGGGTACAGAGAAGAAACCAGGCACAGCTGGTTGGTATAACTCTGCCGCTTTTGACAAACTTGCAAAAGAAGAAGGTTTATACTCTAAAAGTTTAAATGGCGATGCTTTCTCTAATGAAGCAAAACAAAAAACGATTGATCTAATTAAAGAAGATTTAGGTCAAATCGACATGGTTGTTTACTCATTAGCATCTCCTGTACGTAAAATGCCTGAAACAGGTGAAGTTATCCGTTCTTCACTGAAACCTATCGGCGAAACTTACACAGCAACAGCGGTAGATACAAACAAAGATGCAATCATTGAAGCATCAGTTGAGCCTGCAACAGAGCAAGAAATCAAAGATACAGTGACTGTAATGGGCGGCGAAGACTGGGAACTGTGGATTAACGCATTATCAGAAGCAGGTGTTCTAGCTGATGGTTGTAAAACCGTTGCATACAGCTACATCGGTACTGAGCTTACATGGCCAATCTACTGGGATGGTGCTCTAGGTCAAGCTAAGATGGATTTAGATCGTGCAGCAACGGCGCTAAACGAGAAACTATCTGCAACAGGTGGTACAGCAAACGTAGCAGTACTAAAATCTGTAGTGACACAAGCAAGTTCTGCAATTCCTGTTATGCCACTGTACATTGCAATGGTATTCAAGAAAATGCGTGAAGAAGGCGTACACGAAGGTTGCCAAGAGCAAATTCTACGTATGTTTAGCCAACGTCTATATAAAGCAGACGGCTCAGCAGCAGAAGTTGATGAGAAGAACCGTCTACGTTTAGATGACTGGGAACTTCGTGAAGATATTCAACAACACTGTCGTGATCTATGGCCTCAAGTAACCACTGAGAACCTAAAGGATCTAACTGACTATGTTGAGTACAAAGAAGAGTTCTTAAAACTATTTGGCTTTGGTGTTGATGGTGTTGATTACGACGCTGATGTTAACCCTGAAGTAAACTTTGATGTTGCTGATATCTAATACTAATCTACATAAGTATAATCAGTAAATAAAAGAGAAAAGAAAACCCCAGAGTGAATGTTCATTCTGGGGTTTTTTATTGGTTCCAATAAATGGGTTCTAATAATGAGTGTATATTATGCTAGAAGTATCATAATGGTGCCGGCAACGGTCATTAAGATATTGGCAATCGCATAAGTACCAGCGTAACCCAGTGCAGGGATGGTGCTGCGTGCGTGTTCGTTAACTACGTCCATTGCTGGACCACAAGTACGAGCACCGATAATCGCACCAATTAATAAAGCACGGTTCATATTAAGAATATAGGCACCAACAAGGTAGGCTAAAATTACTGGTATCACACTGACAATAAACGCAGCAGCAAGTACTTTTAAGCCATCTTCAGAGAAGTATTCATTAATATTGCCACCAGCACTTAAACCAATACCCACCATGAACACTAATAAACCAAGGTTTTTAGTCATATTAAGTGCCCCTTGTGGTACATAACCAAAAGTAGGGTGGTTTGCTCTTAAGAAACCTAATGTAATACCTGAAATCAATAGACCAACGGCATTACCTAAACCAAATGTAACTTGGCCAAAGCTCATTGTTATCATCCCGAACATGATGCCAAGGATAAAGAAGCTACAGAAAGCTAATAAATCGGATACTTGACTATGAATTGAGATAAATCCAATCTTGTCTGCTAGGTAATGAACTTTGCTTTTTTCACCACTCACTTGAAGAATGTCACCTTTCGCTAATACGATATCGTGTTCAATTGGCATTTCAATTTGTGCACGAACCACACGGTTAAGGAAACAGCCGTATTCAGAAAGATTTAATTCTGAAAGGCGCTTACCGGCGATATTATCGCTTTTAACTACGATCTCTTCTTCTGCAATGCGTAAATCCAATAAGTTACGGTCAAATACTTCTTTTCCGTTTCTAAAGCTTGAATCGAGACGAGCATGACTATCTGGATAACCTACAAGGGCAATTTCATCACCTTGTTGCAAAATGTAGTCACCATCGGGGTTCGCTAAAATACCGTTACGACGGATACGTTCAATGTGACAGCCCGTTTGGCGGTGAATACCTAGCTCACGTAAGTTTTTACCATCTGTCCAGTCGATTAGCTCTTGGCCAACACGATAAGCTCGAATGATTGGTAGGTATACTTTTCTCTGTCCTGCACTTCCTATTCCACGTTCTTGAGCAATTTGCATTGCACTGTCTTGTAGATTTTGTTTTTGCAATTTCGGAAGTAAACGAGCCAAAAGGATAAGGCTAGTTAAACCGATTAAATATGAGAAAGCATAACCGACACTTAAATTGTCTATTACCTTACTAAAATCGACACCTTCAGGCAGGGCTGCTAAACCAGAATTTAATGCATCTTTTGCACCCACTAATACAGGCGTTGCTGTTAATGCGCCAGCCATCATGCCTGTTGATAAACCGTAGTCTAAACCGAAGTAGTGGCCTGTTAAAAAACTGAGTGAAACAGCAGAGACTAATACAACAAGTACAAGTAGAAGGTAGTGTTTGCCATCTCGTAGGAAGATACCAAAGAAGTTTGGTCCAGCCTCGATACCAACACAAAAGATAAATAGCATAAAGCCAATATTGAGAGAGTCAGCGGTAAAAGTATAACCAAGACTTCCCATAAAGAGGGCGGTGATAAGAACACCAATAGAACTGCCTAGTTGAAAACTACCAATCCTAAGTTTAGCTATGAATAAGCCAAGAGCGAGAACAACGAATAAAAGTAAGATATCGTTTTGCGATAACAATGTCGCAACATCAATGTTCACTGTATTTTGCCTGAAATATGGAGTAAGAAAGTGTGACGTAAGTCTAACTTAAAAATGGCGAATGTATAACCATATTTAGAAATAAAATTAAAAAAAAATCACCGTTTGGGAGCGGTGATTTAATTTTATAAATTAGCTATTTGAAATTAATCAAAAAGACCTAAATTTTCTTTTGCGTACGCTTCAAATTCAGTACAGCCGCCAATGTGTTTTTCATCGATAAAGATTTGAGGAACCGTTTCTACTGGTTTACCTACTGTCTTTTCTAAGTCTGCTTTTGAGATACCTTCAGCGTGAATATCAACGTAGCGGAATTTAAAATCATCACGTTTTTCAGTTAGCGTTTCAGCGTGCTCTTTAGCTCGAACACAGAATGGACAACCAGGACGACCAAAAATAACAACAAACATAGCTTTCTCCAAAAATTATTAGCGGATATGGTTCGCAATCAATAGGTTAACTATGCCTATCAATATGAATTAAGTAAAGATGATTATACCTTTTAGATTGATAGATAAAACCTATTGGTAACGTTCATCTTTTCCATAGCGAGAATCTTTAAGTGCTTCTTTAACTCGTTTCAGGTTGTCTCTAAAACCAACACCACGGCGTAATGTGAAGCCAGTTGCTAGAACATCGATAACGGTCATTTGAACAACACGACTTGCCATTGGCATATATACGTCAGTGTCTTCTGGCACATCTAAACAAATAGCTAAAGATGCCATTTTTTCAAGAGGTGAATCCTTTGCAGTAATCGCAATAACCGTTGCGCCGTTTGATTTAGCAAGCTCTGCTATTTCAACCAAGCTTTTAGTTCGACCTGTGTGTGAGATTAACACGACTACATCATTCTCTGTGCTATTGATGCAGCTCATTCGTTGCATCACGATGTCGTCAAAACAAGCAATAGGAATGTTAAATCGGAAAAATTTGTTCATGGCATCGTGCGCTACAGAAGCTGATGCACCTAAACCAAAGAAAGAGATTTTTTTCGCTTGTGTTAGAAGGTCAACTGCACGGTTTACCTGCATTGGATCTAAGCTATTTTTAGCGACATCAAGACATGCCATTGTTGATTCGAAAATCTTATGCGTATATGCATCTGGACCATCGTTTTCTTCAACATTACGGTTTACATAAGGAGTACCATTGGCAAGGCTTTGTGCAAGATGAAGTTTAAAGTCTGGGAAGCCTTTTGTATCTAGTCGACGGCAAAAACGGTTTACCGTTGGCTCACTCACGTCAGCCATTTTAGCTAAAGTGGCAATACTTGAATGAATTGCTGTTTGAGGTGAGGCCATAATTACTTCAGCTACTTTGCGCTCTGATTTGCTGAAGTTATCTAAATTATTTTGTATTTTTTCAATGGTATTCATATGCGCTCTTCTACATTTTAATTTGATATAACCTTAACCAGAGTGATTTGAAAAGACACTTTGGTTAAGATTATCCGTTTGAATAAGTATATACGTTTGTTTACTTAGCCTCTAACAATTGGCTTCGTTGATTGTATTTTAATAACAATAATATGACAGATCTCTAAAAACACTTTCAATTTAGAAAGTGATTTTTCGGTGTAAATACGACAAAACTAAAATTTTATGGATAATTTCGTGATTAAGTTTCAGTTAGAAAGGAAATGAATTACAAAAAAGATAGGTTGCTTTACATTCATAAAACAACCTATATAGAAGAATTAACGAAGGATTTTGTCTACAATTTGGTTTAATAGAGGTAAAGATATTTCACTACTGCTTGCAATTTCTCTTTGCTCAATTAATACATTTTGCAGTATTTCTTTTGTGGTTAATGGGTTTGCCAATACCACTCTGAAAACAATAGTTGGTTGATGCTGATAAACTTCAGGCGTTAATCGAGTTCGAGAAACAAAAGATTTCCCAGTTTCACGTTGCGTTTTTTGAATGTACTTGGTGAGATTATCCAAGTGCTCATAAATCTCAATTTTTTGCTCGTCAGTCGCAACTGTCAGCGCCGCTTTCACGTGACTTGGAACATAACGATAAGTCAGCAAGCAAAGCTCAGGCTCTGTTATCAGTTCAAAATCATCTTGTTGTTGAATTAAATCAGCAAAGTAGTGTGCTTTTTCAATACTTTGGTTGATTAATAATTCATAACCAGGGCGACTGATCACATTGAAACAAGAATAAAGCAACATCGCCATACCACTTCGAGAACCTTCAAGTGTGTGACGACCTAAATCTTTAGACCCTTTACGAAGAATGTATTCAGCATGATGCTGGATAGAAGACATTAATTCAGGATCTTTAAAGATAACCATACCTGCACCCATTGGTACGTATAGTTGTTTGTGTGCATCAATCGTTACGGAATCGGCTAAATCAATACCATCTAAAAGGTGTCGGTACGTATTCGACATTAATGTTGCACCGCCCCAAGCCGCATCCACATGGAAATGACACCCTTCACGTTGAGCAACGTTTGCTAATTCACGCAGTGGGTCAATTGAACCTGTTTCTGTGGTACCTGCAACACCAACAATAGCCAGTGGCTTAATATTTTTCGCTTTTGCTTGTGCAATTTTAAGTTCTAAATCGTCAAGACAAACACGATTGTTGTTGTCGGTTTTAACGGCTATAACGCCATCTTGACCAATGCCAAGTACATCCGCTGCTTTTTTGAGTGAGTAATGGCCACGTTCTGAAACGAAAATAGCTAGCCCATTACACTTATAATGCGTAAGAGCAGCAAAAAGTCCTTGTTTGGCAATGCCTTCAAAATCACCTTCTGGTTTTAATAGGCGATTTCTTGCAACCCATAGTGCAGTAATGTTAGCGATGGTACCGCCAGAACAAAAAGCACCTAAAGAGTGATCAGCACTGTGCATCCAGTGTTGATAGAAGTTGTCTTTTTGACCAAAAATTAAACGGTGTAACATACCAAGCACTTGACGCTCTAACGGGGTAAATGCTTTTGATGTTTCAATTTTCACCAAATTTTGATTTAGGGCAATCATGATTTTAGAAAGCGGCATTAAAAAGTAAGGCAATGCCGATGTCATGTGTCCAATAAAACTAGGTGCAGAGGTATGAACGGATTGAGATACAAGGGTATCTAATAAGTGCTCAGTATGTTCTGACACATAGGTCGGAGATTCTGGCATTGATGAATCGGTAAAATCTTTTTCGATTTCAGTCAATGGCTTTTCTTCGGCAACAATATGCTCTCTTAAAAATTGATTTAAGTTCTGTGAAAGTTCTTTTTCAATTATTCCAAGAGTCGAATCGGGAGCTTCCGGAACAGTAAAAATTCGCAGCAGGCTTTCAAAGCTCGCATCTGCTGTTTTGTTGTCTGTTACCATGGTATCTGTTCTATTTGTTGATGATTGAAAAGTAAAGAGGGTGGTTCTTTACAGGCTCTGAGGGCACAATTTAGAACAAAATGACGAAAATGTCTTGTGTAAAATGTGCCTCATCGAGTCTTGAAGGGTGGATTTATCACCAAAAATGAATGAGTGGTGATAAATTAATCAATATTATTGACATTTAATCATGCTGATATCGGTCATTTTTTGATTGTAAGCTTTTAGTGGTGCATCAATCGTTTTTGGATGACTTAGGATATCTGCAAAGGCAGAGCGTAATTCATAATTTTGTTTATGTGGCTGAGATTGACGATCATCGAAGGTTGCTTTAGCTATTTTACCTAAATCATCATCATGGCTTGCTAATTCTTTCACTTCTTTTTGAGTAAGCTGTAACCATGATTCTATTGATTGATTGGTTTTAACTTTTTCTGGTGCGTTTTCAAGATAGTAATCCACTGCAGCACGGTTCAGTTCAAAGTGATGTTTGCGCCCTTCAAGAAACCAATCACCAACACTTTGTAGGTTTGGATCTTTTTTCACGGTAATGGCTATGAGTTCTTGATACCAAGTTAAAGATGCATCTATATATTGACTGTATTTGTCGCTTAAACATTGAGTATCTGCAGCTTGAGCTGACGTCGTAAGCAATGCAAAAGGTAAGATTAGAGCGGCAAGTTTCATTTTAAATCCTTATAAATGAATCGTAATTATCAATTTGTGATTGTAAATAGAGTGTAACTAAATGCAATTGAAACGATTCACAGTGTGATGCTTCCCACTTAATCTGGTACGAATAATGTTTTTCTGCTTCGAACACTTAAAGAGAAACGAAGAATAGCATCAAAAAAGGAACCGATAGACTCAGTATAAAACCACTCACAATAGCAATAGGAACACAGCGAATCCCGCCACAATTTTGAATAACAGGAAGTGTGAAATCCATTGCTGTTGCTCCAGCATAACCAATAGAGGTGACTGGGTAACGATGAATTAAAGTTGGGATTAAAAGTAGAGCAACTAACTCTCGGAAAAGTTCGTTCAAGAATGCCGCGCCGCCATAAACAGGGCCTAATGCATCACCCATCAAAATACCTGCAAGTGAATACCATCCAAAACCAGAAGCCATCGCCAAGCCATGTGGTAATGGGATATCAAGGATAAGAGCACCAATGATGCCTCCGACAAAAGAGGTAGACATAATAACTGCGGCGATAATAATACCGTGTTTATTTAATAGGATTTGGCGAAGTGTAAGGCCACTGTTACGTAATTGAATACCGATTAAAAATAAAAGTAGCAGCAGAATTATCTCACTGGCTTGTTCTACCCAGCTTAAATCGATACCAGAAAGTAAGCCAAATACTAAACCTCCTGCAACCGCTAAGAGCAGCTTTGCTGATTCTAGGATCATTTTAAATAGTGGAAGTGAGTTTTTATTCCCTTCTGAATTTAGCGGGAATAGCTTATCCATGATAGGAAGAATAGCTAAGTTACATACGCTAATTGCGACAAAGAAAGTAACCGTAATCGTTAAGATCTGATTGAGGTTTTGAGCAAGATTATCCAGAGCCGCAAGACTTAAGCCCATAAGAGCTAGGATAACCGTAACTAGGTGACTTGTTGCGGCATTTATATGTTGAAGTGGCTTCTTCGTATGAAGAGGGATTAAATAGCCTAAAAGCAATGGTAAAAAAACAAATAACATTCCAGAAAACATAATAATAAACCCAACTTTTGAAGAAGCCCCGAGAATATCAAGGCTTTTCAAATTCGGCAATATAATGTTAATTGATTTGTTGTAATTTAATTACAATCCGCTGCTTCGAAGTGTTTCTCTGATGCGATCGTTGAATTGAGTATTAGTAAGGTTACTCAGTGTGTAAAGGGCTTCAGCACCTTCTAATGTTATCTCAACTTCATGGTCATCAATATCTTCATCATCATTTCTGAACATTAACAAATGATTAGCAATACGAGCGATGTTTAAGTAACTCACTGGTAAGTTACTTTCTGAAATTTGTTTATTTGTTGCTATTGAAAGGAAATCGCTATCAAACTGCCAATGATTCAATACATGGTAGCTGATTGGATTACATTCTTTTTCAAAAATATAAAGTGCGACATCAAGGTCTAGGTAATTCCCTTCTTCAAGGTAGTTGTAGTATTTATTGACTAAGCAAAATAGACCGATGTCTGCTAAAAGACCACTTAATAACGCCTTTTCTGGTTCAAGATAATCATGTGAACCGTCTGTGCTTTCTTTCAATATCTCTTCACATACCATTGTCATGACGGCAGCGAACTCGCGAGACTTAGCCGCACTTTTACGTAATAACGAATTACACTCGCTATTTAAATCACTTGAATATTTTAACTGCTCAATAGCTTGAGCGGTAACAATGTCACGGACACGGAAGATACCAAGGCGAGAAACAGCAGTTAACACGTCTGTACAGGTGATATTACGACGGTTAAATACGACAGAATTCGCCATTCTAATAACAATAGCGGTCAGGCTTGGGTCTTCTAAAAGCGTATCAGATACATCTTTAATCATTGTGCCTTCAAGAGTACACAATTTCTGAATTTTAAGTACAACATCAGGGATCGGTGGAAGCTGAATTTTCCCCGATGTGATATTGGATGTAACTTGTTGGCTAAACTCAGTTCTCAATGCGTTAAGAGCTTTCTCTTTATCGTGCTCTAGCCAAAAAAATGATAAATGATTCATTTTAATTCATATATTTAAGTAATGGTTAAATCATACATTATTTTTATACGTACTAAAAAAAAACTTGAAGAATTGAGCACGTCCTCAAACTAAATAGTTGGCTTCAAACGTCAAAGTTAATACGTCTTATTAAATAAGTGATGATTTATTGACGTCATAAATGAATCTTGTGAGATTCATCAATGTAATGGTGTGATGTATTATGTCATTATAATGTGATACGAGCCTGAAGAACTACTTGTTTCGTTACATGAATTAATTAAGAAGAATGTGATCGAAATAAAGAAATATACTGCTATTTCAGGTATTAATATAAAAATAATAGAAACTTATTCATTGTACGTTTATTATTCAATTGCTTGATGTCAATTTTATGACAGGGACGGGGGATGTTAATTTAAAGATCAAGGAGATCGAGATGAGTCATCTAGAAGAGCGCTTTTTTAACTTTGTAAAAAAACTGGGAAGATTCAATAAACGTTCAATGTTTGGTGGTGTTGGTTTGTTTACCGAAGACGCCATGTTCTCGCTAGTTACTGATGGACGACTATATGTACGCGGTGGTGGTGAGGTTGATGCTCGGTTTGAAGAGTTAGGTTGTGAGCGTTTCAAGCATGTTAAGAAGACGACAATTGCGACTGTAAATTATTTTGATGTTACTGAGTTATTTGAAAAGAAACCAGCTTCTCTTCTTTCTATTGTTCAAGAAGCTATGGAAAACTCTCGTTTAGAAAGAGAGTTTAAAAAATCAAAAGAAAACCGCCGTTTACGTGACTTACCGAATATGCAACTGACATTAGAAAGAATGGTCAAAAAAGCAGGAGTACCTGATGTTGATTCATTTCTGGAAATTGGTGCTGTTGATGTATTTAAAAAAGTGAATCACACCTATGGTGGTGATGTTGATGTTAAGTTACTTTGGAAATTTGCAGGTGCAGAATCAGGAGTTCATTGGACGTTATTACAAGAGCCTGCAAAGCAAGCATTATTACAACAAGTTTGATTTGTTTATTTCATAAAAAAACCTCGTTATACCGAAACAAATAAAGTTAAGGGATAACGAGGTTTTTTTGTATTTAAATATCTAATTAAATTAGTATTTAAAACGAGCTGTTAGCAGAAGTTGATCACCGTAGATACCATTGAAGCGACCTTCAGCACCAATAGAGAATAGCTCTGTTGAGTGGAAGCGACCGTATACTGAGAATAGAGTATCGTCGTTATCATCGATAGATAGGTAACCTACTTTACCACCAACTTCAAGTTGTGGACCTAACCATTGACGTACGCCAAGGTTCAGTTCCATACCTGTGTCATTGTGGTATTTATGGTTGTCATCAACAACACGTAATAACATTTCACCTGTGATGTCAGCCCAGTTGTTTACTGGAGCGTGGAAACCAAGACCAGCTGCTAGGTCGTAATCGCCATCTAGCTCTGAATCAATGCTTGCGATAGCGTGAGCATTTGGGTGAATTGATTTGCTGAAACCAGCACCGAATGTTGAAGGGCTAAAGCCAATGCGAGCTTCAACGTAATCGTAGCTGAAGTTGCTCATGATGGCATTGTTTGCGTCATCTGCAGCCATTGAAGTTGCAGAAATAAACATTAGGCTTGATGCTAAAAGTGTTTTACGGATCATGATATTTGAAACCTATCAAATTGAGTGCTGTAAACAAAAAATATGGCCTAGATACTAACAGAAATCGGTATTTTTGCTAGAAAGCAATATATAAATTTGAAGTAACAACAAATCGTCAAAAAATGAACATGTATATATATTTAATAAAATAAAGCAAAAATTAAGCCAAGCATAGTAAGTTTTGTTATATATGACGCAGTTATCTAATAAATAGAGTTGTATTGAACTTGTTGTGTTAGGTAAACTGATTGAAATTGATAACGTTGGATACCAATATGAATGAGTTAAAAAAATATGCAGCAATAGGTGGAGCTGTTGCTCTTGTTGCTTGCTGGCCATTTGCGACAGGGAAGATTGGTGAAGCCATTTTTAAAGATGGAATCGCTTCTTATGATAATTCAGTGATTGCTATTGAAAATCTTTCTTATGATCGCGGTTATTTAAGTTCGACGGCTCAAAGTCGAATTCATGTTGTTGATCCGGGTTTAAGTGCTGAACTAGAACATGCTGGGTATCCGACTGACATTATTGTGAATCATGAAATATCTCATGGTTTGTTATCGATCTCCTCGGTATCAACATTTGAAACTGAAGCGAATAAGTCTGATTTCATTAAAGGACTTAAGTTAACTACTGAGAGTCAATTAACTGGTACAACAGAGTTACTTCTTTCAAGCCAAGACGCTAATTTTGTTAATGATGATTTACGTGCGCAGGGTGTTGAAAAATTATTTGTTGCCGCAAGTCAAGTATCTGCGACGGTACAAAAAGATGGTCAATTCACTTTAGCTTATGATCTGCCTAAGACTGAATTACGTCTAGATAATCAATCTGAGTTTGTTGTTGATAACGTAAAAGGTCAAAGTGTTGGTCATTATGTGGGTGATATCTTCATTGGTGAAGCAAACATCAATATGGATAAATTGGTTTTAAATGACGTAGAAGGTCAAAATCACAATGAAGTGAAAGGCTTTAACTACACGAGCATTAACCAAATCAAAGAAGTAAAAGATAAGCCAGAAGACAATGCACTAAGCTCTAGCAATAAGCTAACGATAAATGAAATCGTTACAGACAGTGGTACTTTGGAAAATGGTGTTTTTGACTTAAGTTTTGAAGAGCTGAACTATGATGCATTAATTAAGCTAGTCCCTCTATTACAAGATCAAGAAATCACGCCAGAAAAAGTACAACAACTGATGCTGTCTTTTGATTTACTTGCTGCTAAGGGTTTTAAAGTAAACTTAAATGAATTTAGTGCTGATGTACTAGGCAGTAAAGTGAATAGCCAAATTCTACTTACTTTACCGGCAGGGACTGCGCGAGCTTCTCAAAATGCGGATAAATTAGTTCAAACATTACAAGGCAGTTCTGAGCTAGTTATTGCGAAAAAATTGGTAGATGAGACACCAGAACTTCGTATGCAAATGGATGAATTACTTGTTAATGAATTTGCAACGGAAGAGGGCGATAATTATCGTTTATCTGCGAAGATTGCTAATGGTCAAATTGAGTTACCAAATGGTCAAAAAATGCCTCTATTTATGCTATTAGGCTTTTTAACTTATCTTCGTTAATTCATTTATATTTATACAAATAGCTCACTTTGGTGGGCTATTTTTTTAATTGATATTTTTAACTTGAATCTGTCATCGTTATGGATTTAGTGAAATAGATCACTTTCTGATTCCTTTATGAGATGAAAGGTGTTATTAATTTCGTAATCATTTTTTGTCAGTTAGTGTTGTAAACATCAACAGGAGTTTTAAGAAACATGGAAAAAGTATTTAACTTTTGTGCTGGACCAGCAATGTTACCAGTAGACGTTCTCGCCCAAGCTCAAAAGGAATTGGTAAATTGGAATGGCTTAGGCACATCTGTGATGGAAATAAGTCACCGCAGTAAAGAGTTTATTAAAGTCGCTGAAGAATCAGAGCAAGACTTACGTGATCTATTAGCGATTCCAGACAACTATAAAGTGTTATTTTGCCAAGGTGGTGCCAGAGCTCAGTTTGCTGCGGTACCTTTGAATTTATTGGGTGGTAATACTAAAGCTGATTATGTTGACGCTGGTTATTGGGCTCAAAGTGCGGTTGAAGAAGCGCAAAAATATTGCACACCAAATGTGATTAATACCATTATTGATGTTGATGGTAAGAAAGCGGTTCAATCGGCTTCTGAATGGACATTAAGCGATGATGCGGCGTATGTGCATTTTTGTCCAAATGAAACCATTGATGGTATTGAGATTAATGATCTGCCAGTAACCGATAAGCCAATTGTTGCTGATATGTCATCGACCATTTTATCGCGTAAGATTGATGTGTCGAAATACGGTGTTATTTATGCTGGGGCACAGAAGAATATTGGTCCTGCGGGCTTAACGATTGTTATTGTTCGTGATGATCTATTGGATTTAGCCGCTCAAGCTTTGCCGAGTGTATTAAACTACGGTGTATTAGCGGATAAAGAATCTATGTTTAATACGCCTCCAACTTACGCTTGGTACCTTGCGGGATTAGTTTTCAAATGGTTGAAATCTAATGGTGGTATTGATGCAATGGAAACACATAACCGTAAGAAAGCAGCGGTTCTGTACGATTACATTGATCACTCGGATTTTTACCGTAACGATGTGCATTCTGATAATCGCTCATTAATGAACGTACCATTTCAACTGGCAAACCCAGAGTTGGATACGAAGTTTCTTGAATTAGCTGATGAAGCGGGTTTAAAAGCATTGAAAGGACATAGAGTTGTCGGTGGTATGCGTGCTTCAATTTATAATGCAATGCCATTAGAAGGTGTTGAAGCGCTTGTGCAATTTATGAAAGAGTTTGAAGAGAAGTACGTTTAGGTATTACTTTTATTCACTGATACAAAAAAGCCGATATGATGATGGTCATATCGGCTTTTTTTTATATCCTTAGGTTATCTATCTAAGGTAATTAAAAGCGTTGCCATAATTGGTGGTAAGCACCTTTAAGTGAGAGGAGGCTATCATGCGTACCTTGCTCAACGATTTCACCGTGATCCATCAAACAAATATGATCCATCTGTTCTAGGTTCACTAGACGGTGGGTAATAAACACAACGGTTTTATGTTCAATGTGTTTATTAAGTACCGACATAATTTGTTGTTCGGTTTTCTGATCTAAGCCTTCTGTTGGCTCATCCAATAAGACAATAGGTGCATCATGTAATAACGCACGTGCAATCCCAATTCGACGACGTTCACCACCAGAGAGTTGTCGGCCACCATCGCCTAACCAAGCATTTAGACCTTCGTCAGTTGTTAGCGCTTCCAAACCAACTTGATTTAAGGTTTTAATTAGTTTCTCATCGCTTGCAGTATCATCAGCGAGTAGTAAGTTATCTCTTAGAGAACCATTTAAAATATCGACTCGTTGGCTTACTACTGACATTGCACTACGAAGACTTGATTCTTTCCATTTAGGTAACTTAACGCCATCAATAGCAATGTAGCCTGATTTTGGATCCCATTGACGAGTTAACAATTGCAACAAGGTTGATTTGCCTGAACCCGTTTGACCAACAATGGCCATTTTTTGTCCAGAAAGTAGATCAAGTGAGATGGCATTAATCGCATTGGTATCCGCATCCATGTATTGGTAATCCACATTCGAGATGGTTAAATTACCTTTGATGGCTTGGTCAACGCCATTTTCATCAAACACGGTATCTGGTTCAGCTGTGATGATTTCATTCAGGCGACGAGCAGAACTTAGTGTTTGCCCTAGATATTGAAAGGCGCCTGCTATTGGCATAAGCAATTCAAAACTTGCCATTGTCGCAAATGCAACCATTGCAACCATAGGATCTGGTGTCATTCCTGCAATACCATCGCCTGCAATCCACAACATTAATAGTAGCGTCCAGCCGTTAGCTAGCAGTAACAGGCCATTCGCTAATCCTGTTAACGCAGCCATACGGTGTTGGTTAGCTAATAGTGCCGTTTGGGCATCAAGAATGCGTTGACGGTATTGAGCTTCAGCACCAAAAATGCGTAATTCAGCATTACCTTGTAGCCAATCTAAGGTTTTGATCCTCAGTGTTGCTTTGTTTTGAGTTAACTCTGAGCCGTTGTGCTTACCTAACTTGTAGAATAGCGTTGGCCAGATTAGTAATAGAGAAAGTAAAATAGCACCAAGAGTTAGACCGATAGTGATATCAAACCACGCAAGAAATGCAGTTAGTCCAATAATACCTAAAGTACCGACAATAATTGGGCTAACTAAACGCAAGTATACATGGTCCATTGCATCAACATCAGCAACGAGACGGTTTAATAAATCCGCATCACGTAGCTTTGAGAAACGACCTGGGATAAGTGGTATTAGTTTCTTAAAGAAGAAAATACGTAATTCAGTTAGCAGTTTGAATGTGGCGTTGTGGCTAACAACACGTTCGCCCCATCGCCCAGCAGTACGACCAATAGAGAAACCACGAACGGCACCAGCAGGAAGCATGTAGTTGAAGGTTTCTCTTGCAATGGTTAAACCTGCAATAGCTGAAGCTGAGATAAACCAGCCAGAAATTGTCAGCAAACCAATAGAAGCAAACAAAGTAGCAAAGCTGAGTAGCATACCAAGCGTTAAGCCGAACCAATGTTTTTTATAGAGTTTGATATAAGGAAGTAAATCACGCATCGAGATCACCTTGCACTGGTTGTTTTGCCGCTAGCATATTCGCAAATAGGCCAGAATCTTTTAACTCATCAAATGAGCCAGATTGAACTATTTTCCCTTTATCTAATACAAGGATAGAGTCCATTGCATGAAGTTGATCTAAGCGGTGAGTGATCATTAATGTAGTTAAGCCTTGAGTTGCTTGATTTAGGCTCTTCATTACTAAACGTTCGCTTTTTGCATCAAGACTTGCTGTTGGTTCATCTAAGATCCATAAACGTCCTTGTTGCAGTAGTGCTCTTGCTAATGCCAGTCGCTGTGCTTGTCCTACAGATAAACCGCCTGAACGATCAGAAATCGCATGTTGATAACCAAGATCAGCAATAAACTCGTTAGCAAATGCATGCTCACATGCAGTATCTAGTTGTTCTTGGGTGATATCTTGTTTACCTAGCGTGATATTTTCCTGAATAGTACCGTGAACCAATGTTGGGTTTTGACCGACCCAGTTGATTTCTTTATACCATTCTGTTTTATCTAACTCTGATAATTCAGTGCCATTAATTTTGATACTTCCTTGATATGGAAGGAAGCCAAGAATGGCATTAATCAAACTTGTTTTGCCGGCACCACTAGGGCCAATAAGTGCAGTTTGAGAGCCTTCTTCTAGATGAAAACTAATAGGACCTAATAGGTTTTTTCCATCGTGAGTTGTTACGATTAACTCTTCAACTTGAATATCAAGAGTTGTAGATTCAGATACTTTTTTATTGCCTTGAGCTTGTTGTTCTGTTTTTGTGTCTAGAAATTCAACCAATGATTCTGCAGCACCAATAGCTTGTGCTTTGGCATGATAAAAGGTCCCTAAATCACGAAGCGGTTGATAAAATTCTGGAGCAAGAATAAGAATGAATAGACCAGTAAACAGAGTGACGGTTGTTCCGTAATGGCCGAAATCTAGCTCACCAATAAAAGTAAAACCGAAGTAAACCGCAACAATAGCAATTGAAATTGAAGTGAAAAACTCTAAAACAGCAGAAGATAAGAATGCGAGTCGTAATACTTCCATAGTACGTTTACGGAAAATTTCCGAAGCGCCATGTAAGTGTTCAGTTTCTTGTGCTGTTTTATTGAATAAGCGTATGGTTGTCATTGATTGCAGACGGTCATAAAAATGACCTGATAAGCGTTGTAATGCTTTAAAATTGCGT